>PQAN01000107.1 GCA_003105285.1 Methylocystaceae bacterium
GAAACACGGAAAGACTCTAGAGGCCGGCGGCGATTCGATCGGCCCGGCGGGGAGCTTGCTCAGGCGCGGACCGATGACGTTGTTCGTCTTCCCGTCCGTTGCGATCTTCTCCGGATTCGTTATGCTGGGCGCGTCGATGGAGATCGACCCGGCGCCGTTTCCGACTTGACGCGCGCTCGGCCCGACTTTCGATCCGCGCGTCCGTCGCCAAGCATTTGAGTGACATGCTCGACAATGCTGTTGCGCATCTCGTCTCTACGCCTGCGGGCGCGGCTCGGCCGGAGTCGACTCCCGCCGGCCAGCCGCGACGCGTTCTATGCGTCTTTCCGCGCTACGAGCCTTCCCTCGGATCGCTCGAATACGCCTATGACATCACCGGCGCGTTGCGCGCCTTCATGCCGCCGCAGGGGCTTCTCGTCATCGCCGCGTCGCTCCCGGACGGCTGGGAAGTCCGCTTCGTCGACGAGAACATTTCGCGCGCCGGGCGCGGCGACTTCAAATGGGCGGAGGCGGTTTTCGTCTCGGGCATGCATGTGCAGCGCCGGCAGATCGACGACATTCGCCGCCGCGCGCAGAAATACGGCAAGCCGGCCGTGCTCGGCGGACCGTCGGTCTCGGCCTGCCCCGAACTCTATCCGGATTTCGACTATCTTCACATCGGCGAGATCGGCGACGCCACGAGCGCGCTTTTCGCTCGTCTCGCGCGAGACTGCGCGCGACCCGCAAGGCAGATCGTCTTCGAGACGCATGAGCGAACGCCGCTGGAGGATCTGCCTATCCCCGCTTATGAGCTGGTGAGCTTCGAAAATTACTTCATCGGCTCGATCCAGTTCTCGAGCGGCTGCCCTTATCGTTGCGAATTCTGCGATATTCCCGCCCTCTATGGCCGCGTGCCGAGACTGAAGTCGCCGCAGCGCATCGTCGCCGAACTCGATAAGCTGCGCGCCTGCGGGCTGACGACGTCGGTCTATTTCGTCGACGACAATCTGATCGCCAACCGCCGCGCGTTGCGGGAGCTTCTGCCGGTCCTCGTCGAATGGCAGGAGAAGCATTCCTTCCCGCTCTCCTTCGCTTTCGAGGCGACGCTCAACATCGCGAGATACGACGATCTGCTCGCGCAGCTTCGCCTCGCCTGCTTCACGACGATCTTCGTCGGCGTCGAGACTCCGGAGGAGGACGCGCTCCTTTCAATAGACAAGGAACAGAACATGTCGTTGCCGCTTCTCGAAGCGGTGCGGCGACTCAATGCGCATGGAATGGAGGTCGTAGCCGGCATCATCGTCGGCCTCGATATGGACGGCCCTCAGACGCAACAGCGAATCATCGACTTCATCGAGCAGTCGCATATTCCGATGCTGACGATCAATCTCTTGCAGGCCTTGCCCAAGACGCCGCTATGGGATCGCCTGGAGAAGGAAGGGCGACTCTGTAACGACGAAGGCCGCGAGTCCAATGTGGTTTTCAAGCGGCCTTACGAAGAGACGGTGGAGACATGGCGTAATTGCCTGCGTCACGCCTATGACCCCGCCCGCCTTTTCGCGCGTTATGAAATCCTCACGCAGCACACGTTTCCCAACCGTCGCCCGCGCCCGCGGCCGCCGGGTCAGGTGACGCCGAAAAATGTGCGACGCGGCTTCGTGATGCTTTTCAAGATCTGCTGGAAGCTCGGCGTCGTCGCCGACTATCGTCGCGTGTTCTGGGCCTACGCCTGGCCGCGGATCAAGGCAGGGCGCATCGAAGACGTCATCAGCGTCGGCATCCTCGCCAAGCATCTCGTCACTTATGCGCGCAAGGCCTGCGCCGGGAGGCTCAACGCCTCGAATTACTCCGCACGGCTGCGATGAGCGTCCGCGCGACGCCGAAAGCGGCGGCGCCGCCGCGCCGGAGGCGGAAAATTCGCATGCTATTGAGACAATGCGCGTCAGCGCGCCGTACTGGCCAGCGGCGTTCGCCGGCGCTGTCGAGCGCCGGTCGGGGAATCGATAACCTCGAAGGACATCCGAATGTTTTCTCGCAATATGATTGTGAAGTCTGCGATCTTGGTCGGCTTGGCGATAGCGGCGGCGCGAGGCGCGTCGGCGCAGGAGACGAAAATGAAGCTGTTCAAGGTGATTACCGTGAAGGACGAGATCGTCATCGGACTTTCCGACGCTGAACTCGAAGCGATCGGCGGCGCCGATGCGGGGGCGGTCGCGCATGCGATCGCCCAGAAGGGCGACATTACGGCATGGCAGTATAATGTCCGCCGCGGCGCAAACGGCGAATTGCTGCAGGCGCCGACCGCGAAGATCGGCGTTCTCGCCAATGCCTCGCTCCGAGTGGAGCCTTACACGACGACCTACGCCATCGTTCCTCACGAGTGAGCGGCCTCATTCATTGCTTCTTTTGCAGGCCGAGGCGCGCCACGTCGTAAGACGCCGCGCGACGGCCGAGGATATGACGGTTCGCCTTCGAGGCGAGCGTCATCCGGCCGTCTCGGCCGTCATGCCCTCCAGCGCCATCGCGCCGCCGCCATTGATGAATTGCGCGCTGGCGAGCGATTCGAAGCGGCCGCCTTTCGCCACCAATTCGTCGAATGTCCCACTCTCGACGATCTGGCCGTGCTCGAACACCAGAATGCGGTCGGCGTGGCGCACCGTCGCCAAGCGATGCGCGATGATGAAGGTCGTGCGGCCCTGCATCGC
>PQAN01000108.1 GCA_003105285.1 Methylocystaceae bacterium
AAAAGCAACTGTAATGCTAGGCTGGAACTGATGTGATTCATAGACCTCCGATCAAATCGGAGGCCGGTAACGATGTCGACGAGAATGGATGAAGACGACTGGCCGCATGCGATCGCTGTGTTTCGCGCTTGCCTTCCTCGACGTGGACGCAAAGCCGAGGATGACCGGCGGTTTCTGGAGGCGCTGCATTTCTTCACGGTCGAGAATGTGCGATGGCGCGCGCCGCCGGAGCGCTTCGGTCATTGGAACAGCGTATGGAAGCGATTCGATTGCCTGAGCAAGGCTGGCGTGCGCTCGAAGAGGAGGAGCGCGTGATGCGCAGATCTGAAATAGGAGCCGTCGAGAACAACGTTCTCGAAACCCGGGTTCCCGCGCGTCTCGATCGGCTGCCGTGGGGCCGATTTCACACTCTCGTCGTCGTCGCGCTCGGCGTCACCTGGGTGCTCGACGGGCTCGAAGTGACGCTCGCGGGCTCGATGGCGGGAGCGCTCGAAGCAAGTCCGACGCTGCATTTCACGGCGTCGGAAATCGGTCTGGCGTCGAGCGCCTATCTCGCGGGCGCAGTGCTCGGCGCTCTCCTGTTCGGTTGGCTGACCGATCGCTTCGGCCGAAAATTGCTGTTCTTTATCACGCTCGGCCTCTATCTCGTCTCCGCGGCGGCGACCGCTTTCTCTTGGAATCTCGCGAGCTTCTGCGTCTTTCGCTTCCTGACGGGAGCAGGAATAGGCGGCGAATACAGCGCCGTGAATTCCACTATTCAAGAAATGATCCCGGCGCGCTATCGAGGTTGGACCGATCTCGTCGTCAACGGCTCGTTCTGGATCGGCGGAGCGCTCGGCGCGGCGAGCTCGATCTTCCTGCTCGATCCTGCGTATTTTTCTCCCGAAATCGGCTGGCGGCTCGCCTTTCTGATCGGCGCCGCGCTCGGCGTCGTGATCTTTTTTCTCAGGACATGGATTCCCGAAAGCCCGCGCTGGCTCGTTATCCATGGACGGGAGGCGGAAGCCGAATGCATCGTCGACGGGATCGAAGCTCGATTGCGCGCCCATCACGCCTCATTCGAAGACGCCACCGGGCTGGAGCCGATGCGGCTGCATCCGCGAACGCACACGCCCCTGCGCGACGTGTTCCGTACGATTTTCGTCACCTACCGCACAAGAGCGTTCGTCGCGCTGACGCTCATGGCGGCGCAGGCGTTCTTCTACAATGCAATCTTCTTCACCTATGCGCTGGTCCTCACGCGGTTCTATCAGGTTCCTGCGCAAGACGTCGGATGGCGCATGCTGCCGTTCGCGCTCGCCAATGTGCTCGGCCCCGTGCTGCTCGGCCGCCTCTTCGACACGATCGGCCGAAAGCCGATGATCGCTTTCACCTATGCCACGTCCGCGCTGCTGCTCGCCAGCGGCGGGCTGTTGTTCGCGCAAGAGCGGCTCGACGTCGGCCAGCAGATGCTCGCCTGGACGCTGATCTTCTTCTTCGCCTCTCCCGCGGCCGGCGCGGCCTATCTCACCGTCAGCGAGATTTTCCCGGTCGAAATCCGCGCGCTGGCGATCGCGGTCTCCTATGCGATCGGCACGGCGGTCGGCGGCGCCGGAGCGCCTCTCCTGCTCGGCAGCCTGATCGAAACGGGATCGCGCATGAGCGTGTTCGGCGGCTATCTCATCGGATCGGCGCTGATGCTCGTCGCAGCCGTGGTCGAACTCGCATGGGGCGTCGCGGCGGAGCGCAAGCCGCTCGAATCGATCGCGCGGCCGCTGTCGTCATCCGAATGAGCGGGTTCACGCCGCGACCGCCATCCGGCTCGCATCGAGCGCCTGCAAGAACTCTCTCGTCCAGTTGCGGGCGTCACGCGCGCGCAGACGCGTGAGTAGAGCGCGGTGGCGATCGATGCGCTCCACGAGCGGCATGGCGATCGCTCTTTGCGTCGCATGAGCGACGTCGTCGACATCATATGGATTGACGATCAGCGCCTCTTCGAGATCCTCGGCGGCGCCGGCGAAGCGCGACAATACCAGCACTCCCGGATTCGTCCCGTCTTGAGCCGCCACATATTCCTTGGCGACGAGGTTCATCCCGTCCCGCAATGGCGTGACGAGTCCGACACGACTCGCGCGATAGAGCGCAGCGAGCGTCTCGCGAGAGAGACGCCGATGAATATAGTGAACCGGCGTCCAGTCGAAATCACCCAACTCCCCGTTGATCTCGCCCGAGAGGCCTTCGAGCTCGCGGCGTATCTCGGCGTAGGCCTGCACGTCCTCGCGCGTCGGCGGCGCGATCTGCAAGAGCGCGGCTCGCTTGCGGTTCTCGGGATAGAGCTCCAGCAGGCGTTTGAATGAACGCAACCTGTCGGGCAGACCCTTGGTGTAGTCCAGGCGATCGACACCGATGACTCGAATGCGCGGCGCGCTCGTCTTCCGCATTCGCCGAATGTGTCGGGCGGCGTCCGGACTGTCGGCCATGGCGGCGAAGGAATCGACATCGATCCCGACCGGGAAGAATCCAGCGGAAAACACTTTTCCCGCGACCTGCAGCATATCGGTCGAAACGATCCTGCCACCCATGCATTCGGTCACGAAGCGGCAAAAATTGAGATGGTCGGTTTTCGTCTGGAAGCCGACGAGGTCGTATTCGGCATAGGCGCGCATCAGCCACTCGTGCTCGGGAGTGGCGACGAAGACCTCCGGAGGGGGGAACGGAATATGAAGAAAAAACCCGATCCGGTTGGCGACGCCGCGCGCCCGCAGCGCTGCGCCGAGCGGGATCAGGTGGTAGTCCTGCACCCAGACGATGTCGTCGCGTCTGAGCAACGGCGCGAGCATTTCGGCGAAGCGTTCGTTGACGCGCCGATAGCCCTCGACGCTCTCCGGCGTGAAACGCGCGAGATCGAGCCGGTAATGGTGGACCGGCCAGAGCGCGGCGTTGGCGAAGCCGAGATAATATTCGTCATAATCGCGCTCGACGAGCGGCGTGGTGACGAACGTCAGTCTGTCGAGTTTCGCGTAGCCGACCTCGAGACAGGATTCTTTCGAAGCGATCTCGCCGTTCCATCCGAACCATACGCCGCCGCGTTTTCGAAGAGCGTCCAGCACGCAGACGTCGAGTCCGCCATGGACCTGGTTCGGATCGGCGACGCGATTGGATACGATGACGAGCCTGCTCATGATTATCTCCTGCAGTGAACGTGATAGTCCTGAAAGCTTTGTCGCAATTTCAACCGACGAGTCGGGCTGTTTCCTTTAGATTGCAGGCGACGCGGCGCTATCGACGGCGGCGTTCGCGAGATCGCTCGCAATGCGAACGCTCAATATCGGCAGCGCCCGGCGGGCGCATTCGGACGCTCATGCTCCGGATAGGCGGCGCGAAAAAGCCGCAAGACGACCAAGGCGTCCGCGGCGCGCGTCCACGCTCCGATCTCGAGGAAGGAACGAAGATCGGAAATGATCAGCCGCCTTACGGCTGCCGAGCCGCGCCGCTCCACGATCCACTGATAGCTCGCCAGAAGCCGATGGTGCCGCGCGGATGGAGAGACGCCCGAGAGCGTCTCGTCTGAAACGAGCTCGGTGAGACGCGTGTGTCGCGTGAATGAAATCATGCGGCCATTGTCCTTACCTAGACGACGTTACGCTTCGTTCCGCAGCATATGCGCGGCGTTGCCCCGAATTCTCCTCGCGGACCGACTCTCGCCGACCTCGAACGCAATCGAGGCGCCATCTCATTATCTACATAATATCAATTGTTTGTGATGACAGTCGGAGCGCCTTATGTCTGCAATCCGGACAGATGATCTGTCGCTTTCGCGGACACACGCCGCGTGAGGAGAGTCGATGCGCACGATTTGATTGACAAGTCGACGATGGCTGTGGACTCATCACGCGATGGTTCTCGTGGCGAACGCGTTCGCGCACGTAGCCGACTCGCTTTCCGAACGGGCCGGAGCGCCATGCTCACGTCCCGGCGAACCAGAAAGCGGCCGTCGCGTCGCTCGCGGATCGCGATATATCCGGTTCATCGCAGCCGTCGCCCAAACGCTGACGCATTGGGATGCTCTCTCTTGTCGGCCATGTGACCACAATCCATGTCTCCGCCGGACGGCGGATTGGTCGAAAGGCGGGTCGAACCTTCTCGATCCGGAGGACGCGGATCGGCGACAGACAGCGTCGTCGCGTCCTCCGACGATCGTAGAGCCTCGACCGTCGCCGCAAAATTCTGGAGCCGCGATGACCACTGTCATGATCATCGAAGACGACGACAGTGTGCGGAACAGTCTCGCTCGAGCGCTCATCGACCTGGGGCATCGCACGATCCAGGCCGGCAGCGGGCGCATTGCGCTCGATATTTTGAGAAAGGAGCAGATCGACGCGATCCTCCTCGATCTCCGGATGCCGGAGATGGACGGTCTCGAAATCCTTCGGCGGCTGCGCGCCGATCGCATCGACGCGCCGCCGATCGCGATCCTGACGGGATACGCCACCTCCGCCAACACGATCGAAGCGATGCGCCTCGGCGCCTTCGACCATCTGACCAAGCCCATCCGACGCGACGACCTCGAGTCGTTGATCTCGAGGATGCTGCACTCCCGCGCCGTCGGCGAGATCGCGACAACGGAGTCTCGCGGTCATGGCGACCAGGACCTGATCGGACCGAGCAGCGCCGTCCGCGCGGTCGAAAAGACGATCGGTCTCGTCGCCGACAGCGACGTCACGGTGATGATCACCGGCGAAACGGGAAGCGGAAAGGAACTCGTCGCCCGCGCCATCCATCGGYACGGACGGCGCAGTTCCGGTCCTTTCGTCGCCGTGAATTGCGCGGCGATCCCCGCCGAACTGCTCGAGAGCGAACTCTTCGGACATGCGCGCGGCGCKTTCACCGGCGCGGTCGCCGARCGAAGCGGRGCCTTTCGCGACGCSGAYCAGGGAACATTGTTTCTCGACGAGGTCGGCGACATGGAAAGCGCGATGCAGGCAAAGATACTGAGAGCGCTCCAGGAGCGGGTTGTCACGCCGGTCGGCGGACGCCCGGTCAGCGTCGACGTGCGCGTGCTCGCCGCGACGAACAGAGACTTGACGGCGGCCGTCCAGGCGGGACGCTTTCGGGAAGATCTCTTCTATCGGCTGAACGTCGTGCCGATCCATCTCGCGCCGTTGCGAGACCGGCTCGCCGACATCGTCCCGCTCGCCGAGCATTTCCTGCATGGGGTCACCGACCCGCCGAAGCAATTGACGGCCGAGGCGGCGGCGCGCCTGATGGCCTATCCCTGGCCCGGGAATGTACGGGAGTTGAAGAACGCCATCGAACGCGCCGCGATCCTCTGCCGCAGCGATGCGCTCGCCGCCTCCGATTTCGATTTCTTGACCGCCGCCTCGGCTCCCGCCCTGACGCCATCGGACTGGGCGCACGGCGACCTTCCGAGGGCGATCACGCAGCTCGAGATCTATATGATCACGCGCGCGCTCCAGGAGACCGCAGGCAATCGAGCCGAAGCCGCTCGCCGGCTCGGCATCCATCGCCAGCAACTCTATTCGAAGGTGCAGAAATACGGCATCGACTTTCGTAGGCCGCCTGCGGACGTCGCGTCATCGAACTCGGACGAACTGCAATGAACCCGCACGCGCCGCTCCGGCGGCGCGCCGACGGTTGCGAGGCCGTCCGTCGGCGCTCGACCGATCGGACGTTTCAGCCAGAGCTCTTCTGAACAGCGCGAGTAAAGCCATGTCGAGGACACGTCGAGAAAAGCCGAAGCTTTTGCCGGTCGAAGCCGCGTCGCCGCTCCCAGGGGAAGAGAGCGCCGCACCGCACGGAGTCGACATCTACGAGGCTCATTCGAGCCTCGACGGAAGGGATTTGCTCGAAGCGCTTCAGGCTGTGCTCGCTGGCGACTTTTCGGTGAGGCTCGCGAGCGATTACACCGGAGTTTCGGGGAAGGTCGCCGACGCGTTCAATGCGATCGCCGCCGCCAATCAGCAGGTCACGCAGCAGATCCGGCAGCTCGAGCGAGCCATCGGCCATCGCGGCGATATGAAGACGCGTGTCCGCTTCGACCGCTCTAGCGGCGGATGGGGCCAGATAGAAATGTCGCTCAACCATCTGGTCGAGGACTTGCTCTGGCCCACGACATCGATCACCGCCACTGTCGCGGCGGTCGCCAAAGGCGATTTGCAACGGCCTGTCCCGCTCGAAATCGATGGACGCCCGCTGAGAGGCGAGTTTCTACGATCCGCGAATATCGTGAATGCGATGATCGAGCGGCTGAGAACCTGCACGTCCGAAGTGACGCGCGTCGCGCGCGAGGTCGGAACCGAAGGCCGGCTCGGCGGCCAGGCGCAGGTGCCGGGCGTTGCGGGCACATGGAAGGATTTGACCGACAGCGTCAATTCGATGGCCGGCAACCTGACCGGCCAGGTGCGCAACATCGCGGAGGTGACGACGGCCGTGGCGCGCGGCGACCTCTCGCGCAAGATCACCGTCGACGTGAAGGGCGAGATCCTCGAGCTGAAGAACACCATCAACACGATGGTGGACCAGCTCAACGCCTTCGCCTCCGAGGTGACGCGCGTCGCGCGCGAGGTCGGCACCGAAGGCCGGCTCGGCGGCCAGGCGCAGGTGCGCGGCGTCGCCGGCACGTGGAAGGACCTGACCGACAGCGTCAACTTCATGGCCAGCAAT
>PQAN01000109.1 GCA_003105285.1 Methylocystaceae bacterium
CTAGTGACCGAGGGCGTTGCGCGTGCCCGATCTCCTGCGCGAGCGCGCCGCGTCGCTATCCAGCGATCCGCACCCGCCCGGCGCAGAGGAGCGGCTCCGGCTGCTTTTGCGAGATCGAGCGCCTTTTCGAGGCGGCATTGTAGTCAATGTCGACGAAGCTCCTCTTCATGCGTCTATATAGAAATCGGCCCAAAAAATTCGCTGAATGGGATGGTGTAGTGGCCTCGTCGGAGAATAAAGGCCCGTTTGCCAATCGCGACGGGCGCTCGTATAGATATCGCTGTATTTGATCTCGGCGGCGGCGCTCGACGAACAACAATTGCAGAGATCGTCCAGGGGAGGTCCTATGCCTGGACCCGATGATTTGCGTCTCGAAGCGGATTTGAAGCTCTTCGTCGGCTCGGAGGCCGACTTCTTCCTGCGGCTGTGGCGGGCGCAATGCGAGGGAAGCGGCGGACGCGAGCCGCTGCATTGGGCGAGCGTCCTCGCTCCGATCGTCTGGTTCCTCTATCGGAAAATGTATCTGACCGCCGCCGCGCTGACGATCGCGCCTGTCATTGTCTCCTTCGTCTTTCATTCCGACGCGCTCTCGAAGGCGCTGCCCGTCGCGCTCGCCGTCATGGGTGGCATGGGCCCGCGAATCTATGTTCTTTGCGCCCAGCGGACGATCGCGGAGATTCGGGGTCGCGGCCTCTCGGAGGAGGAGGCGCGCGCGACGATCGTCAAGGCCGGCGGCGTCTCCCTCCCCGGCGCGGCGATCGGTGCGCTGATCATGGTCGCCGCCCTCATATTGTCAATCGTCAGCTTTCAAATCCGAAAGTCCGGCTGAACGAACGGAGTTCAGATGGTCGACTTGTCCTTTTGGCGGTTCGGCGCGCTCGTCGCGTCGCTCGTTCCTGGCGCGCTCATTTTCCTGATGCTTCTGCGCATCGGACGCCGGCGCCTGTCCCCGAACCTGCTGACGGTCGCGGTCGCGAGCGGCGCGATGATCGCGTTCCTCCCGCTCACCTTCAGCCTGCTCGAGCCGGTCGCGCGAGAGGCATTCGATGGCGCGGGCTTCTTCTTCGTGCGGGCCTTCGTCTTCGCGGGCCTCTCCGAGGAGGGCGGCAAGCTGCTCGCCTGCTGCTTCATCGTCATGCCGCATTTTCGCAGGCGCGGCCGGGCGGATCTCATCCTAGCCTGCGCCGGCGTCGGGCTCGGCTTCGCGCTCATCGAGAATGTGAGCTATGTGCTGCGCGCTTCCGACCAATGGAAATCCATCGCGCTCACCCGCGCCATATCGTCGGTTCCCATGCACGCCTTTCTCGGCCTGATCATGGGCCTCGGCCTCGCCAGAGCGGAGACGAATGCGTCGCGCCGCACGGGCGCTATCCTCGGCGCTTGGCTCGCCTGCGCGGCGCTGCACGGCCTCTACGATCTGCCGATGTTCCTCGGCGAGATTCTGCCGCTCTCCTTACCGCTCGTGAACGTCTTGGCCGGCCTTCTGTCCGTCTCGGCGCCGACGCTGCTCGCCGCCTCTTATCTTCTCGCCGTGATCGCGACCATCTGCGTCGCTCTGCGCTCCGTCTCGATCTGCCGGCGAGATCTCGGCGTGGAAAGCGAGTCCGATCGACCCTGGCTCGCGCGCCTCTCGCCCGTCTTGCTGGACCGTCTCGTCTTTTCCGCGACGACCGGCCTCCTTTTCGGCGCGCTTCTGACATTGGCGGGACTGGCGCTCATCGCTGTCGGCTTCGTCGCCAGGGCCTCGGGCGCGGAGCCGATGCAGCCCCTGATCGGCGCGGCGCTCGGCGCGTTCGTCGTCGCGCTCGGCTGGGGCGTCGCGGGCGACGAATTCGCGGCTCTGTTCCGCGACCGGGCGAGTCTCGCGCGGAGTCTCGCAGCTTTTGCCTCCCGTCGGCGGCTCGCGGCGGGCATGATCGGCGTCGCCGTCGGCGTCGCGGTCGCCGGCGGCGGCTATTGGGGCGTTCTCGGATTTCGCCATGCGGTCGCATCGACGCTGGTGGCGAGCGGAATGTGGCGCGCCGCCATAGGCTCGCTCGATCTCGCCATCGCCAATTTCGACGCCGCTTTCGGCTATGTTCCCGATCTGCTCGTCGCTTATCAGGCGCGCGCCGAGACTTATCGCATAATGCAGGACTACGACCGCGCGCTGGCCGATCTCGACCGCGCTGTGGAGCTCTATCCGAACGACGCCAGCGCGCATGCCATGCGCGCGCTCATCTACGCCGTCCGGCACGATTACACCCGCGCCCTCCCCGCCTTAGACCAAGCGCTCACGCTCGATCCCGGCAATGTCTCCCTGCTGGCGGCGCGCGGCGGCGCCAGACTCGACTCCGGCGATCTCGAGGGCGCGACGCAGGATGCGGAGCGCGCGCTCCGCGCGCGGCCAGATCTTTCGACGGCCTATGATCTCGACGCGCGCATCCTCGTGGAGAAGGACGACGCAGCCGGCGCCGTCGTGCGCTACGGCGAGGCCATCCGCATCGATCCGAAGAACGCCGAAGCCTATTTCTCGCGCGGACGGCTCTATTTCGAGAAGCAGGACTATCGCGCCGCGAGCGAGGATTTCTGGCGCGCCGCGCTCATCGGCGGCGGCCATCGGAGCTATATCGCTTTATGGCTCTATCTCGCCAGGGCGAATTCGGGGCAGGACGGCCGACCGGAGCTGGCCACTTGGAGCAAGGCGATAGCGCGCGACGTGTGGCCTTACCCGCTGATCGAGCTCTATCTGGGCTCGAAGCCTTTCGCGAGCGTCGCATCGGCCGCGACGACGAACGACCAGAGATGCGAATTTGCCTTTTATGTCGGCGAATTGGCTATCCTCGCCAAAATGGAGACGGATGGGGCGCGCTTACTGTCGGGCGCTCGCGATCTGTGTCCACGGGATTTCATCGAAGCGAGGGCGTCGCGCAAGGAGCTGGCGCGCGTCGAAGCGAA
>PQAN01000110.1:0-203 GCA_003105285.1 Methylocystaceae bacterium
ATGGCGCGGCGCAGTTCGTCCACGCGCAGCGAGCGGGCCCCGTCCGACTCGATGAGCCGCAAATGGCGGGCGCCGAGGCCGGCGAGCTCCATCGCCTGCCGCACGCAATTATGCGCCTCTCGCGAAGCATAGGCGACGAGCTGCTCCTCCAGAGCCTTCAGTCCGTTCTTGCGCACATTCTTCTCACCCAGCGCATGTTCGCG
>PQAN01000110.1:324-10673 GCA_003105285.1 Methylocystaceae bacterium
GGCGATCTGCCGCTCGACGTCGAGCGCTATGTGATTGCGGCCGCCGCAATTTGAGTTGAGCCCGGCGGCGAGCATTTCCGCCACCATGCCGACGGGCGTGCCCGCAGGATCTTATTGAGCGCATGGCCGATGTGGATATGGCCGTTGGCGTAAGGGGGGCCGTCGTGGAGCACGAATTTCGGCCGCCCCTTGGACGCCTCGCGCAATTTGTCATAGAGGCCGATCCGCTCCCAGCGCGCGAGGATTTCCGGCTCGAGCTTGGGCAGGCCGGCGCGCATGGGGAAATCCGTCTGCGGCAGATAGAGGCTCTTCGAATAATCGGGGCCTTTGGGGGTCTGATCGTTCATCTCGTTGAAACCAGTGCAATCGCGGCGCCGAGCGGGAGAGCGCTCTCGAGCCTCGCGTGATAGATGATTTGACGGAAGGGCGCCAAGCTTCAGGGCGCGAAAACCCGGACGCCGCGCGAGACTTAGCCTCGAGCGCGGGCCGGGCCGGTAATTCGAATGGCGCGGCGCGGGACCATGGCTCCCGACATAGCAGGAGAAGGCCGCGCCGGGAAGCGGAAGCTTACGGCAGGCGGCGGAACGGATTGCCCGAGGCGCCGGTCAGATAGGCGATCGCTCCCAGAACGGCGACAACCGGAATGAGAACGAGGAAGGCGCCGGTCAGGAAGATGAACCCCAGGGCCAGCGCCAGCGCGAAGCCGAAGGCCAGCAAAATGCTGCCGAGCGGCCCCAATTTCACGACCTTGACGCGATGGGAGCCGGTCGCGATCCAGATTCTGGACGAGGATCGCGTCTCGGCATGGGGCGGGATGATTTCCACCGATCCTCGCGGCTCCTCGGCCTCCGGCTGGTTGTTTTGGGGCATAGCATGGCTCCGTTGAAGAAGGTCGCTGAGGAATATAGTGACGCGGGCTCGTCCCTGTCAGATGGCTGTCGGCCCATATCTCTTCTCGCGCGCCGATCAGGCGGCGAAAAAATAGCGCGTCAAATGGAAGAACACAGGCGCCGAAAAGCAGACCGAATCCATCCGGTCGAGCACGCCGCCATGGCCCTCGACCATATTGCCCCAGTCCTTGACGCCCATCGAGCGCTTGACGGCCGACAGCGACAGGCCGCCCAAGAAGCCCATGGCGACGATGACGAAGGCCATCGCCCCCGCCTGCCAGAAGGTGAAGGGCGTGATCCAGAACAAGGCCGCGCCGAGCAGCGTCGCCGACAGGCCGCCGCCGACGAGGCCTTCCAGCGTCTTGGACGGGCTGACCAGCGGGGCGATTTTCGTGCGGCCGAACAGCTTGCCGAACACATATTGCATCACGTCGCTGAATTGTACGACGGTGATGAGGAAGAACAGCAGCAGGAAGCCCTGGCCCTGAAACTCGGGGATGGGCAGAATGAGAAGCGCGGGCGCGTGGCTGATGCAATAGACCGTGAGCATCAGCCCCCACTGAATACGCGCGATGCGCAACAGGAAATCGTCGGTCTCACCGCCGAGCGCCGCGAGGCTCGGCGCGACGATGAAGGCGTAGACGGGTATCGATATCGCGAACAGCCCGTACCAGTCGCTCCAGATCAGCACATATTGCAGCGGCAGGAATAAATAGAAGGCGGCGGCGAGCGGCGGATTGTCGGCCGGCTTCGTCGGCGTCAGCGACAGGAATTCGCGCAAAGTATAGAAGGAGGTCAGCGCGAACAGCAGCAGGGTCGCCGTCTTGCCGAGCAGAAAGCTCGCCGCGAAAATCGCGATCATCACCCACCAGGCCTTTATCCTGGCGTTGAGGTTCTCCACCGTCGCGCGCTGCGTCGGGGAGGCGACCCGCCGCGAGAACAGCCGGCCGAGGGCGGAGGCGAACAGCAGCACGCCGACGACGCCGCCGAACAGCCAATAGAGTTTTTGGTCTGCCGTCATATCGCCAGCTCCACGACGGACTGCCGCGCACGGTCGAGAAATTGCGACTTGTCCTCGCCGGACGAGATCCGCACGGGCCCGCCGAAATGGACCGAGCAAGCGATCGGCACGGGAAGCAGCGCGCCTTTCGGAAAAGCGCGCGCCGGATTTTTCAGATAGACGGGAATGAGCTCCACGGCCGGAAATTGCGCGGCGAGATGATAGAGCCCGGATTTGAACGGTCCGGGCAGCTCCGCGTCGCTTCTCGTGCCTTCCGGGAAGATGATGAGCGAGCCGCCCGCGCCGAGCGCCTCTCGCAGCGGCTCGAGCGGATCGCGGCCGTTTTCCCGCGCCGAGCGATCGATGAGCACGGCGCACAAAACGTCTTTCGCAATGTAGCGTCGCAACCGGTCCCTGTCCCAGTAATCGGCGGCGGCGACCGGATGCGTGCGTGCGCGAAGCCGGCTCGGGAGCGCCGCCCAGATGAGCAGCGTATCGAGATGGCTCGAATGATTGGCGAAATAGATGCGCTGGCCGTCCTTCGGCTCCGCGCCGCGCCAATGCGCCTGCCCGCCCACCAGAAATCGCGTCAAGCCGATCAACGCCAGATCGATCATATGCAGCGCCTTATTTTTCCTGCAATCGCCGCGCGATCTCCATGGTGCGGGCGACGCAGGTCGCCAGGGAGCCCGCCGCGACGATCCAGACCGCGATTCTCAGGGCGTGACTCGCGCCATGGGCGTAGGCTTCGATCAGTGCGATGGCGCACGCCGCGGTCAGGACCGCCATGCGGTGCTGCTTCGCCATGGGGCCGCGAAAATCCTGCGGCAGGCCGAGCGCGCCGCCGAAGGCCCGCACATAGGCCGTCAGCGCCGCGAGCAGCGCCGCCGCCCAGCCGACCGACGGGGCGTCGGCCGCATAGCCGAGCGCCACGATGAGAAGGGAGTCGGCGATGCGGTCGGGAAATTCGTTGAACAGCGGCCCGAGCGCCGAGCCGCGCCCGCCTTCGACCGCCACCATCCCGTCGAGAAGATTGCACAGCAGGCGTAGCTGAACGCCGAGAATCGCGACGATATAGAGGAGCGGCGCGGCGGGAGCGGCGATCAGCGCCATGGCTCCGATCGCCGCGAAACCAACGCTCGCCGACGAGATCTGGTTCGGCGAAATCGACGTCCGCAAGGCGAGCCGCGCGAGCGAGCGAGCAAATCCGCTGTCTCTCGCGGCGATCGGCCGGCGCGACCCGGCCGCCGCCTCATCGGGCGAATTGCCGCTCATGGGAAGGCTCCGCCTCTCTTATTCTTCGCGCCGCGGGGGCGCGAGGCCGTCAGCGCCGCGATGCGCGGCCAAAATCTCCCGCGCCCGCGCGGCGTCCTCGCGCATTTGCGCCGTGAGCGCATCGAGCGAGGGGAATTTCGCCTCGCCGCGGACGAAGCCGATGAAAGCCACCTCGACCGTCTTGCCATAGAGGTCGCCGTCGAAATCGAAGACGAAGACCTCGAGCAGCGGCGGGCCATTGTCGACGGTCGGCCGGCGGCCGAAATTGGCGACGCCCTCATGAACGACGCCGTCTGTCTCGAGCGTCACGGCGTAGATGCCGTGGCGCAGGCGATTGGAGGGGTCGAGCTCGATATTGGCGGTCGGAAAGCCGAGCGTGCGGCCGAGCTTCTTGCCGTGCAGCACGACGCCTTCGACGAAATAGGGATGGCCGAGCAGCTTCGCCGCGAGTTCGACGTCGCCGGCCGCGAGCGCCTCGCGCGTCGCCGTGGAGGAGACAGCGTCGAGACTGCCCGACTCGTCCTGCGTGATGCGCTCGACGATCTCGACCGAAAACCCCAGCCGCTCGCCTTCGGCGCGCAGAAAATCCGGGTTTCCGGCGCGCTTGGCGCCGAAGCAGAAATCATAGCCCGCCACCGCCGCCGAAATGCCGAGCCGGCGCGACAGTATGTCCTCGGTGAAATCCTGCGGCGGACGGCTCGCGAAGGCCTTGTCGAATGTGAGAATGATCATCCCGTCCAGGCCGAGGCGAGCGAGCAAGGCGGCCTTTGCGTCGGGCGGCGTCAGGCGGAAGATGACCGAGGCCCCCGCGAAGCAGTCGGCCGGATGCGGCTCGAAGGTGAGCAATGCGCAAGGCTTGCCGAGCCGTTCCGCGAGCGCCTGCGCGCGGGCGATGACGCCCCTATGGCCGCGATGCAATCCATCGAAATTGCCGATGGCGACGACGGCGCTCTCGAGCCCCGGCGGCGGGACGAGCGGGTCGCGGGCGACGATGAGAGGATGCGCGGAGCGGGGCAAGGAAGGGTCCGGAGGGTCGAGCGCTCTAAGGCGGGGGATCGATTTGCGCTGCAGTTTGGGTCGATATGCGCGTCAAGTCCAGAGAGCCTTCGCCGGAGGACGACGTTCGACCCCATATGACGATCGAAAACTAGACCTCGAATGACTGCGCCATCTCGCCGGCCTGTTCGGCCCCCGCCGGATCGCCCCGCGCGGCTCTGACGATTTTCAGACTGCGCCACAGATCGGGGCAGTCGGCGAGTTGCGGCGCGATGTTTTCGAGCAGGACGGCCGCGTCGCTCCATCGTTGCAGACCGATGAGGAGCGAGGCCAGAAATGCGGCGAAAGCGCCGTTGTGGGGGTCCGCTCCCACCGCCCATGTCGCAAAATTCACGGCGGCTTCCGGATTGCCGTTGTATGCCTCCGCATAGGCGGCGATCCAGAGATAGGACGCGCGACGAGGCTGCGCCGCGAGGGCCAGTCGGCTCATTTCGAGCGCCCGCGAGAATTCGTGATTGCTGACGAATACTTGCGCCGCGACGCGGGCGTGATGGGCGCCGAAGCCGGCTTGATTTTCAATTCCCGTCAGAGCTTTCGCCGCCTCGTCGACTTTCATCTGACGCAGCAGAATGAGCGCCTGCGCCGTCACCTGCCCGGCGGGAGAATCGCAATCGCACTCGAATTCGTCGTGAAAGCTCCAGGGCTCGTGATCCTGCGGCGGCTGAAACAGGCGGTGGTCGGCCATCTCGGAAATCACGACGTCCGGCCGCCAGGCGTCGACCGCATCGAGAAAGACGCGGCTGGTGATGCCCACGAGCAGAGTGCGGCCGAAACTGCGCGTCCAGAACGGCGCTTGCGTCGCGAGATAGGAATCATGGAAGAACATGGCCGCCGACGGAGCGCCGTCGCAGCGATATTCGAGCAGTCGGTTGCGGGCGGCGACTTTGTTCTGGCGAACGATGCGCGCCGCTCGCCGTGGGTCGATGCGGCAACGCGGGTGATGTTCGGCCGGTCCTTCCGGCTTCATGAAGATCGAGAGATCGCCGTAGCCATGGCGTAGGTCGAAATCGACCTCGCCCCTTTCGAGCCGGGCGACGGGCGTGAGCTTTTCGATCTCGCGGCAGGCGTCGCGATAGGCGATCCAAGCGCCATATTGCGACCAATGCGAGTCGGTCTTGCGATAGACGCCGAATTCGGCCCCCGGCCGCCGCAGCGCGTCGAGCGAGTCGATGAATGTGACATTTTCGATCGGCCCCGTCTTCAAAAGCGCGGGAACGGGGGAGCTCAGCTTGCCGGCGAGATCGTCGGGAAGATCGCCGGCGCAAACGATATGCGCGCTGGGCGCGAAATTGACGACGTAACGAATGTCGCGGCGCTTCAATTCGCGCCCGCGCCGCTCGAAGGCGCGTCTCCATTGAAGCAGCCGTCCCGGAGCTATCGCTTTGCCGAACAAATCGACGAGATCGATGCCGCCGGCCTTGCCTATGAATAATTGTCCGTTCTTGCCGGCGAACGGAATAAAGGCGTCGGCGTCTTCCAGCATGTTCGACTCGGTCTCGCGCGCCGGCGGGAGGCGTTGGCGGCGGCGCAGGCCAGATACACCAAATCGGCTAGAAGCGAAACCGATCGCGTGATCGATATGAAATCGCGACGCCGAAAAAAACGAACGCTTGACTTCGGTCATTCGAGAACCTCAGTTGCGGCCGATCAGGCTCCGCAGAATGCCAATTGACCTGCCCGCTCGATAGAATACGATTGGCGATCGATGGCGCGCCGGAAATCCACGGGGTTGCGACGCCGTCGTCCCGCCTACTCAGGCCAGAGAACCGCTGTACATGACTCACGATGATCTGAACTCTGACATGCTATCCACCTTCGACGAGAAGTGGTACTATTCACAGTACTTCGTGGTGATCGACAGAAATAAGAAAAAAGATGAAAGCATCTTTGATTTCTATCTTCGGTTCGGCGGGCGTCTCGGGCACGATCCCAATCCGGAATTTTCCGAGCTTCTCTATCGGCGGTTTCACCCCGACGTCTACAGCGACCTGCTGAAGAATAAGGACGGCTGGGGCTACAGGCATTACGTCGCCTATGGCCGCGCCGAGGCCGACCGGCGGCTGCCGACGAGAGCGGAAATCGAGGCGGTGCGCAGGATCGTCGTTCACCTCGATCCGCAGTTCCTGTCGGCCGAATACGATATAAGCCCGGAAGAATATGTCTCTCCGTTCGATTTTTATTTTTCGCAGGTGAGAGACCTGAAGGTCTCGCCCTCCTCCGCTTTTTGCGAGGCGTCCTATCGCGAGCTCAACGCCGATGTGGACGAAGAGATTCGTTCCGGGACGCTGCACAGCGGTTTCGCGCATTTCGTCCATACGGTGAAAAAGGAAAAGCGGAAATACCAGACCGTCGACGAATACGAGCAGAAGCTGCGTCGCGATGAGCTCGAGGCGAAGAAGAAGGTGCTCGAAGAGAATCTGCCGGGCATCACCCATACCTATGCCTTCGACGTCATCCGGATGATCGAGTTCTTCACCAAGGACATCGACATCGTTTTCGAGACCAGCGAACAGCCCTGCATGATCGTGCTGGTTCCGAATTTTCTTCCCGAAATCCTGTTCGGCGGCTATCTCGCATTTTTCGAGTTCCTGCACGCCTTGAAGGAGGCGTCCGGAATCGAGCTGAGGCTGGTCGTCTTCAACGAGGCGTCCGAAGACAAGAACAAGTGGAACGCCATGCGCATGCGGCTGTATGGCGACCACAGAGCCAATATTTTTTCCTCGATCGAATATATGGCGGAGACGCGCCAACTGCACATTCCGCTCGGCTCCAAGGTCATTTCCTATTGCGCCGAGACGCATTATCCGGCGCATTTCATCGCCGAGAGGCTGCAGACGATCCCGTTCTTCTTCATCCAGGAATTCGAACCCCATTTCCATGCCAATGGCGACACGTTCACCTTCTCGTGCAACGCTTTCGCGCTTCCGCATTACGGCGTCTACAATTCGAGCGTGCTCCGCGACTATTTCCTGAACGAGGGCGGCATGCGCCGCATCCACGGCAGGACTTATCGTTATTGCAGCTTCGAAAACCACATCAATCGCATCGCGATTTCCAAAGCGGAATTCGAGGAGAAGAACAAAGACAAGAAGATCAGGCGGCTCGTGTTCTATGGCCGTCCGGAGCAGCATGCGACGAGAAACCAATTCGCGACTTTCGCGATGGGTCTGCGCGAAGCCATCGGACGCGACTATTTCAAAGGCGGCGCATGGGATTTCGTGAGCATCGGCTCGCTGGTCCACGAGGGGCAATTCCCTCTTACCGACGGCTGCAAGCTCAGAATCGTCACGAAAATGCCGGTCGGAGACTACATCGACTTCTTGCAGATGGGCGACATCGGCGTGTCGTTCATCTCCACGCCGCATCCCGGCATCGTGCATTTTCAAATGGCCAATTACGGCCTGGTGACATTGACGAACACGACCGGCAACCGGTCGGCGGAGTGGATTTCGGCTCAGAGCGGCAATCTCGTTCCCGTCGACTTGACGCCCGCGTCGATAGCCGAAGGGCTGAGGGTCGCGGTCCAGCGCTCGCTCGACCTCGACGCGCGCTACGAGAACGCGCGCGACGCGCCTTATCTTTCGAGGTCGGAATGTCTGCAGCCGGCGCTCGACGCCGTCCTGGCCGAACTCGATCTTCCGCATAGCCGAACGCCGGAGCGTTCGGCGCCTGCGAACTCGTCGGCGACGACGCTGGTTTTTCCAGGCGCGGAGGACCGTCTGGAGACTCCGAAGGCGGCGGCCAATGGGTGACGGCGAGAGCGCGCCGACCGGCGCACCCGATCATATCGGGGCGGGGCCGCCGTCACCGGGACTTCCGGCGCGGAAATACAAAGTCATCGGCCTGATGTATACGCGCACCTGCCCGCTGGCGTGCGAACATTGCATCACGGAATCGTCGCCGCAGGTCAAGGAGAGGATGGGGTTTCAGCAGGCGCGCGATTATGTACAGACAATTGCCCGTTTTAGCTCAGCCCTCTGCTTCACTGGAGGCGAGCCTTTTTTGTATTACCGTGAAATAGCTGCGTTAATTCGTGAAGCGAAAACTTTGGGTCTCGAAACATATATCGTTAGCGGCGCGGGGTGGGTTCGGGAGGAAGCCCGGACGCGGACGCGGGTGAAAATGTTGGCCGATATGGGACTCTCCGGCCTACACATATCCTGGGACCAATATCATGAAAAGTTTGCCCCGCAGGAGCGGGCGGCAATGCTGGCACTAATTGCGATCGAAACTGGACTCGAGGTGAAGATTCGCAGTGTCGTTTCACCGACCTGGGCCAAAGGTGAAAATCAAACGATATTCGCGCGCCTGCCTGTCGAGGTGCAGGAGACCCAAATCGTCCAATTGGGACGCGCCGCGTCTCTCCCGGCCTCCCACTTCGCGTTTTCTGACAAGCCGCCCAAAGGCAGTTGCGGCGTCGTTTTTTCGCCGGTCGTCGAGCCCGACGGCTGCGTCTATGCGTGTTGTGGCCCTTCTCATTACGGCCGGAAACCTTCGCCTCTGTTTCTCGGCGACGCCACTACGGATTCGCTCGAGGACATATTGGCGCAAGGGCTGAACGATCCCATTCTGGAGATTATTCACAATTTGGGGCCTTACGGACTCTATCAGCTTCTGAAAGATCACCCTATCGGCCAAGAGCAGTTCAAGGCGCGTTCCGCCTATACAGGGATTTGCGAATTGTGCCTCGATATCACCGACAATCCTGAATTGGTGAGCACCCTGCGCGAGCGCCTCCTGGACAGGGACGCGAAAAGACTTCTCATCGTATCCGCACTGTGGAGGAATAGGAAACCCGAGGGCAATACGATTTCAATTTCCGATCCACATTTTGCGCTCTGATGGCGAGCCGAACTCAGCAAAAATTCGGCGTGAGCCGTGTTACGAAAAAGCATCACCCGCCAAAATGAGCGCTTACTCTCTGCCCCTGGCGCCCGCATACTTTACCGAGCGCTCGACCTCAATTCATCCTACAGTAGAATGGAGGTTCTTAGTATGACATTTAAACCACCAAGAAGTCCATCCGCATTTCCCGTGAGAGCAACACTTAACGTAACTTCCTTGAGATCCCCATATTCTTGAATTTTTGGGCGGCGGTAAGGCTGCTTCGCGGACGGTTGCGCAGTTGCTCCTGCCACAACAGACCCGTCTCTTGATCGTTCGACTGTCTCGTCCAACACCCCCTCCATGTATATTACTTGAACGCGCGCCCCGCGCCGAACTAGCATCCATATCCCCTGAAAATGCTCTAGCGAACTTAGAACAGTAGGCTTATGATAAAACTTGCATGAGTTCAAGGGGAAACCTCGCCAGTCAGTAACCCAGCAATCTGCCTCACGCTGAAAAGGTCCCATAAGGGGCTGGTGAGAAGAGGCATCGCCGTTGGCGCGTAAACCGCCGCCCCTGACACGACCGTCGACCACTGCTCAGCGTATGAAAAGCTATAACTTATCGCCCTATAGCCAATGTCGGAAGATGGTCTGCAATTTCCCTTTCATCTACTATGTCTACGGCCTGACCTTGATGAGCGATATGCGATTGACGCTACCGCAGGCATGTGTAGAGCCCGGCGGCGGAGACAAAGTCGTGTGCATCGAGACTATAGGGGCTGAAAAGATACCACTCGCGTCGGACGCCGAGTTCGACCCAGATCTATGGTTTCAGCAAAGGTTTTTCAGCAACGGAACACTTTATTTGCGCTGGAAGGATTGGTTCGATTTCGTCGTCTCGGCAGACGGCGACTGCGTGTCATGTCGCAACCTCAGCGACCGCCCGCTCGAATTTTTCGACGCCTATTTGACCNNGACCAATTTCGCCATCAGTGCGGCTCTCGTCCAGCAAGGCGAGGAAACGCTGCACGCCACCGTCGTCAACATCGGCGAGCGCGCCATCGGGTTGCTCGGCGCATGTGGCGCCGGAAAATCGACGCTGGCGTCGTTTCTGAGAAGCAAGGGGGGAGAGATCGTCACGGACGACATGCTTCGCTTGACGGTCAACGACGAAACCGTCCTGGCGCATCCCGGCCCACAACGGCTCAAGCTGTTTCTGGAACCTGCAGAACTGTTTCTGCCGCACGCTTCGCAATCCGGCAGGTGGAGCCCGGTAGGCGGCAAGTTCATCTATGATCT
>PQAN01000111.1 GCA_003105285.1 Methylocystaceae bacterium
CCGACGCCGGAGGTCCAAGGGCCGGACGGCGTAGAGGTCGCGGCGGCGCGAGAGGCGGAGATTTTGACGCCGGCGGAGCTTTCCGCCGTCGATCCGCGCCTCGCCGCGCTGTCACGGCTTGATCATCTCTCCCTGGACGAAAAGCTCGTGCTGTTTGGCTGAGGCCGATTTGTTCGCCGCCGGCGCCGCTTCCGTCTCGCCGACATTATGCGCGAGCGCGACATTGCCGAGGAATTGGCGAGCGCTCGCCTCCCAACTGAATGTCAGCGCATGGGCCCGCGGCGCGGAGCGCGGAATCGCCGCCGCCGCGAGGCAGGCCGCGCGCAAATCCTCGCTCAGCACGCCCGCGCCGCTGCCGCCGACGACATCGAGCGGCCCGGCGACCGGGAAGGCGGCCACCGGCAGGCCGCAGGCCATCGCCTCCAGCAGCACCATGCCGAATGTGTCGGTGCGGCTCGGAAAGACGAAGACGTCGGCGCTGGCGTAGAGCGTCGCCAACTCCGCGCTGGTCTTCAGGCCGACGAAATGCGCCTGCGGAAAGGCGGCTTCGAGCGCGCCGCGCGCCGGGCCGTCGCCCGCGACGAGCTTCGTTCCGGGCAGATCGAGCGAGAGAAAGGCCTCCAAATTCTTTTCGACGGCGAGGCGTCCGGCGCACAGGAAAATCGGTCGCGGCAGATCGAGCGCGATCGCGGCCTTCGGATGGAACAATTCATGGTCGACGCCGCGCGACCATCTCAACAGGCGATGAAACCCGCGCGCGGCGAGCTCTTGCGCGAGGCTTTGCGTCGAAACCATCGTCCCGGCGCCGCTGTTGTGAAACCGCCGCAGCAGGGCGTAGGTCAGGCTGGTCGGAAACCGCGTGCGGGCATGGATATATTCGGGGAAACGGGTGTGATAGCTCGTCGTGAAGCGCCGACCCTGGCGCAGGCAGCAGGCGCGCGTCGCCAAGCCGACGGGCCCTTCGGTGGCGATATGGACGTGGTCGTAGCCGCGCTCCAGGCGACGCGCCACGGCGCCCGGCGTCGCCAGCGCCAGGCTGATCTCCCGATAGGTCGGCATCGGAAAGGAGGAGAAGTCCTGCGGCGTCAGGAAATCGATTTCCGCTCCGAGCCCGCGCGCCGCCTGCGCCATGGTCTCGAGCGAGCGAACGACTCCGTTTACCTGTGGATGCCAAGCGTCCGTCGCGATCAATATCCGCATCAGGCCGCGGCCCTCGTCGGCGCGGCAGCCTGCTTCTGGGCGGGAAGAGCGGCCTGCTGCCGCGCCGTCTTCTGCCAATGGAGGATCTCGAAACGGCCGTCTTCATGCTCGGCCACGGCCGTGCAGCTCTCGACGAAATCGCCGGTGTTCACATAGCGCATTCCATTGATGTCGCGAATCACCGCGTGATGGATATGGCCGCAGACGACGCCGTCGACGCCGCGCCGCGCGGCCTCCGCAGCGAGCGTCTCCTCGAAGTCGCCGATGAAATTCACGGCGTTCTTCACCTTGAGCTTCGCCCAGGCGGAGAACGACCAATAGCCGACGCCGAAGATGCGGCGCACGCGATTGGCCCAGGTGTTGGTGAACAGCGCCAGCTCATAGGCCCAGTCGCCGAGGAAGGCGAGCCAGCGCGCGTGGCGCACGACGATGTCGAACTGGTCGCCGTGGATGACCAGCATCTTCTTGCCGTCGGCGGTCTCGTGGATGGCGGTGTCGGCGACCTCGACGCCGCCGAACACGAGACCCGTGTAGTCGCGCGCGAATTCGTCGTGATTGCCCGGCACATAGACGACGCGCGCGCCCTTGCGGGCCTTGCGCAGCAGCTTCTGAACGACGTCGTTGTGCGCCTGCGGCCAGTACCAGCCGTTCTTCAGGCGCCAGCCGTCGACGATGTCGCCCACGAGATAAATGGTGTCGGCGTCATTGTGCTTGAGGAAATCGAGCAGGAGATCGGCCTGCGACCCGCGCGTGCCGAGATGGAGATCGGACAGAAACAGGGTCCGAAAGCGCCGGGCGCCTTGCGAATCGGCCAATG
The DNA here is from genome assembly GCA_003105285.1 of Methylocystaceae bacterium. Lineage (GTDB taxonomy): Bacteria > Pseudomonadota > Alphaproteobacteria > Rhizobiales > Beijerinckiaceae > Methylosinus. Next base: position 2,018 of record PQAN01000111.1, read on the forward strand.
AATCCATTGCGGTCATATCGACGCACTGCCTCTCTTGATGCCGCTGGCTCCTTTCCCACCAGATTCGTATTGCGTAACAATGACAGTCGCGGTTCATACGCAGGCGCATTTCTCGCCGCGCCGCCTTTTCTCGTTCGATATTTCGAACGATTTCGATTATCTATCCGATCAAATCAAAAGGCGATCGATCATACGGCTTCCAGTCGATCAATGCGCGCCGTCATGCCCGGCGGGCGGAAGTCCCGACCGGGAATTCCCGGGGCCGCGACCGCAGCCGTTTCGCCATCGCCCGCGGATTTCCGGCCACCGCTTCGCCAGGGGATCGACCGGAAGACGCGTCACAAGGGAGGAACGGCGCCATGGGCGTCGAGGGCCGCGACAAGCAGAAAATACTGGAGGCGGGAGCTCTGGCGCTGTCCGGCCAATTGGGCGCGACGGTCCAGCGGCTGCGCAAGGCCTATAATCTGTCGCTATCGGAACTCTCGCAGCAATCGGGCGTCGCCAAATCGATCATCAGCCAGATCGAGCGCAACGAGACGAACCCGACCCTCGCCACGATCTGGCGGCTGGCTCAGGCGCTCGACGTCTCGATCGAACGCGTGCTGCAGACGGCGGAGGACGCGCCCTTCCTCGAGAAGACCAGCAAGGCCGACACGCCGATCCTCGTCTCCGACGACGGCAAGTGCCGGCTGGCCATCATCGGCTGGATCAAGACCGTCGAATGGCTGCAATGCTACGATTTTTCGGCCGACCCTGGCGGCGCGCTGGAGTCCGACGCGCATCAGCGCGGATCGGTCGAGAGCCTTTCCGTTCTGGAAGGAGAATTGGAGGTCGAGGTGGCGGGGATCAGGGAGAGCGTCAGAGCGGGCGAGACCTTGCGCTATCGCTGCGACCGGCCGCATGTCATCCGCAACCTCGGCGAGACCACGGCTCACGCGACGATGGTCTGCATTCTCAAAGCCGCGGTTATGGAGTGACCTATTGTCCATGAGTGAGGGCCTGAAGGCCGCCCGGGCGCTCGCGCCCGAGGCGGATCGGCATGCGGAATTGCGTCTGTCGCTATTGTCGGCGGCCATTTATTCGTTCGTCGGGGTGCAGCTTCCGTTTTTTTCCATCTGGCTGGCGTCGCGCGGGCTCGACGCCTCGGCGATCGCCGCCGTTCTCGCCGTGCCTCCGGTCGTTCGCATCGGCTCGACGCTCATTGCGTCGCGTCGGGCCGATCGGCTCGGCGATCACGGCGCGCTGCTGGTCGCCTGCGCCTTCGCCGTGGCGGCGGCCTATGCGGTCATGGGACTCGTCGACGGCTTCGCGGCCATTCTCGTCGCGGTGGCGACGCTCGCCTTCTTCCAGGGGCCGATCTTGCCGCTCGCCGACGGCATCACTTTCGGCGAGGCGCGGCGCCGGCGCGAGAACGGCCTGCCGCAGCTCCACTATTCCTGGGTGAGAGGATGGGGCTCGGTCTCTATCCTGGCGTTCCTGGCGGCGAGCGGGCCGATCGTCGGCCGCCTCGCCAGCGAGGACATCATCTGGCTGCTCACGGGCGTCGCAGCCTTCGCCGCTCTGGCGAGCCTCGGCTCGTTGATCGGCCTTCGCGGCCGCGGGGCCGCGCCGAAAAAGCGTCTCGTCTCGACGCCGATCGCGCGGCCCGCGCTCGTCATGCTCGTCATCGCCGCGGCGACGCTGATCCAATGCTCGCATTCCCTCGTCAATGCGTTCGGCGCCCTTCACTGGAAAGCGCAGGGCCATAGCGAGACTTTCGTGTCCTTCGCCTGGGTCGCCGCGCTCGTCACCGAGGTGGCGGTGTTCCTCACGGCCGGACGCTGGTTCGGCGGCGGGACGAAGGCGGCGTCGTTTCTCATCGCCGGCGGGATCGGCGCCGTTCTGCGCTGGGCGCTGATGGCGACGGACCCTGGGCCGGTCGGCATTTTCCTCGCGCAAGCGCTGCACGGCCTGTCCTGCGCCGCCGTGCAGCTCGGGCCGGCCTATCTGCTCGCGCGGCTCGGCGGAAAGGATCGTCTCTCGCAGTCGCAAGCGTGGCTCGCCGCGGCGGTCGCGGGCGGCTCGAGCCTCGCCATGTTTCTATCGGGTCCGTTCTATGCGTCCGTAGGCGAGCGAGGCTATGTGGCCATGGCCGCGCTCGCGGGCGCCGGCCTCGTCCTCGCGACGCTGGTTGGACGCCTTTCCGCGGAAGAGCGAGGCTTCTCGCAGTGCGAGGCCTCGCCGCTCGACTCCTTCTCCCGCTCGCGGGAGAACGCAGCCCCACGAAGCGGGGTCGGATGAGGGCCGTGATCTTCAGAGATCGCCGATGTGCTTTTGCGAATAGAGCTGAACGCCGAGCTGCTTGATCAATTCGAGCTGCGTCTCCAGGAAGTCGATATGCCGCTCCTCGCTCTGCACGATCTCTTCGAACAGCAGCTTGCTGACGCGATCATGGATCGACAGCGCGTAATCGGCGGCTTCGAGATAGAGCGCGCGCGCGTCGATCTCGGTGGCGAGATCGAGGCGGATGATCTCCTCGACAGTCTGGCCGATGCGCAGCGGGTCGAGGCTCTGCATATTGGGAAAGCCCTCGAGGAACAGGATGCGATGCACGAATTTATCGGCGTGCTCCATCTCCTCGATCGATTCGGAGCGCCACTTCTTGCCGAGCTCCTTGAAGCCCCAATTGTCGAGAATCCGGTAATGCAGCCAATATTGATTGATGGCGGTGAGCTCGGCGCGGACTCCGCGATTGAGATATTCGATAATTTTTGCGTCGCCGCGCATGGCAAGCCACCCCTTCTCCGCAATAGCCGCGGGTCAAATCACGCCGCGAGTTCGTCGGCCCGGCAATTATCGCATTCGCCGGCTCCGCTGCAATGATCCGATCCAGACGAAGCGTGTTGATCCACAATGGCGCTGATGTTGCGGGCGCAGCGCCCGCATCTCGGTTCGCATCCCATGTGGCGGAAGACCGCGCCGACGCTCGGCCGGTCCGATCTTCTTCCGAGACAATCCCGAATGTCGCCGTCAGAGAGCACGTTGCAAGAGCAGACGATCATCCCCGCACCCAGTTTGGAAAGGTTGTAAACTACCTAGGATTTCAGAAGCTTAACTCACCATTTCCGGTTTTTCCAGGGCGCTGTTGTCGGTTTCCGGACAACCGCCCCG
>PQAN01000112.1:0-2210 GCA_003105285.1 Methylocystaceae bacterium
GTCGCGGACTTCGTCGGGTCCTTTGCGGACCTCCAGCAGCGGATTGTAACGAGCCGACCGCGCATCGGTCGGATTGAACAGCAGGCAATGCGAGAACCTCGAGCGCCAGCCCGCGGTGAGCTGCCAGTTCTCCCCCTTGATGTCGTGGATGACGGCCGATCCGGTCCAGGAGAGCAGCGTCGGCACGACGAGCCCGACGCCCTTGCCGCTTCGCGTCGGCGCGAAAGCCATCACATGCTCCGGGCCGTCATGGCGAAGGTATCGGTCCTTCAGCCGCCCGAGGAACACGCCGGCGGGACGGAACAATCCTGCTCGGCCGATCTCGCGCATCGTCGCCCAGCGCGACGAGCCATAGGTGGTGACGAGCCGGCTCTGCCGCGCGCGCCAGAGCGAGCCGACGATCGCCACGGCGCAGCCCATGAAGCCGCTCGCGCCCGCGAGCATGCCCGCCCTGTCGAAAACCTCCGGAGCATAGGCCTCGTAGTGATACCACCAGTCGAACAGCTTCCACGGCTCATAGACCGGCCATCCGAAGAGCGAGAAGGAGGGCGCGCCCAGTTGCGCCTGATAGCCGAGCATGTCGGCGCACCACTGCGTCGCCGTCCATACGCCCAGAACGACGATGGCGAAAACGACGGCGATCTGGCCGACCAGCAGCTTGGTGGGCGTCATGGGGGCTCCGCTGTGTCCAAGACAAACGGAGTAAGGTTCGCGCGGACAGTTGCGAGCGCATATCGCCTTTATCTACGATGATGTGCCCCCTGCCAGGCAACGCACTTCGTCCCGCCTACAATGACGGAGTTGGACGTCTGCCTCGACGCCCCTGAGTGTCCTTGCGGCGCGCTGAGGGGCGGCGCCCCTAAGCCTTTGCGACCGCGTCTGTGGCAGGCGGTATGCGCAGGGATCGATGCCGGAGGGCGGGAGACACGGCGATGAGCGTGGCTCCGTTCACGAGAGCCCAGCCGGCATGCGCCGGCGCGCCCATCCGGTTTTCTGTCATTGGGAATCATCCGGAATTTTCCGGCAGGCATGTGGCCTCGATTTCCTTCGAGGATGTCCCACAGCTGGATAAAGGTTTCCTGCCAGCTTTCCAGGTTCGCGCCGCAGTCGAGCGCATTGAACGCGCCAGTCTTCACTTCGGTCAACCCTATCCTGACCATTGCCCGCGGGACGCCGCCGCTCGCGATCTTCGGTCCGAAAGATTACGGCTACCGCCTGGGGTTTCTGGCTTTTCGGCTGCCCCGTTTTTTGGCATCTTGACCGGATGCTACTGTTTCTTGCGTCCGTACTCGAGCAACTCGATTTGGCTTTGGAGCATATCTCCAAGGGCGACATTCATAATGCGCGCTTTGGATTGATGCTGACGGACAATGCGGTCGAGCTTGTCCTGCATCAGATCGCCAAAGATAAGGCGTCCGATCTCAAGATGTTTGCATATCGACGCGAAGAATACCCGCATCAGGCCGCGCTCGATAAAGCCCTTGGGAGGGCGTTCGACGCCAAAGTCAAACTTGCAAAGCTGGAAGGCGGTCTTTCTGAGCAACTGGCGCAGACCATCACCATCATGCATGGCTTCCGGAACGAGGTCTATCACATCGGCCTCAAGCACGAGACCATCCTGCCTGCGCTTTCCGTATTTTATTTCGACGTGGTCTGCACGTATCTCGGCACTTACAAGTCCCGCGGACTGAGCTGGGGGGCGAACCTGAGGCTTCCCGACCGGGCGAAGAAGTATTTCAGGGGAGACAAGCACTTCCCGGCCGAGTTTGGTGATTTTGCGAGGGGCTGTGAGACGCTTCGCACCACAGCCCAGCACGATCCCGCTCACACAATCGAGACGCTTGCGGACGATATGGACGACGTCATTTCTCAGCAGAACATCTACATCGATGTGATCGCTGGCGGCGTCTATGAAGGGCAGCAGACGACGCGGGACGGTGCAGTGCTGGATACGCAGGGTTGGCGTCTGGCATTCTCGGAAGTTGGAAAGCTATACGCTTTCGATCATGGTTTTCGCGGCAACATGCTTGAGCTGGTCGAGTGGCTGGCCAGCGACTATCCTCACAAGTTTCGCGCCGACCCCATTCCTTCGTGGCAGGCGCAGGCAGCCCGGCTTCGCGCCAACAAAAATCCTCACATCGCTTTGTCGAACTATCAGTCGTTCATGGCGTCTACGGCCGACCTGCGCGAAGCGCTCGACCAATCGGCCG
>PQAN01000112.1:2265-8862 GCA_003105285.1 Methylocystaceae bacterium
ATTGATCGCGCCCGCGGGAAATGACGTTAGATTTGCGGTGCGGATTTAGGTCTCGACTTCGGTAATAACCGGAATGCCGAGGACATTGGCCACGGGCGTATAGATGTCCGTTTCCACGCTTGGCGTCTCGATGGTGACCACAAGCGAATATGGGGCAGACTTTTTCCAGCCTTCCAAATGGGGCCGTTTGTTCCACCAGCCCATCGTTGGATAGACAGCAATATGTCCCCGTGACGCCAGATCGACCGCTCGGCCGCGCCACAGGTCGGAATGGATGGAGCCAATCGAGGTCAGCGAGCGGTTCGCGTAGCCGAACCGCCAACCCGGATCGGAGAGTCCTGCGCCTTCATACGTCTCATCGCGGCCAAATCGATTAATCCGCTGCTGGAATGCGGCGACGCTTTCGAGCGGATTGCGAACGGCGAAGCGGAGGCCATGCGACTGATAGCCGTAGCGAGGAGTCCAACCGCGTGCGCCGGGGCTCGGCTCAACGAAATAGGACAGAGTGACCCGCATGATGACTTCGGTATTACCAAGGTCGGTCAGAGCGGCGGTCGGCCACGGCAAGGGATGAAGCCGCATTTCACGGGTCTTCACGCGCTTCTGCTCGTCAGCGTCATCCTTGAAGAACGGTTGAATCTCGCTTTCAGAAATCAGGGTCAGCGAGTTGTCGAGGCTGGAGAGCAGTTTCCGCGCATTCGGCGTTCCGTGCCCGAAGCAGCGGACCAAGCCGCGCAAATCAACCACCCCATTTCCATCGGTAAACCGCGCGAGCATCGCGGGCGTGTAGTCCGAGGCATGTACGAGAAGAGCGCGGACTGTTTCCGAGCGCAGATCGCTATATTTCGCCCACACCGTTGCGGCCAGCCGGGCCGCAAGCGCCGTCGCTGCGCTTGTGTCGCCAAAGCTGGTCAGTGGCCTGCCCGTAGCAAAGTTTCTGCTGACACTGAGCATCTGAAGACGGTCATCGATGTAATCAGGATCGGCAATGCCGGGGTTGCGCCCCATGTTGCCCGCTTCCATCACGATGTCAGGCTTGATCGGCCATTTGCCCCACGTCATGGACGTGCAGCTGGCTGGAGCGAGATCACCCTCCGCGGCAAGCGGAACCCAACCTGGAAAGCGGGCGGCGTCAATCTGGACCTTGTTGGTGAACCCGCCAACCGTAAGGGCATTCCACGCCTGCGCCGGGTCATGAATGCCGTCGGTCATATTCGAGTCGGGATAGAGCGCGCGTTGCTCAAGATCGGAATTCCCGGCCGAAAGGATGATGAGACGACTGTCTTCTTCCTCAGTGCCTGTGGCCAGTGAGTCGACAGCGGCAGACCAGGACGACGGTCGTCCGCGTTCGCGGCCGTCGGTTGCTGAGACGGCCATGCAGAACACCCGGCGGCGGTCGGGAGCGGTTTCAACGCGATAAGCGCTTTCCTGAGTCACCGCGCCGTACAGATCGGGCTCATGGTGGTCCTGAGGATGTACGATTTTGACGGACTCGATGTGGTGCGTGAGCGCAACAGGACCTGCCGAGGCCATCGCGTCGGTGAGGTCGCCGAAGCAAGCCAGCGCCGCCATCGGCGTCCCGTGGTCCTTCCAGTCGTGTAATCCCCAGGCGGGCTTGTACGTGTGCATGTCCGCTGCACTTGCGACGGGAGCAAGAAGCGGATGCTCATGCGCGACGCCGGTGTCGAGCAAACAGACGTAGGGAGCGCCAGCGGGTGGAGGAACGGCACGCCCGGCGAGGTCATTGACCCATTCGTGCTGTTCGATCTCCGTCATCTGCGTAAAGAAGTCTGCCGTGGTTTTGGGCAGGCGCAGTTCGGCGATCATGCCGAGGATGTCGATAGACCTCGACAAGTCGCGTCCGGCGCCGCGGACAAGAACCACTTTGCGGTCCACAAATGAAACGGTCTGCGCACCGACAGCGAGATTGAAGGCGGGCGCGTGCGCACGAAGGCGCGCCAGCTGGTCAACATCGTTGGATCGCCGCAACCAGACCTCCCATGTGATGGAGATGTCAACGCCGGGGAAAGGCGTGTCTGTTTCAGTCCATAACGCCTCCAGCGCAGCCAGCTGGATCTCGGAGATGCTTTCAACAAGATCCTGGTTCTGCGGGCGCGTGGGACCGTCTTCCTGGCGCGGCTTGGTCATCTTGTCGCGATAGGCCGTGACCTTGCGCAGGAAGAGGTCGAGCTTGCCGTCCGGCACGAAGACGGTCGCCTGTGTCCGATTGTCCGGAGTTGTTTTCATGGTGCAGAGTTCGACACCGCTGCGCGTCATGTCGAGGCTTTCGAATTTCAGATCGAAATTCGGTTCGCTCTGGAAGGTCAGGTAGATACCCAGCCCATCATCGAGACCAAAAGCCTTCTGTTCCTCGGCCCTTGTCTGAGCGGTTTCAGCGGCGGCTTGCAGTCTGGCAATCAGATTTTGTGCGTGCTGGACGCGATTGCGCTCGGGCAACTGAACAGGGTTGTTGCGTCCGCTGCTAGGGCTTGTGAAGCGAACCGGATCAGGTCCCGCCGGAACAATGAGGTGAGGGTGATGTGGCATGCCGCCTTCCGGCACGAGTGGTTAGGATGTTGTTTTGTCCGCAATAGAGACTTTTCTGTCTTCAAGCGCCTGCGCCACCTGGGCTTGCGTTACATGCGTATGATCGTAGATCAGTGAATCCTTGATCGCTTCTTCGCAGGCGCGAGTAATGTCGGCATAGCTCAGCCCTTGTGCCTGATTTGCGAGCCGAACCCAGGATAATCTTGCCGTCTTGAAGCCTCCCAGCTTGGCCCTGAGCGTTGCGACGATCTGGTCGCGGTCAGGCAAATCATACTCGATAATGTCATCGAACCTGCGGAACAGCGCCGGATCGAGAATACCAGCATGGTTGGTTGCGGCGACAATCAGGCTCTCGGACTGATCTTGCTCGACCATCTGTAGGAAGCTGTTCACGACGCGTCGGATTTCTCCGACATCGTTTGTCATCCCGCGTGCAGGGCCGATGCTGTCGAACTCGTCGAACAAGTAGACGCCGCGGGTTTGGTGCAAGGTCTCGAACACGATGCGTAGCTTTGCCGCTGTCTCGCCCATGAACTTCGTGATCAAGCCGTCCAGCCGCACCACAAACAGAGGCAGGCCCAATTCCCCTGCCAGTGCTGAGGCAGTCAATGTCTTGCCGGTGCCGGGCTTGCCCGAAAGTAAAATCTTGCGCCGCGGAGAAAGGCCTTTACTGCGGATAAGCTGGACAGTCTTCTGCTCCCGCAGCAACCGTTCAAGCTTTGCAAGGGTCGCGGGCGCCAGCACCATGTCCGTCAGGCGCACCTTCGGGTACGATACGCTGAGAAGTTCAGAGGCCTCTCCCCTAGGGCGCGCAATCGGAATTGCGTTCTTCGGCGTGAAGCGCGGGCGCGCCTTCGCCTTGTCGATCAAGGCACGAATCTCTTCGGCCAGCTTGGCGTGTCCTTGGCGCGCTTCGTACGCCGCGATCTGCATGGCGATCGCATAGAAATGCGCTTCGTCGCCCTCGGTGAGCGACGAGATCAGAGCCTTGACGTGATCGGCGCTGGCCATGCGGACGTATGCGTGCCTCCTGCACGAAAGTGTATTGTCTAAAAGTGAACAAACAGCCTAGCCTTCCGGTCCACGCATAGTCAGGACAGGCCGCTGTGGACGATTGAACATACTGGCCAAGCCATCAAACGCCAACAGGTAACCGTAAACCTCTTGTTTTCCGCGGGTTGTAGCTGTGGACGATGCCTTCATCCACGCAACAGCCCCGCGATTCGAGTGACCATCACGTCCGGCCACGCGGCCGCCGGTGAGCGATGGGTGCAGGGAGAGCGCAATCTCCCACGCGTCGTTCAGCGGCAAGACAATGACCATGCCCTGCTCGACATGGAGGACCTGCTCGGCATCGAGGATATGAACGCGATAGCCGGGCGCCCCATCGTCGGCGCGAGCTGGGAGGGCTTTGTCATCGAAAACCTGCTCGCAGTCGCGCCGCCACGCACGACGGCGGGATTTTATCGCACCGCCGCCGGTGCGGAAATCGACCTCATTCTCGAGCTTCCGGGCAAGAGCGGCTTGTGGGCGATCGAAATCAAGAGAGGCCTGACAGCGGCGCCGAGCAAGGGATTCCATATCGCGCGCGACGATCTCGAGCCTGCCCGTTCGTTCATCGTCTACTCCGGCGACGATCGCTATCCGATTTCGGAAGACGTCGAAGCGATCGGATTACGAGAAATGGCCTCGCTGCTGGCCGGCCTGTCGGAATCGAAACAGGATCGATAAATCGGAGCGACCAAGGGAGGTCGATCGCGATCCAGCAAGGCACACCGTCTCTGAGAATCGCGATCTAGAGCTGATAGATGTAAGACTTGCTGACCTTATGTCGCTTGGCGATTTCAGCGACAGGAACGCCGTTCTTGCGTTCCGCGCGTAGAGCCTTCCGGAAAGCCAGGAGTTCCTTTCCGGAACGTCGAGAGGACGTCTTGCCGGCAGAACGGCGTGAAGCTGACGTATGCTTGCGGTCCTGAGAGCTCGCCTTTTCCTCGGCGAGAATCGCTTGCACGATTTCAACTAATTTTTGTAGCTGGCTAACTTGACGTTTGCTGAGCGGCATTGGTTCACCCCCGAGTGAGAGCGACGACACCTACACAAACTTCGCAGTTACGCAAGTTTCCTGTTCATGTCGTTTTAGTCTTCTGCGCTCACTTGCGTGACGAAGTTTCTGATTGCTCACAAAGGGAGAGCCGGTAAATAAGCAATCGAAATTCCGCTGCGTCATCTGGCTCACGAAACGCCCGGCCCGCTCCTCTGCCGTCCGATTGACCAGGAGACGCCCTCCTCGCGCATGACGCCCGAGATCTGCTGGCCGATGTGGCGCTCGAGGACGGGACGCCAGGGAACGAGGGTGAACTCGCGGGACTTTTCTACTACCGCGAACTTGCCACTCGCGAGCTCGACGGAGCGGCGTAGCGCGCCTTCGATCTGCTCGCCCGGACGAGCTTCCACATAGGCGAGGCCGAGCTGTTCGGAGAGCTGGCCAGCGACACGGATCAGTTCGCGCCGCCGCAGTACGGCGAGCATGTCTGCGCGATAGGCGACCCGGCCCTGTTGTTCATGCGCGAGGTTCTCGGCGATCAGCCATTGCCGACGGCGATTCATGGCCTCGCGCACGTCGCGACCGAAGCCGGAGTCGCGCAGGCGCTCGGGGCGATCGGCGAGCAGTTCGCGATCGAGCCAGGTGGCGCCATTGGCGGCGATCTGCCGTTCCAGCGGGATGACCGAGAGCGTCTCGACGAGCACGGGCGTGGCCTTCGCTTGAATGCCCTCGTATTCCGCCACCCGATCGAGATGGTCCGGCGCGATGATCCAGACGCCATTCGGCTCACGCGTGACACCGCCAGTCGTACGGCGCATCGCTTCGAGACGGCGCACAAGCGCTTCGGCAAATTCTTCACTGGCGTGCGGATCATGTTTCAGATGGATGTCGATGCTGTAGCGGCCGCTGTTCGCTGAGGCAATCTCGGCGACTGTCCGGTCCGCCTGCCGAAGCTCGGCGCGCTTCGTGGTTACGCGCACGATGGCGCCCTCGGGCGTCGGCTCCGTCGCCTCGCCCTTGCCGATGTCGATATGGTGGACTCGTCCATCGAAGCCATCGACGATGAGGTAATGCCGATCGCGAAGCTCATCGGAAAGCCCGCGCGCGACGACCCGCCCCACGACAGCTTCGGCGTCTCGCGCCGATGGATCGTGGATCGCATAATCGGTAGCGCTGCGGTCGAGGCCTTTTTCCGTCATTTCCCGGTGCATGGTCTTGATGATGTCGCCCCGCTCGGCCATCCGCCGCAACGTGTCTTCCAGATCGTCGGTCAGACGCCATCGGCCGGGGAGAAGCTCCTCGGCGAGGCCGAGGCGCTCGAGTTTCTTCAGGCGACCGGCGAACAGTGTCTGGCGGAACGCGTCGTGCTCCGACGGAAGCACGACCAGCTCGCCGTCTCGCATGCGCAGCAGCCGCCGGTCGAGGCTGGTGAAGCGCTCCTCGTCCATCTCATCGCGCAATCGCATCTCGATCTCTCGATCCGTGCGCGGACCGATATCGAGGCTGACGAGTTCGGCGACGCGTTCACGAATACCGCTCGAAATATAGTCACGAGCAATGACGAGATCCCCTCCCCGCTCGTCGACGCCTCGAACGATAATGTGCGTGTGCGGATGACCGGTGTTGAAATGATCCACGGCCACCCAGTCGAGGCGCGTCCCGAGGTCTTCCTCGATCTGCGCCATGAGGCGGCGGGTGAGCGGCTCGAGGTCGTCGTATTCGGCGCCGTCCTCCGGCGCGACGATGAAGCGGAACTGGTGGCGGTCGTTCGCCCCGCGCTCCAGGAAGGCCTTGCCGTCGGCCATCTCCTGGTCGGCGCCGTAGAGCCGGCCATGCTCCCCTTCACGAGTCACTCCGTCGCGCTGGATGTAGCGTAGATGCGCCCGGACGCCCTCCATCCCCTTGCCCGCCAGTTTCACGACGCGGGCCTTGACCACGACGCAGCGTTGCCGGAAAGCGGCAAATCGATCGCGACCGGCGAGCGTCGCGCCGATGGCGCCGCCGCG
>PQAN01000113.1 GCA_003105285.1 Methylocystaceae bacterium
ATTCAACCTGCGCTGCTGTTTGCGACGCCTTTCGTCCTCTACGCGCTCTATCTTCTGACGCGCCGACGCTATCCGTTCGTGGCCGAACTCTGGTCGCGCGGCGTCGTCTCGACGCTGACGATCGCCGGCCTCGCCATAGCCGTCGCCGGCGTTTTCATCTTCGGCCTGCTCTCGCCGCGCAATCAGGGCGTCTATGTGCCCGCGCATATCGAGGACGGCCGCCTCGCGCCCGGCCGCTTTCAGTGACGGGACCCGTCCGCCTTCTCGACCAGCCGAAGGTCGTCCGCCTGTTCGACGCTCTTCGGGCGACCGGCGGAGAGACCCGCATCGTCGGCGGCGCGGTGCGCGACGCGCTGATGGGACGGCATCCGCACGAGATCGATCTGACGACGACCGCCCTGCCCGAGGCCGTCATGGAGGCCGCGCGCAAAGCGGGGCTGAAATGCGTGCCGACCGGTCTCGATCACGGCACCGTCACCATCGTCGTCGACGGGACCCCTTTCGAGGTGACGACGCTGCGCGAGGACGTCGAGACCTTCGGCCGTCACGCCAAGGTGCGTTTCGGCGACGATTTCGAGAAAGACGCCCTGCGGCGCGACTTCACCATCAACGCGCTCTCCCTGTCGAGAGACGGAAGGCTGCACGACTATACCGGCGGCCTCGCCGATATAGAGGCGCGACACATCCGCTTCATCGGCGATCCGGCGACGCGCATCGCCGAAGATCATCTGCGGATTCTGAGATTGTTCCGTTTTCACGCCGCCTTCGGCGTGGGCCCGTTGGATCCCGCCGGGCTCCATGCGGCGATCATCGCGCGCGAAACGCTCGCCAGGCTCTCCGCCGAGCGCGTTCGCGCGGAAATTTTGAAGCTGCTCGCGGCGCGCCGCGCGGTCGAAGTGGTCCGCGAGATTTCACAGGCGGGGATATTGGAGATCGTCATCGGCGCGACGTTTCCGGCGCGACTGGAGCGTCTGGCGGCGATCGAAGACGCGCTCGGCCGATCCCCCGACCCGGCGCTGCGGCTCGGAGCGCTCGCCATCCWGGTCTACGAGGACGCCGATCGCCTGCGCGAACGCCTGCGGCTCTCGAACGCCGAACATCGCCGGCTCGKCGCCGCGGCGCGGATCCTCGCGACGCTGCACGGGCGAGACRCATYGCCGACGGCCTATGAGCTGACGCGCCTTCTYTTCCTTTACGGACGCGAGGGCGCGCGCGACGCGCTGGCGCTCGCCCATRCCGAGAGCCGCRCCGCCCCGGCGGACGCRGGCTGGGTGGCCGGCGCGAGATTTCTGGCCGAGACGCCGGCGCCGGATTTTCCGGTCACGGGCGCGGATTTGGTCGCGCGCGGCGTGCGTCCGGGCCAGGCGCTCGGCGCGATGCTGAAATCTCTGCAGGCGAAGTGGATCGCAGCCGGTTTCCCGAACGACCCCGCGACGGTGACGCGCCTCATAGAGGCGGCATTGGCGACGTCCGACGGCGACGAAAGATCAGACTGAGATTATTGGCGGGCATTTCGACGATGTCTGGCCCCGAGAAGCCTCGGGCGGCGGCGCAGTCGGCGACGATTTCGAGATCGCGCACGCCCCAGGAGGCGTTTTGGGCGCCCAGACTCGCGTCGAACTCGGCGTTGCTTCGCGCCGTATGCGCGCCGTTTCGCTTATAGGGACCGTAGAGAAAGAGCGGCGCGCCCGGAGACAGAATGCCGGCGGCGCCGTCGAACAGACCCTCGGTCGCGACCCAGGGCGAGATATGAACCATATTAATACAGATCACCGCATCGGCGCGGGCGATCGGCCAGGGCCTCTGCGCCGCGTCGATATCCAGCGGCGCCAGGACATTCGTGACGCCGACGGACGCGCTCCACGCCGCGACGCTCGTTCGCGCTCTCGCGTCCGGGTCCGACGGGCGAAATGTCAGCGTCGGCAGATACGTCGCGAAATGCACGATATGCTCGCCCGTGCCGCTGGCGATTTCCAGCGCTAGCCCGTCCGGCGGCAGAACGGCGCGCAGGACATCGAGAATGGGCTCGCGATTGCGGGCGGCGGCGGGCGCGTAGAGACGCATGTCGGGACGGTCGCTCATCGATTTGCGACTAGCAAATGCCGATCCATCACGGCCCTCGGGGCGACGGCCCCGAGCGACGAAGGTCGCATTATCGGGCTTCGATGGAAGCCAACAGCTCCTGCAAGGCGTCCAAGTCGGCCGGCTTGACGAGATGGAGGTCGAATCCCGCCGCACGTGTGCGGCTGCGGTCTTCCGCCTGACCCCAGCCTGTCAGCGCCACCAACAGAAGGCTCTGGCCTTCCGGCCTTTCGCGGATACGGCGCGCGACCTCGTAACCGTCCATGCCCGGCATGCCCAAATCCAGGAATACGAGATCGGGTTTGAACGAGGCGAGCGCGTCGAGAGCGGCGGGGCCGCTATAGGCCGAGCATACGGTCGCCCCGAAGGTCTCGAGAAGCATGGCGAGGCTATCGGCCACGTCCTGATTGTCGTCGATCACGAGCACGCGGTGCGACGAAGCGCCGGGCGCAGTCGCCGCGCTTCGCACCGTTTCCGCGTCGCTCGGCGCAACGTCCGCGTCGGACGCGAGGCCGGTCGCGAGCGGCAGACGGACGATGAACTCGCTGCCCTGGCCGAGGCCCTCGCTGCGGGCCTCGACCCGGCCGCCATGCAGTTCGACGAGGTCGCGGACCAGGGCGAGGCCGATGCCGAGTCCAGCGGCGCCATCGGATCGGCGGTCGATGTGGGTGAACAGATCGAACACGCGCGGCAGCATCTCGGCGGGGATGCCCACCCCCGTATCGCGCACGCCGACGATCGCCTCATCGCCGCTGCGCGCCGCCGTCAGCGATATCCGGCCGCCGGCCTGCGTATATTTCGCGGCGTTGTTGACGAGGTTGGCGAAGACTTGCGAAAGCCGCATGGGATCGCCGTCGACGATGAGCGGCTCCGGGCCCAGCGAGACGCTCGCTTCATGACGCCCGGCTCGAATCAGCGGCTGGCTGGTCTCCATCGCCTGGCCGATCACGGCGGCGAGATCGACGCGCTTCTTCCTGAGCTCGATATCGCCGCGCGAAATGCGCGAAACCTCCAGCAGATCATCCACGAGCCGGACGAGATGCGTCACCTGGCGCTGGATGATCGCCAGGAACTTTTCGGCCTCCGGCGGCGCTCCGATCTGTTGCAGCACATGCAGAGCGTTGCTGATCGGCGCCAGCGGATTGCGCAGTTCATGCGCCAGCGTCGCCAGAAACTCGTCTTTGCGCCGATCGGCCTCACGGAGCGCGTCCTCCATATGGCGGCGCTCGGTGACGTCGGTGACGAGCGCCACGAGATGCGCGGGCGCGCCTTGCTCATCATGCAGCGGGGAGACGAATTTATGCGCCCAGACCACTTCGCCGTCTTTGCGCACATAACGATTTTCGATTTCGAAAAACGGCAGTTCTTCATCCCTCACGCGACGCATCGCGACGAGATTGGCGTCGCGGTCATCCGGATGGACGAGATCGGAGAAAACGAGCTCGCCGAGTTCGTCCTGCGTGTAACCGACCAATCGGCAGTAGGCCGGATTGGCTAGCACCAAGCGTCCGTTCCAGTCCGTGATGGCGATGCCGATGCCGGCATGTTGGAAAACGGCGCGGAAACGCTCTTCGCTCTTTTGCAGGGCCTCTTCGGACTGTTTCAGCTCCGTAATGTCCTGTGTGATGCCGAATCCGCCGCGAAGCGCGCCGGCCTCGTCGAACTCGAGATAGGCCTTCTCGCGCACCCATTTGATTCGCCCGTTGGAAACGATGCGATGCTGGATGTCGTATGGCTCGCCACGAAGACCCGCCGCCCATTTCGCATCGACCTCGGCGCGGTCGTCGGGATGAACGAAACCGAGAAATGTTTCGTATGTCAGCGGCGCTCCTT
>PQAN01000114.1 GCA_003105285.1 Methylocystaceae bacterium
CGCATGTGGGACGGCGCGCTGAAGTCGGCCGCGGATATTTTCCGCGATCTGGCGGAGCGTGGCGTTCAACTGCAGATGGTCAATCTCGGCGGCGGCTTTCCGACCAAATATCTGAAGAACGTGCCGGCGGTGAAGGCCTATGGCCAAGCGATCTTCCGCGCGCTCTCCAAGCATTTCGGCAACCGCATTCCCGAGACGATCATCGAGCCCGGGCGCGGCATGGTCGGCAACGCCGGCGTCATCGAGGCGGAAGTGGTGCTCGTGTCGAAGAAGTCGAGCGACGACCCGGTGCGCTGGGTCTATCTCGACATCGGCAAGTTCAACGGCCTCGCCGAGACGACCGACGAGATGATCCGCTATCCGATCCGCACCGAGGCGGACGGCGCGGCGACCGCGCCTTGCGTCATCGCCGGGCCGAGCTGCGACTCGGTCGACGTGCTCTACGAGAAGGAGCCCTATCTCCTTCCCGTCAGTCTGGAGATCGGCTCGAAAGTGCTGATCGAGGGAACGGGCGCCTATACGACGACCTATTCGTCGGTGGGCTTCAACGGCTTTCCGCCGCTCGAATCCTTCGTGATCTGAGCGAGGGGGCCGCGCCCCCTCGCAATCTTTGCATCCCTACTGGTCCCGTTCGGCGGGCGCGCGTGCGCGTCAGGTGCGAGGGTCGTCCGTCCTCGAATGGAGGAATAGATGACCTGCCAATTGCAGCTTCTCGAAAACATGTCTTTCGAGCTCGCGCCCCGTGGCGCGCCGGCGAACCTGAAGGCGCGCGGTCCGGTCGCGATCGTCGACGAACAGCCGAACGACGTCTGGGCGCGCGAGCAATTGCTCGACGACGCTTTCGGCCCGGCGCGCTTCCTGAAGACATGCGAGCGTCTGCGAGTCGGCCGCCTGCCGGCGCGCGGGCTCGCCCTCGTCGCCAAGGACGGCGAACGGCTCGTCGCCACCATGCGCCTTTGGCCGGTTCACGCCGGCATCGGCCGTCCGGCCCTGCTGCTCGGGCCGCTGGCGGTCGCGCGCGACTGCCGTTCGCTCGGCCTCGGCGGCGCGATGATCGAGGCGGGGCTGGCGCGCGCCAAGGCGCGCAACCACCGCGCCGTGCTGCTCGTCGGCGACGCGCCTTATTACGAGCGCTTCGGCTTCGACGACGCGTTCACGCGCGACCTCGTCCTGCCTGGCCCCGTGGAGCGCGAGCGGTTTCTCGGACTCGAATTGACGAAGGGCGCGCTCGAGGGCGCGAGCGGCCGTGTCCTGGCGACGGGCGAACGCACCGAGGCGGCGGCGCATGGCGCGGCGTCGATCGAGCGATCGCGCGCGGCGTGAGAGCGCCCGCCCCCAGCCCTCAGGGCGTCGGGTGAAGGGGTGTTTTCCTCTCCTTCACCCAATCGCCTTGTCGCCCTGGCCCACCCCTGTTTCGCAATTCCCCGATTCGTGAAATTATGAGACGGCTTCAAAGGCCGCCATCAACACGACGAGCATGCGCTCCCTCGGCTACTGGATCGCTCTTCGCCCGCGATGACGGCGGTCCAAGTCCATAAGATGACGCGATCGTCGAGGATGTTTTGCACGGGGGGAGATTGCGATGAGGAAAACGCATCGCGCCGTGATTTCGGCGCTGGCGATCGCGGTGGCGATCGCAACGAGTTCAGCGAGCCTGGCGGCGGGCTATAATCCGGTCACGCAGCAGGCGCAATCGAAGCTCGCCGCGCAGGGGCTCGACCCGGGAACGCTGGACGGCGTCCTGGGCGCGAAGACGATCGAGGCGATCAAGACGTTCCAGCAACAGTCCGGCCTGCCGCAGAGCGGCGCGCTCGACAGCGCCACTCTGGAGAAGCTCGGCGTCGGCGCGTCGGTCGAAAAGGCCGCCGCCGTCGCCGACTGGATTCCCCTGCCGACCCAGGAGGAGCTGGACAAGCTCATCGCCAATCCGATCAACGACAAGGGCTTCCCTTACACCGACTATCGGCCCAATGCGCCGGCAGCCGGTCTGTCGCTTCCCGGCGCGGCGATTCTCGCGGCGATGAATACGAGCGCCGATATTTACGGAAGCCGGGGGCCCGGGCAGTCCAAACATACCGATCAGGGCTATCGATACACGACCGACTGCCTGAAAACGAATTACGCGCCGACGCACTGGTCGGACATCACGATCCACTACTACTGCCAAATGTCCAAGCCGCGCGCGTGCTACACCTACGCCCTCTCCGGCAAATCGACGCCGCCGAATTTCAAATATCCGCGGCCCCAGGCCTATCGCGGCTGCGCCGACGGCCGCTTGAACGAGGCGGGAGATTTCGTCTTCGTGACGAAGACGCAGCCTCTGGCTTTTCAATATGTGATGTTCGGCCAGACGCACGCCTTCGATCACGAGCAGGAGCAGGCGATCATCAACGCCTTCTACGGCGTGAGAAACCCGGCCGATCGCGACGAATGCCGCGCCAAACGGCCGCGCCGCACCGAGGATCCGACCGACGGCACGCATTGCCTGGTGAACAAGACGATGTCGCAACGGCTCGCCGGCAAGGGCGACTGAGCCCAAGGCGCTCGCCCACCCCGGCGGATCACGCGCCGGAAAGCCGCGCCGCCGCGCGGGCGTGGCCGATGAGCGGCATCAACAGCGACAGTTCCGGGCCGGTCTCGGCGCCCGTCAGCGCGAGCCGCAAAGGGTGGAACAGCGCCTTGCCCTTTCGGCCCGTGCGCGCCTTCGCCTCGGTCGTCCATTTCGTCCAGGTCGTTTCGTCCCAGGGCTCGTCGGGCAAGAGCGCGAGCGCCTGCGCGAGGAACTCCTCGTCTTCGCGAATGGGTTCGATCTCCCCCTCGACGACCCGCCACCAATCGAGCACATCGGCGAAAGTCGACAGATTGCCGCGTACGGCGAGCCAGAAAGGCTCGGCCTTGAAGCCGACGATGTCATGCGCCTCGAGCCGCTCGCGCGCCGCCTCATAGTCGAACAGCGCCAGCGTGCGATGCGTGAGCGGCCCGAGATCGGCGGGGTCGAAACGCGCCGCGTTGCGCGACAGATGTTCGAGGTCGAACTCTCTGGCGAGTTCGTCGAGCGAGCGAACCGGATGGACGCTGTCCGAGGAGCCGGTCAGCACGGCGAGCGCCGCGACGGCCAGCGCTTCGTAGCCTTCCTCGCGCAGCGCGGCGATCGCCAGCGAGCCGGTTCGCTTCGAGAGCCCCTCGCCGCTGCTGCCGACGAGCAGATTGTGATGGGCGAAGACGGGCGGCGCCTTCCCGGCCGGCGCGAGCGCCTCGAACAGCCTGATCTGCACCGCCGTATTGGTGACGTGATCCTCGCCGCGGATCACATGCGTTATTCCGAGGTCGATGTCGTCGACGACGGACGGCAGCGTGTAGAGAAAGCTGCCGTCTTCGCGCACCAGCACCGGATCCGAAAGCGACGCGCAGTCGATCGCGCAAGCGCCGCGCACCAAATCCCGCCATGAGACGGTTCCGGCCTCCAGCTTGAACCGCCAATGGGGCGTGCGCCCCTCCGCCTCGAGCCGGGCGCGGTCGGCCTCGGCGAGCTTCAGCGCGGCGCGGTCGTAGACCGGCGGCAGACCGCGCGCCTGCTGGAGCTTGCGCCGCTTTTCCAATTCCTCTTGCGTCTCATAGCAAGGGTAGAGCAGGCCGGCGTCCTTCAACAGCTCGGCCGCCGCTTCGTAGAGCGCGACGCGCTGGGACTGCCTGACCGTCAAATCCGGAATCACCCCGAGCCAGGCGAGATCGACCTCTATGCCTCGCGCGAACTCCTCGCTGGAGCGGGCGAAATCGGTGTCATCGAAACGCAGCACGAATCTTCCATTGTGCGCCTGGGCGTACAGATAGTTGAGAAGCGCCGGGCGCGCATTGCCGATGTGGATGCGGCCCGTCGGCGATGGCGCGAAGCGAACGATCGGAGAGGTCATGACAAAACTTCGACAGGAGGTCTCGGGGGCGACCGCGCGACGCGACAAGATTCTCGCGCCGCCTCCCTTTTGCCAAGACCTGAACGAAATGTCAGGCGGAATATTGCGTTGGCCGACGCCGGGCCTGCGCAGCCGGCGCCGAGCGACCGCCAGGTCGAAGGCGAATTCCAGCGCCAAACGTTTCGAATCCTGACAATATAGAGAATACGCATGATGATAGTCGCCTATGTCTGCGCCGCGTTTTGCGCGGCGCTGCTCGCGCTCAATCTCGCCAGCGTCGCCATCGCCGCCTTCCGTTGCCGCGCCCGCCCACGCACTCTGCCCGTCCCGGCCGACGCGCCGGCGGTCAGCATCGTGCGGCCTTTGCGCGGACTCGAGACCTTCAGCGAGGAGACGCTCGGCTCGACCTTCACGCTGGACTATCCGTCCTACGAAATTCTGTTCTGCGTCCAATGCGCCAACGACCCGGTGATCGCGCTGGTCGAACGCCTCATCGCCGCGCATCCGAATGTTCCAGCGCGCCTGCTCGTCGGCGACGATTACGTCAGCGCCAATCCGAAGCTCAACAATTGCGTCAAGGGCTGGGACGCGGCCCGTTTCGACTGGGTCGTGCTCGCCGACTCCAACGCCCTTCTGCCGCGCGACTATGTTCAGACGATGCTGGCGGCCTTCCGCCCCGACACGGCGCTCGTCATCTCCATGCCGATCGGCTCGCGGCCCAAGGGCTTCTGGGCGGAAGTCGAATGCGCCTTCCTCAACACCTTCCAGGCCCGTTGGCAATATGGCGCGGAGGCTGTCGGCATCGGCTTCGCGCAGGGCAAGAACATGATGTGGCGGCGCGAGGTGCTGGACCGCGCCGGCGGCATTCGCGCGCTCGGAGCCGAGATCGCCGAGGACGCCGCCTCGACGAAGATCATCCGCGCGCAAAAGATGAAGGTCCGACTCGTCGACATGCCGTTCGAGCAGCCGCTCGGCGCCCGCACCGCGCGCGAGGTCTATTCCCGACATGTGCGCTGGGCGCGCCTGCGCCGCGTGACCTTCCCGGAGTTCTTCGCGCCGGAGTTCATGAACGGCAGCTTCGTTCCGGTCGTGACCGGCGCCTATGCCGCCTTGCTGCTCGACGCCAATGTGCCGATCGTCGCCGGCTCGATCCTGGCCTCTCTCTACGGCGCGGAACTCGTGCTGGCGCGCATCGCCGGCTGGGAGTCGAACTGGCGCAGCCCGCTGGCTCTTCTGACGCGGGACGTGCTGCTTCCCGTGATGTTCGTCGACGCTTGCCTGTTCGACGATTTCGTCTGGCACGGCAATGAAATGACGGTGCGCGAACAGGAAGAGCCGACCACGACAGCGTGAGCGCGGCGACGACCGTGGAGAAGCGCCTTCTCTTGTCAT
>PQAN01000115.1 GCA_003105285.1 Methylocystaceae bacterium
CGTGCCGCGCAGGAACTTCTCCTTCGAGAACTCCGCCGGAATATTCGGCAGGTCCGACTTGCCCATGCCCGTTCCGGTCGGATCGCCGGTCTGCGCCATGAAGCCGTCGATGACGCGATGGAACACGATGCCGTCGTAGAAATGGCGCTTCGCCAACGTCTCGATCTGCGCCGCATGCTTGGGCGCGAGATCGGCGCGCAGGCGGATGACGACGCGCCCGTCCTTCAAGTCGAGGTAGAGCGTATGCGGCTCGGGCCCCGCCGCATGGCCGGCGGCCGGAAAAGCGGCGGCGAGCGAAGCGGCGAGCATGAGGCTGCGGCGATCGATGGGCAATGGAACCTCCCTTGTTGGCCTTCTTATCGTGAAAGGCGGCTGGAAACGGCGCGACGCAGCGCCTCTGCGGCCTGCGGAGGCGCGAAGGGCGAGATATCGCCCCCGAGTGACGCGATCTGCCGCACGAGCGTCGCGGTGATGTGCCGGACCGCCGGGGACGAGGGAAGAAAGACGGTTCTGATCTCCGGCGCCATGACGAGATTCATCCCCGCCATCTGCATTTCATAGTCGAAATCGGTAGCGTCGCGCAATCCACGCAGAATAATGGTCGCGCCACAGTCGCGCGCGGCGTCCACGGCGAGCCCGTCGAAGGCGACGACCTCGAACCGGCAAGCGCGCGCCTCCTCGAGCTCGGCGCAAATGGTTCGGATCAGCGCGATGCGCTCGTCGAGCGCGATGAGCGGCGTCTTGCCCGGATGCGCGCCGATGGCGACGACGAGCCGATCGCAGAGGCTCGCGCCGGAGCGGATGACGTCCAGATGGCCATTGGTCAGCGGATCGAAAGAGCCGGAATAGAGGGCGGTGCGCGTCATGAGGCCGATATAGGCGATTTCGGCCGGCGCGGCGAGGGCTGCCCTACGGTAGACGATATATCCGGCGCGGTCGTCGCGTGCGACTTCGCCGCCGTCAAATCACCTCGATGAAGGTCTCCCCACGCTCCAGCGCCTCCAAGAGGTTCTCGAACCAGACAAGCAGTCCACGCCTTCGCGTGTTCGGCAGCCTGATCCACACGATTGCCGGGCCTTCGTCCTCGAGCGCCTTTCGCAACAGGGCGATGGGGTGAAGGTTTCCTCATCCTGAGCGGCCGACGGCCGCGTCTCGAAGGACGAGGAAACCTTCATGCGCCGTCTTCTGGAGCTCGCTCTCGTGCTTCGAGACGGCTCCTGCGGAGCCTCCTCGGCATGAGGGCGAGGACTGTCGACCGATCCCTTTCGCATGTCTGAAGATAACCAGCCGCCTCTGCGCGGGGTCGGATGAGGGTCCGCGCCGCGCTCGAGGCGCTGTCGGCGAGAGGAGCTTCGGCGCCGCGGTAAACAGTCTGCTCCAAGCCATAGTACCCTCATCCCTCGCGCATTCGCGCGACACCTTCTCCCACGAGTGGGAGAAGGTCGACTCGGCCCTTCACCCCAGGCTCGCCTTCACCGTCTCGATGAGCTGCTTCAGGCTGAAGGGCTTCGGCAAGAAGCCGAAATCGCCCTCGGGAAGATTCTTGGCGAAGGCCTCCTCGGCGTAGCCGGAGACGAACACGACCTTGGCGGTCACGCCGCGCTTGCGCAATTCGGCGAACATCGCCGGCCCGTCCATCTCGGGCATGACGACGTCGGAGACGATGAGATCGATCCGCCCGCCTTCCTTGTCGACGACCTCCAGCGCCTCGAGGCCGGAGCCCGCCTCCAGCACGCTGTAGCCGCGCGAGACGAGCGCGCGGGCGGCGAAGGCGCGGACGGCGTCTTCGTCCTCGACGAGCAGGATCGTGCCCTGGCCCGTGTAATCGGCCGCCGGCTTGGCCGCCTCGGGCTTGGGGGAGACTTCGCCCGCTTCGGGCACATGACGAGGCAGAAAGACGCGAAAGATCGTCCCGCGTCCGACCTCGCTCTCGACGAAGACGGAGCCGCCCGACTGCTTGACGATGCCGAACACCATCGACAGGCCGAGCCCGGTGCCCTTGCCGACCTCCTTGGTGGTGAAGAAAGGCTCGAATATCTTGTCCTTCACCTCGGGCGGAATGCCCGCGCCATTGTCCTCCACCTCGACGAGCACGTAATCGGCGGGCGTGAGCGACGACTCGCCGAAAGCGGCGCAATCGGCGGCGGCGACGTTCTTCGTGCGCAATTGAATTCGGCCGCCCGATTCGGGGATGGCGTCGCGGGCGTTGACGACGAGATTGATGACGACCTGCTCGAACTGATTGATGTCGGCCTTCACGAACCAGAGGTCGCGGCCGTGCTTCAAATCGACATCGACCTTCTCGCCGACGAGGCGCCGCAGCAGCAGTTGCAGCTCGGACAGAACGTCGCCGAGCTGCAGCACCTGCGGACGCAGCGTCTGGCGGCGCGAGAAGGCGAGCAGTTGCCGCGTGAGCCCGGCCGCGCGATTGGCGGTCTGCTTGATCTGCATGATGTCCTGGAAGGACGGATCGGTCGGCCGGTGATTGGCGAGCAGCAGATCGGAATAGCCGATGATGGCAGTGAGCATGTTGTTGAAGTCGTGCGCGACGCCGCCGGCGAGCTGGCCGACCGCCTGCATCTTCTGCGACTGCGCGAAGCCTTCCTGCAGCTTGCGATGTTCAGTGGTGTCGAGCGCATAGATCATCGCGCCCTTCTTGCCGGCGTCCTCGGCCGGCGCGGCAAAGAAGCGCGCCGAGCGCGTCGGCAGCCCCTCGTTCTCGTCGAGCGCCGCGTCGACCGGCTGGACGTCACCCTTATTGTCGAGCGCCGCCGCTATCGCTTCGCGCAAGGCGGGGCGGTCGCGCTCCACGACTCCCGCCAGCACCGGCCAGTCGCTCGCCTTGCCCTTCATCGCTTGCGGCAGCAATCTGGCGAACGCCGCATTGGAGCGGGTGACGCGGCCCTCCGCGTCGATCGCGGCGATCGCCATGGGCGTYGAATTGAAGAAGCGCGCGAAGCGCACTTCCGCGGCGCGCAAATCCTCCTCCGGCTCCTCGCCCGCCGTGCGATTGAGCACCAGCGTGCGCGAGGGGCCKGGCGCTCCATMCTGTCCGAAGGCGACGCGATGCAGCAGCCTCACCGGCAGGGACCGCCCGTTGCGGCGCTTGAAATCGACGTCGATCTGCGCGGTCCGCACCTCTCCCGAGCCGCCGGCGACCGACATGAGCAGCGTCGATCCATTGTTGGCGACGATGTCGGCGAGCGCGACGCCGCCCGAGCCGACCTGCGTCAGATCATAGCCGAGCCAGCCGGCGAGCGTCTTGTTCATGTAGGAGATCGCGCCGTCCGGCCCGGCCGAGAAAAAGCCCGCCGGCGCGTGATCGAGAAAGTCGATCGCGTGCTGCAGCTCCTGAAAGATATTCTCTTGCCGCTGCCGATCCTGCGTGGCGTCGACGACGGTCCACAGGCAGGCGCGGCCGCCGCCGTCGCGCTCCAGCGGCCGCACGCGGATACGATACCAGCCGACTTTCGCGTCGCCGGTCAGCGGCGGCGCCAGGCGTATGTCCTCGGCGTGCGGACGCCGCGCGCGCGCCGCCTGCGCGAGCCGATAGATCGCCTCCGACACGTCGGCCGGACCGGAGAACAGCCGCTCGACGGTCAGCAGTCCGGTCGGATCGCGCGCCCCGCACAGCGCCATATAGGCGTCGTTGGCGTAGACGATCTGCGTGTCGCCTTCCGTGACGAGCAGACCTTCGGCGAAAGTGTCGGCGATCTGCTTGGCGATGTCGCGCTTCGCGGCGTGTCCGGGAAAGCGCAGCAGTCCGACGGCATAGGCGAAAGCGGAGAACACGCCGGCGACGGCCAAAAGGGCCAGGAGCCCGATGGCGAATTTCGGCGCCAGCGGCGCGGGCGACAGCGACACGGTGATGATCGCGCCGACGAGTCCGACCGCCAAAGCCAGCACGAGCCCGACGTTTCCAGGGCGTTCGGTTCCATCGTAAGCTGGCGGCGCCGGCCTGTCGGTCATCCGGAAACGTCTCGTGCGAGGCTCGCGCGCGGAAATGGCCCGGCGCGCATGAAGAATCAGGCTAGACAATGGCCTTACCCGCGACGCAAGGCAACGTCCCGCGGGCATTTTCATGCGTGTCTCTCACGCGTACGGAGCGCCGGCGTACGTGCGTTAACCATTGATTAACCTTTCGGGCGCGCTTGCGTCGAAAGCTGTTAGATTGCATGCTCGCGCCGCGTCATGACGAGAGAAAAATAAATTCATGCCTTCCAGCATCACACAGTCGCAGCTCCTGCCCATCCTCGGAGCGGTCGTGGCGTTTCTGTTCGCCGCGCTCCTGCTCGTCTACATTTTCAGGCTGCTTTTTGGACGACGCATCAAGTCGCCTGGTCCCCGCAACCGGCCGCGTCGCCTCGACATCGTCGACACTTTCGATCTCGACAGAGAACGTCAGCTC
>PQAN01000116.1 GCA_003105285.1 Methylocystaceae bacterium
GCGCGCTCGGGCGGCGAGCGCATGGCGGAGCTGCAGGGCGGCCCCAGCGCGCAAACGACATCGGACGAATCGCCGCGCCGGCGACGCATCGCCGATTATGCGCCGGACACATTCGCGCGCGTCGAAGGCGAGATCGTCGCCAATATGGAGCGCTGGCGCTGGATGCCGCGCGAATTGAGCGCCACGCGGATCGAAGTGAACATTCCCGACTTCGAGCTCACGCTGGTGCGCGACGGCCAGCCCGCCTACCGCTCGCGCGTCATCGTCGGCAAGGCCACGACGCCGACGCCGATCTTCTCCAACGCCATGCGGTTCATCACCGTCAATCCCTATTGGAATGTTCCGCCCTCGATATTGAAGAACGAAATGCTGGGACGCCACGGCGGCGATCTCTCCTATCTCGCCCAGCGCGGTTTCGACGTATCCTATAGCAACGGCCGCCCCTTCGTGCGTCAGCGGCCCGGCGAGCGCAATGCGCTCGGACGCATCAAATTCATCTTCCCGAACCAATATTCGGTCTATATGCACGACACCCCGACGCGAAACCTGTTCGCGCAATCGAAGCGCGCCTTCAGCCACGGCTGCATGCGCGTCGACCAGCCGTTCCGCCTCGCGGAGGCCGTGCTCGGCCCCGAGAGCGGCTGGACCGAGGAGCATGTGCGAGCGCTGATCGGCCGTTCGGAGCGCACGATCGATCTCGCCGAGCCGCTTCCCGTGCATATCGAATATTTCACGGCCTTCGTCGACGAGAACGGCGCTCTGCAATTGCGGGACGATATCTACGGCCATTCGGCGAAGGTGAGAACCGCGCTGGGATCGACGGCGGCGCGAACGATCGCTCGATGAGAGCCGCGCATCGGCAAAGAAAAAGCGCCGCGACCCGTTTGAGGATCGCGGCGCTCCGATCGCGCTTTCGTCAGTTCGTGGGCTGTTGGCCGCCGCCGGCGTTGCGGCGCGCCTGCATGAAGGATTCGAACTCCTCGCGATCCTTGGCGCGGCGCAGCTTTTCGATATGTTCGGCGAATTCGCGCTCGGCCTCGGCGAGTCTGCGGCGCTCCTCCTCGAGCCGCGCCAGCTCGCTCTCGCGCCAGTCGTCGAAGGCGACATTGCCGGACGAGCGCATGAAGCCCGGGCCGCGCCAGCCGCCGGTCGGCTTACGATCGCCGCCGGCGCCGGTCGCCTCGTTCCAGCGGGCCTGCAGATCGGCGGCGCGCTCCTGCGCGAAGGCGAAGATGTCGCCCTCATAGCCATGCTTGCGCTGCCAGATCTTGAAGAAGACGATGGCGAGGCCGATCGGCCAGAAGACGATGAAGCCGAGGATCATGGCGACGATCTCGAGCGGCTTCCAGTGACCGCGTCCGCAATCGCCATAATTGCCCCGCGGGCCGAAGCCCATGCCGCCAGACGACGGGCCCATGCGGAAATCTCGATGACAGCTCATAACGAACGCTCCGGTTCCTTGCCTCTGCCCCCGCCGCCGCTCGAGCGGACATCCCTTCGACGCCGCGGCCGGGTCGAATGTTATATACATTAACATTGCCGTTTCGCCAAGGGGGCGACGAGCGAATGGCGAGTAACGAGCGGTCGGGCGCTCTCACGCGATCGGGTGAAGCATCCTTCGTCCCGAGGAGGTCCCGTAGGGATCTCGAAGGACGAGGAAAACCTTCATTCTCGCCGTCTGCACCTCGCCCTCGCGCTTTTAAAACGGCTCCTGCGGAGCCTCCTCGGCATGCCGCGACGAGCCGGTCTACGAAGCGCTGAAGGCGCGCTCGGCCGGCCTCGCGTGGCAAGGGGGAGACCCATCAACCGCGCGCCGTCTCTGCGCGCCGGATGGCCGATTCCATCAGATTGCGGATCGCGCCGTCGAGCACGTGCGCCGGATCGAGGTCCTTGGCGGCGTCGAGATGGCCCGAAATCGACAGCATGGCGACGCCATGCGCCAGCGCCCACACCTGCAGCGCGAGCTTGCGCGCGCCCTGCGCCGGCGCGCCGCGCTGCTGCAGAAAGGCGACGACGGAGCGCCACAAGATTTCGAGCGCGTGATCGGCCGCCGCCGCCGAAGCCGGCGCCGACAGAGTCGCGACCGAACCGAACATGGCGCTGTAGAGGCCCGGCTCGTCGCGGGCGAAAGCGAGATAGCCGGCGCACATGCGCCACATGGCCGTCGAGGCGTCTGGCCGGCCCTCGTCCCAGGCTTTTTCGATCCGCTCGCCGAAGGACAGGAAGCCGCGCCGCGCCACTTCGTTCAGCAGATCGTCCCGGCTCGCGAAGTGACGATAAGGCGCCGCCGCCGTCACGCCGACGCGCTTCGCGGCTTCGCTCAGGCTCAAACTGGCGGGGCCGCCCTCGGCGAGCAGCTCGAGCGCCGCGTCGACCAGCGCCTCTTTCAAGGCGCCGTGGTGATATTTTCGCTTGATGGTCATGCGATCATGCGGCGGTCGAGCGTGAGCAAGGCGATCGGCCCAGCCGTTACACAATATCGCCGCAATTGAAAGATGTGCTGCAAAGGATGCGGGCAAGCCGGGGCGCTGACCAATTCCAGGGCGTCGGCCTCGAGCGCGCGGCAAGGCGCCCGCCTTGCCTCCATAGTCGCGTCACATGTTATCGGATCGACCGACGACACAGTAAACAAGGAGTTTCGTCGATGGCCAAGACCCAGATGCTCGACCTCCTCGCCGTTTGCGCCGCCTTTGCCTTCACCAGCGCCCTGGTCATCGGCATTTGGTGAATGGGCTGCGAGAGCGAGCCCGCTAGCCGGCGAGCTTGGCGAGCAGCGCGTCGGAGACCTCGAAATTGGCGTAGACGTTCTGCACGTCGTCATTGTCCTCGAGCGTTCCGACCAGCTTGAGGATTTTCTCGCCGGCCTCGTCGTCGACCTGAATGCTGTTCTGCGGACGCCAGATGAGCGCCGCTTTCTTCGGCTCGCCGAACTTGCTCTCCAGCGTCTTGGCGACGTCGCGCAGACCTTCCACCGAAGTGACGATCTCATGCGCCTCCTCGGTCGCCGAAACGTCGTCGGCGCCGGCCTCGATCGCCGCTTCGATCATCGCGTCCTCGGAGGCCGCCTTGCGGTCGAATTCGATGAGGCCCACCCGGTCGAACATGAAGGAGACCGCGCCCGTTTCGGCGAGCGACCCGCCCGCCTTGGTGAAATAGGAGCGAATTTCGCCGGCGGTGCGGTTGCGGTTGTCGGTCAGCGCCTCGATGATGACGGCGACGCCGCCCGGCGCATAGCCCTCGTAGCGCACCTCGTCGTAATTCTCGGCGTCCGCGCCGGAGGCCTTCTTGATGGCGCGCTCGATATTGTCCTTGGGCATGTTCTCGGCGCGCGCCGCGAGCACGGCGGCGCGCAGCCGGGCGTTCATATTGGGGTCTGGCAGGCCCATTTTCGCCGCCACGGTGATTTCGCGGGCGAGCTTCGAGAAGAGCTTGGAGCGGATCGCATCCTGCTTGCCCTTCTTGTGCATGATGTTCTTGAACTGACTATGCCCTGCCATTGTTCGCCCTGTCGTCTCGTCTTCCTCTCACGCGCGCGAGGGCGCGTTGTCCGCCGGCTGATATACGCCGGCCGATTTCGGAAATAAAGGAAGCCCGTCACAGGCTCTCGCCGCGAGGCGATTTCGCTCCTCGCTCCGAGGCGGGCAGGAGCGCCGGTCTGGGGCGCGGACGCCGACCACGCAAGATTATGTCGAGTTTACGTGAGCTTATCGGATCTCGATCATATACGATGAGCTCGTTACGGTTCTACCGACGCAGGCTTCGCCTTCGGCTTGCGAACAGGCGTCGTCGAGGGAGAAAGGCCATGAGTTCGAGCGAGCGACCGGCCGACGGATCGGAAAGCCGCGTGCCGCGCCCCCCGCACCCGCAAGAGCGGCGCGAGCCCCTGCCCGGCCATTTGCCGAAGCCCAATCACGAAGACCCGGGCGCCGCGGAGCGCGTCGAGGCCATTCTGGCGAGCCCGTCCTATCGCCAGGCGGACGGCGATCTCGATTTTCTCGCCGGCTATGAGACGCGCGGCGTGCGGCTGCAGATCGACTATCTGAAGCCCGAACTGCATATGGCGAAGCATGGGGTCGTCGACACCGTCGTCGTGTTCGGCTCGACCCGCATCGTCGAGCCCGCCTCCGCCCGCAGCCGGCTGGAAAAGGCCCGTAAGGACTTCGCCCGCGAACAGAGCGCCGCGGCGCGGGAAAAACTGGCGATTGCCGAGCGAATATTGGAGAAATCGCATTATTACGAAGTGGCGCGCGAGTTCGGCGCGCTGGTCGGCGCCGCCGGCGACCGGCCGGAAGGGCAGCGGCTGGCGATCGTCACCGGCGGCGGTCCGGGGATCATGGAGGCCGCCAATCGCGGGGCTTTCGACGTCGGCGCGCAGAGCGTCGGCCTCAACATCACGCTGCCGCGCGAGCAGTTTCCCAACCCTTATGTGACGCCGGATCTGTGCTTCAGCTTTCACTATTTCGCCCTGCGCAAGCTGCACTTCCTGCTGCGCGCGCGGGCGCTCGTGGCCTTTCCGGGCGGCTATGGCACGTTCGACGAATTGTTCGAGACATTGACGCTCGTGCAGACGCGCAAAATCGCGCCCTTGCCGATCGTCCTCGTCGGCGAATCCTATTGGCGACGGGCCTTCGACGTCGATTTCCTCGTCGACGAAGGCGTCATCGCGGCGGAAGATCGGGAACTGTTCTGGTACGCCGAAACGGCCGAACAGATCTGGCGCGATATTCGATGTTGGCACGAGCGCGCCGGAAAGCCTCTGGCTCCATGAGCACGGCCGCTCGCGGCGGGAGCCTTCGCTTTGCCGCCGCGAGTCGGCCGACCGTTCAGGCGAGCGGCGCGTCCCGCGGGAACCTTGTCGGAGCCGGAACGAGACGGCGCGCCGCCCTCGCGCCGACGCCGGCGAACGCCGGTCGCAGCGACGCGCCGCGATCCCGCCCTTCGCGGGGAAGGCGTTCGGCCTCGAGCAGTTCGGCCACGACGAACGCCACCTCGATCGCCTGTTCGGCATTGAGGCGCGGATCGCAATAGGTGTGATAGCGATCGCGCAGATCGTGCTCGGAGATGGCGCGGGCGCCGCCCATGCATTCTGTCACATCCTTGCCTGTCATCTCCAGGTGAATGCCGCCGGCATAGGTCCCCTCCGCCTGATGCACGGCGAAGAAGGAGCGGATTTCCGACACGATGCGGTCGAACGGCCGCGTCTTGAATCCGCCGGCGTTGATCGTATTGCCGTGCATCGGATCGCAGGACCAGACGACATTGCGCCCCTCGCGCGTTACGGCGCGCACGAGATAAGGCAGCGCGTCTGCGACCTTGTCCGCGCCGAAGCGGCAGATGAGGGTGAGGCGCCCCGGCTCGTTCTTTGGATCGAGCGTGTCGATCAGCCTCAGCAAGCCGTCCGGCCTCAGGCTCGGGCCGCATTTGAGTCCGATCGGATTGTTCAAGCCGCGCAGGAACTCCACATGCGCCCCGTCCTGCTGGCGGGTCCGGTCTCCGACCCACAGCATATGGCCGGAGGTCCCAAAATATTCGCCCGTCGCCGAGTCGATGCGCGTGAGAGCCTGCTCATAGCCGAGCAGCAGCGCCTCGTGCGAGGTGTAGAACGTCGTCTGTCGCAGTTCCGGGTGGTGCTCGGGGTCCAAGCCGATCGCGCGCATGAATCCGAGCGTCTCGGTGATGTAGTCGGCAAGCTTCTCGTAACGTTCCGATTGCGGACTGTTCTTGACGAAGCCGAGCATCCAGCGATGCGCATTTTCGAGATTCGCGAAGCCGCCGGCCGCAAAGGCGCGGATGAGATTGAGAGTCGCTGCGGATTGGCGGTAGGCCAGAAGCTGGCGTTGCGGATCCGGCTCGCGCGCCGCCGCCGTGAGCTCGATGTCGTTGATGATGTCGCCGCGATAACTCGGCAGTTCGCCGTCCCCCGTGCTCTCGGTGGGGGACGAACGCGGCTTCGCAAATTGCCCGCCAATGCGGCCGACCTTCACGACGGGCGAGGCCGCCGCAAAGGTCAGGACCACCGCCATCTGTAGAAAAACACGAAAGAAGTCACGAATATTGTCGGCCGAATGTTCGACGAAGCTCTCCGCGCAATCGCCGCCCTGCAGCAGGAAGGCGCGTCCGGCCGCGACCTCCGCGAGGGCGCGTTTCAAATTGCGCGCTTCTTCGGCGACGATGAGTGGCGGGAATCCGGCGAGCTGACGCTCCACATCGGCGAGCGCCGCCGGCTGAGTATAGATCGGCATCTGCTCGATCGGCTTGCTTCTCCAACTGCCCGAGGACCAACGCATCTTTTTCTCCCGACGTCTCGATGTCGGCCTCGCCCCTGCAAGACGCGATCGCCCGGGCTGCCCCGTGCGATCGCGGCTCGCGACGATCATCGAAGGGATTGACCATGCCGGTCGCCGTCGAATTCGGCGTTCCGCTCCGGTCCTATGCTCGAGGGTGAAATAATCCCATCCGATCAAATTCAGGCGACGAAGCTTTCAAAAAAATATTCACGAAATACTCTACAGCGCGACGATGCAGTGAGTTTCGATGAGGTCGTTTATCCGCCTGTCGACCTCGACGATGTCTATGTCGTCGTCCTTGATCAGTTGTGCGATCAGTCTGGCCAATTGGCCGCTTTCGGCGGCTTCATATCCGAGCCTGGTGATTTCGCTCGTTCCGATCCTCAAAAATGCGTCGACATTTATGCGATGCTTTCGGAGCCGGTCCCTCAAAGCGAGCGCGTCGCTGCGAGAATAGGCCGTGACGACCTGGTGACAATAGGTCGATTCGGGAAAGTTCGCGGCGTCGACGCCGTGCAGTGGTATGCCTTCTTCCCGGAATATGCGGGAGATGGTTCGAGCATTGTCGACGACCCGACGCGCATATTCGCGCCACGGCGTCTCCTGGAGCACGATTCCTGTCGAAGCGATCCGCGCAAGATGCGGATTGCAGATCAGAGTCGGGCCGTTGAGAGGAGTGAAATTAGCCAACACCTCGACCCGCTTGTGAACGCCCTCGTCGTTGGTGAGGATGATTCCTCCCTGCGGACCGGGAAACGTCTTGTGCGTCGAACCCAGCAACAAATCGGCGCCCTCCCGCAGAGGGTCTTGATATTCACCTCCCGCGATGAGGCCGAGCGTATGCGAGCCGTCATAGGCGACGAGCCCTCCATATGCGTGGACCGTCGCGGATATTTCCGCGACGGGCATCGGGTAGGTCACGATCGAAGAGCCGAGAACGACGAGCGGCGGCTTATGCCGCTCGATGAGCTCCAGCGTTCTCGGCACATCGAGCTGCCATGTGGATTCCGAAAACGGCAACGGCAGCGGCCGTCTGTCGAAGACTTCGTAATTGAGCGGATATCCGCCGCCGGGAAAAAACGGCGGAACGCGCCCGACATAATCCTGACTCTTCGTCAATGCGAAAACCACGGCCAGAAGCGCCATATTTCCGGAGATCGGAGAAAGATTGGCGTATTTCGCCTCGAAGACGCTTTTCGCCATTTCCGTGACGCTGAATATGAGCTCTTGGGCGGGCTCCGTGCCGGCGTAGAAGGACGCCGCATAGCGCGCTGAAATATCGGAGCTCAGCGGCGCGGCCGCTCTCTTCGACATTCGATTTTCGCTGACGATGAGATTGATCGCGCGAAGGCGCGCCGAATTGTGGCGCTCGAGCAATTTTTCGATATGATTTGCGATATGAATGGTCATTTTCCGCACCTTTGTTACGCAATGGACATCGAGCGGAGACATCGAATCTGCGGAGCCCCGCCATGAAAGAAGCGACGCGCGGTCGACGAAGGCAATGACTTCAATATGGGACGACTAAAAAAACTTCGCCGATCGCGCGCTGTGTTCAGCGCGCCGCGCTCACGGCTGGAGACCAGAATTTTCCGTTGTTGTTTTTCCATTGGTCGCGCGGGGGGATCGTCTCGAGCGTATCCCAGTGCTCGGCGAGCTTGCCGTTCTCCACGCGGAAGAGATCATAGAAGGAGGTGTGTCGGCCGCCGAAGTTTCCTTCGCTGATGACCAGCACAAAATTGCCTTCGCCGAGCACCTTGTGGACGCGATCATATTTGATCGCGACGCCGGCTTTGGACAGCGCTTCGAACGCCGCCGCGAGACCCGATAATTTGTCGCCGATCTGCGGATTGTGCTGAATATAATTTTCGCCGTCGAAATAGCCCGACAGTTTTTCGAATCTGCCGTTGACGAGAATGTCGTCGACGAAGCTCGCGACCAGTTGCTTGTTCGCGTCGGTCTTGTCGACGTCGGCGACCTCCACGGAGCCGTCGGTCATCGTATGGCCGCTCGGATTCGGCCCCGCCGTCGTCTGCAGATTATCCCAATGCTCGACGATCTTTCCATTCTCGAAACGGAAAATGTCGAAGCCGATCTTGGGGCCGAAAAAATTATATTCTGTGTGTGTGAAGACGTAGTCGCCGTCCTGGAACACGCGCTTCGTGTCGACTTTGGCCGATCCCTTCGGCAAGGCCTGCAGGACTTTTCCGAATCCCTCCAACCCATCGGCGACGGCGAGATTGTGCTGGACGTATTTCTCGGAATTGACGATTGCGACCGGCTCGGGCGCGCCTGTCTCGATGGACTCGAGGAGATCGAAGACCTGCTTCTTCTGGTTGGACACGCGTTTCTCCAATTTTGTTTCGGCGACGACGCTCGTCGCCGTCAATTCGGCGACTGCGATCGAGGCGATGGCGGCGACGATGGACAGAGTCACGATTTTGCGTTTGGGTAATGAAAACATGGATACCTCATGTGTATCGAATATTGATACATATAAGCACATGTGTTTCTATAATGGTTGCATATCGAAGTAAAGACGAGAAGCGCCGATTTTTTTGGCGCTAGGCGAGGCGTCTCGATCGGTCGCGCTTGATCGTCTGCTTGGCGATCGCGGCGATCGTGATTCGAGCGAGTTCCGCTCGAAGCGCCTGCTCGGCCGCCTCGAACCGCTCCTCCAGAACGGCCCCGATGTTGCGCCCAATGGGACATTTCGGGTTCGCGTCGGGATGCGTTCTCAGCACCGCGCCGTCTTCATCCATCGCGTTATAGACGTCGAGCAGGGTGATGGCTTCGGCGGACCGCATGAGCAGAGCCCCTCCGCCCGAGCCCATCACGGAGCGGGTCAATCCCTCCCTGGAGAGCTGAGAGAGCAGCCGTCGGATGAGAGACGGATTGGTGTTCACGCTCGACGCGATGAGTTCGGACGAAGCCGGCTCTCCGTTCCTGGTCTGCAGGAATGTGAGAATGTGAACGGCGACCGAGAAGCGAGTGTTCATCGTAGTAACTTCGTTTCTGTATTCGCCACAGTAACATAGCCGAGCGCCTGCCGCCACGCCGAGCGCCTGGCATCGCCTCGACATGGGCGCGATCCGGCCCTATGTCATGAAGCGGCGACCATGTTCGCCTAAAGATGCGTCCTGTCCTCACGAAGGAGAACGACATGGGATTGTTGGACGGAATATTGGGCGGCGCCATCGGCGTCGAGATCGCCACCCTCGTCAATGGCTATATCGAGAAGCATGGCGGCGTGCAGGGCGTCGTCGCCGAGCTCGAGAAGACGGCCTTGGGCGAAAAGGTCAAGTCTTGGGTTTCCACCGGCCCCAATCTGCCGGTCTCGGCGGAGCAGATTCAGCAGGCGCTCGGCTCTGACAAGGTGAAGGAGCTCGGCGCCAAATTCGGCATTCCGGTCGACAAGGTTTCGGCGGCCTTGGCCGAATATCTGCCGGCCGCCGTCGACAAGGCGACTCCCGACGGCAAGTTGCCGCAGCAACAATAGCCCGCGAGACTCTGCCGGACCGCGCGCTCACTATGCGCGTTTCTGCGCGGCTTCGTTGGAGTTGGCCGAGGCCGCGGATGCGATCTCGGCCATTCGCGCGCCAATATCGACGATCGCCTGCCGCAAGGCGAGAACATCGCGGTCGCCTTGCGCTTCATGCGCCGACGCGAGCGCGGCCGGAGGCGAGTGGGCTTGGGCGCCGCCGGTCTCGCGCAGATGGGCGTGCTCCTTGCGCAGCGCCTCGATCTCGCCATGCAGCAGCGCATTGTCCGAGCGGACGGTCTCCAGCCGGTCCGCATGGTCGCGCTCCTCCGCACGCGCGACGCGCAGAGCCTTTTCGAGATGCTCGATCTCCGATTTGGAGCGCTGTTCGAGCGCCGCCGAGCTCGCGCGCGTCTCCTCCAACGCCTTTTGCAGATCGGCCTTTTCCATTACGGCCGCGTCGAGCTCGCGCGTCGTGCGCGACAGCACGGAATCGGCATCGGCGAGACGCTCGGCCTCCGCCGAAG
This sequence comes from Methylocystaceae bacterium, assembly GCA_003105285.1. Classification (GTDB taxonomy): domain Bacteria; phylum Pseudomonadota; class Alphaproteobacteria; order Rhizobiales; family Beijerinckiaceae; genus Methylosinus. Next base: position 10,296 of record PQAN01000116.1, read on the forward strand.
CGCGTACGAAATTCTCCTTCAGCGCGCCGAGCGTCTGCCGCAGCTCGGCGTTTTGCGCATGCAGGGCCGCGATACTGGTCTCATGGGCGGTGACGCACGTGCGATGCAATTCGCTCGACCGGGCGAGTTCCTCCCGATCCAGTTCGACATTGCGCAGATTGGCGACGACGGCCTCCACCCGGTCGGTCATCTCGTGCAGCGCGGCCTCGGTCGAGTTCAAAAGCGCCGTTCTCTCCTCGAGGCGCCTCTGGCTTTCTGAAAATTTCGTCTCGAAATCGTCGCCGCGCGCGATCGCCGCCGTGAGCCGCCCATCCAGCTCGGCGACGCGCGCGGCGCTGCGGCCGATCTCGACGAGGTCCGCCGCCTTGGTCGCCTTGACCGCGGCCATCTGCTGCTCGAGCCGGCGATAGCGCGTGGCGAATTCGGCCCGCAGCAGGTCGCGCTCCGCCGCCACTTTCTCCAGCGACAAAGGCGTCAGCATGTGCAGGCGGCGCATGGAGAGGCGCATGGCCCGCCGCCAGAAGGCGGGCAGGAACATCAAGGTGAACAGCCCGGCCACCAGAAACCCGAGCGCGAAATACATCGCCTGTTCGATCAAAGGTTCGGCAGTCCTTTTGCTGCGGCTCGGGCGCTTTCGGGCAAAACCTCGCTCCCTCGCGAATTTCAGCGAAACGGAGCGCGAGCGAGAATGCCACGTCGCGGCGGGGAAATCAAAGCGGAGGGGTCGGAGAGGCTATCGGTGTTTTCCCGGTCGAGAGGACATCGCCGGCCGGCTTCACAGCTCGGACGAGGCTCCACCCTGGCGCGTGGACCCAGCACCGTTCGTCGGCGATCCCGTCGGTTCGGTGAAGGCTCGCGACGTCCTGCCAGCCGCCCTTTGCGAAAGCGGCCGCGAGGGCGGCCTCGGAGTCTTCGTCCCGCATTCCTTCGCCGGGAATGAAGGCCGCCGGGGAAATCCATGCCGCCGAGAACTCCGCACCGCGCCTCTCGAAGCGAAACATTCCGCCTTGCGGCGAGAGAGGCGGCGCCCCGCTTCGCCGGTTGGTGGTGAGCGGTAGGACGAGTCGTCCGCCGTTGTTCAGCCGGTCGAGCCAGACGTCCATCGGTCGCGTCGCGCCCGCATTGACATAGATGACGTCCGCAGGCTCGAAGTTCACGGATGTCCCATCGCCTTGGAGCACGTCGACGCTCGGAAAGGCGGAGAGATTGGCGGTGGCCCGCGAGGCGAGCGCAGGATCGCATTCTACGGCGGTCACGCGGCCGGACGGGCCCATGAGATGCGCCAAAATCGCCGAATAATAGCCGACGCCGGCGCCGATATGGACGACGCGCTCTCCCGGCCTCGGGCCGGCGGCGGCCATCCATTTCGCATGCCCGGATGGCTGGCCGTTATTGAGGCCGCGCTCCGGAACGAGGCCGATCAGGACATCTGAATAGAGATAGACAGGATCGGCCGTCGGCGTCGTCCGATATCCGCTCCAGCCGAAGACCTGCCAAGGCCCCTCCCCGACAAAGCGCTCTCTCGGCGTCGTGGCGAAAGCCTCCTCGAGAGCGGGATGCTCCACTCCGCCGATAAAGGCGATCTGCTTGGCGTAGGCCCGTTTTACGACAGCGAGGTCGGCTTTCGAAAATATGCTGTTCCCCGATATTCTTTCGCGGCCCGTCGCGCCGCGGAACGCCTATTGTTCGTGCAATCGCTTCGGCAATAGTCGAAAAGTGCTACATTCGTCCGAACAGCTTCTCTATATCCGCGAGCTTCAGCTCGATATAGGTCGGGCGGCCGTGGTTGCATTGGCCGGAACCGGGCGTCTTCTCCATCTCGCGCAGCAGAGCGTTCATCTCCTCGGCGGTGAGACGGCGGCCGGCGCGCACCGAGTGATGGCAGGCGAAGGTCGCGAGAACGGCGTCGAGACGGCGCGTCAGCGCGCGCGCGTCGCCGTCCTCGGCGAGGAGATCGGCGATGTCGGCGACGAGGCGCGCATGATCGATGTCGCCGAGGATGGCCGGGCTCTCGCGCACCAGCACGGCGCCGGGGCCGAAGGGCTCCAGCACGAGGCCGAGCTCGGCGAGTTGCGGCAGGGCGGGAAGCAGCGCGTCGAGACGGACGTCGTCGAGCTCGACGACGCTCGGAATGAGCAGCAATTGGCGGGCGACGCCGTTTTGCGCGCGCTGCGCTTTGAGCTTTTCATAGACGAGACGCTCATGCGCGGCGTGCTGGTCGACGATGACGAGCCCGTCGCGCGTCTGCGCGACGACATAGGTCTCATGGATTTGCGCGCGCGCGGCGCCGAGCGGCGCCTCGGCGTCCGTCTCCGCCGGCGCGGCTCGGCTCGGCCGCGCATCGGCAGAGGGCGCGCCGATGTCGAAGGCCGCCTGCGGCGCCTCGGCGAAGCCCGTCGGCGCATTGGGCGAGCGTCGCGGATCCCAGTCATAGCTCAGGCGCGGGCGCTCGCCGAAGGACGTGGAAAAAGACCCCGCCCCTCGGGCGCGCGCCGCGAGGACGTCGAGCGCCGCGCGCGTCGGCGCATCGGCGCTGCGATGGAGCGCGGAAGCGAGCGCCTCCTTCAAGGCGCCGACGACGAGGCCGCGCACGAGGCCGGGATCGGAAAACCGCACCTCGGCCTTGGCCGGATGGACATTGACGTCGACGGCGCGCGGATCGCATTCGAGAAACAACGCGAGCGCCGGATGGCGGTCATGCGCGAGGAAATCGAGATAGGCGGCGCGCACGGCGCCGGCGAAGAGCTTGTCGCGCACCGGCCGGCCGTTCACATAGACATATTGCATCTGCGCATTGGCGCGATGGAAGGTCGGCAGGCCGGCAATGCCTGTGAGGCGAAAGCCCGAGCGCTCCGCCTCGAGCGCGACCGCATTGGCGGCGAAATCCTCGCCGAGCGCTTGTGCGACACGCCGCGCCCGGCCGGCGCTCTCCGAGCCGCAGCCCGCGTAATCGAACATCTGGCCGGAGTCGCCCGCGAAACCGAAGCGCACGGACGGATTGGCCATGGCGAGGCGCTTGACGACATCGACGACGGCCGCCGTCTCGGTGCGCTCGGATTTCAGGAATTTCAGCCGCGCCGGCGTCGCCGCGAACAAATCGCGCACTTCTATGCGCGTGCCTTTCGGCCAGTTGCTCGCCCGCATCGGCCGCTTCTCGCCCGCCTCGACGCGGATTTGCGCGCCGACCTCCGCGCCGAGCGCGCGCGTGTCGATCGTCACATCGGCGACCGCGGCGATGGAGGGCAGCGCCTCGCCTCGAAACCCCAGCGTCGCGATGGCGGTGAGATCGCCGTCGGGGATTTTCGAGGTCGCATGGCGCTCGACGGCGAGCGAGAGATCATCGGCGCTCATGCCGCAGCCGTCATCGACGACGCGAATGAGCCGCCGCCCTCCCGCTTCGATCGCCACATCGATGCGCGCCGCGCCGGCGTCGAGCGCATTCTCGACGAGCTCCTTGACGGCGGACGCCGGACGCTCGACCACTTCGCCGGCGGCGATACGGTCGACGAGAATGGGATCGAGACGGCGGACGGGCATGATTTGAGGAATCGCGGTCGAGGTTTCGCCGGCCAGTCTATACGAGCTCGTCCGTCCGGCGAAATCGGCGCTCTGGGGTCGAGACGTCCTTTCGATCTCGCAGGCCCGGCGCGTCCGATCTCGAGCGTCGGATCGATTTCGGGAATTCGGCCTTCGAACGAGAGGAACCCGTCGACAGGGCCTCGCGGATGCGCGGCCGCGCTATGCCTTCACGACAAAGCGGCCTGATCTGTTCGCTTCGGGAATGACACGGGAACCGATCGACCCGACTTGGCGTCACTGGCCTCGCGCCGCGTCGCGCCGAATGATCGCGGACGTCAGATCGGTAAAGTCCGTCAGATGCTTTTCGATAATGGCGATCGTGATGGGAAGCTGCAGCGCCTGATAATCATGAACGGCGATGTTGCGATATCCCACCATGCGCTTCAGCCTCTCGGCAAGCTCCGCGTCGATCCAGCCGCCGGCGACGAGCAAGGAAAACACGTCGCGCGCGCTTTGCGGCAGGCCGAGCCTCTCGCGGCGAATGAGATGCTGACCGAGGTCGAGCGCAGCCTCGCAAGCGCGCAATATGTTGAGGACAGCCGCGTCCTGCCGCGTGAAATCCAGCGCGAAGGCTTTGGCGTCCCTTTCATATTCATCTCTCGCGCGCGCGACGCAGCGCTCGATCACGGCGGCTTTGTTGAGAATGACGTCATCGGTCATAAACACGCCCCTCGCGTTCGATATCGGCGATCAGGCCCGCGCGAGCGGCGTCCAGCTCCAGCTTTTCGCTCAGGACCATGGACTCGAACAGGCTTGCAAGGGGCTCCCTCGCATAGAGACGAAGGCCCCGCGTGATGATTTGATTTTGCATTATGGTGGAGGCCGCCCGTAGGTCGACGAGATCGACATCGCAGCCTGCAAGCTCCGCGAGCGCGTTCGACGCGTCGAAAAGCGCGAGCGGATCGGCGCGCCCTTCGACGAGTATCGCGAGATCGAGATCGCTTGTGGGAGCGGAAGTCCCTTCCACGCGTGAGCCGAACGCATAGGCGAGGAGCAGCGAGGGAAAACGGTCGCACAGCGCCGCGACGATAGCGTGTCGATCCGTCGAGCAGGACATCATGTGGTCGCCCTCCATCCGTCATTGCGAGCGCGAGCGAAGCAATGACGGCCGCTAGTTTCACTGCTTACCCGCCTTCTCTTTCAACTCATATAACGCCGCCAACGCCTCGCGCGGGGTGAGCGCGTCCGGGTCGAGCGCTTTGAGCGCGGCGCGCAATTCGTCCTTCGGCTTC
>PQAN01000117.1 GCA_003105285.1 Methylocystaceae bacterium
CGGTGCGCAGCGTCGGCGTCATGGGCGACGGGCGCACCTACGATTACGTCGTGGCCCTGCGCGCGGTGACGTCCACCGACGGCATGACGGCGGATTTCTACCCCTTCGACATGAGCTTCCTGGGCCGCGCCGCGACCCGCATCATCAACGAGGTGCGCGGCGTCAACCGTGTCGTCTACGACGTGACCAGCAAGCCGCCGGGGACGATCGAGTGGGAATGAAATGATGTGGTTCGCGGCGTTTCGCGAACTATCGCAACATCATCATAACTAGCTGAAATAAAACAAAAAGTCAAGTGTTCACTATCGGAGCCTATCGCGTTGAAGCGGTGGGCTCTGACGGTGTGCGCGACGGTATGCGTTTTTCGCCGTCAGGCGGATTTTTGCCATACCGTCAGGCCGAAAACGGAAGCAGCCCACGGAAAACAAATTTAGTACGCTGTTTTATAACGATTATTCGCGTTGATTGACGGTATCGGATTTGACGGTAAAATTGGGGCTCGAAAAGGCGCTTTCGATCGTCAACGAGGCCGTCCACATGCTCACCGACATGGCCATCAAGAGGATGAAACCAAAAGATAAATTGTACAAGGTGGCCGACCGTGACGGTATGTATGTTTCCGTCGCCACGACAGGCCAAATCACCTTCCGGTACGACTACCGTCTGAACGGTCGCCGGGAGACGCTGACGATCGGCCGCTATGGCGCTGATGGCTTCACGCTCGCCGAAGCCCGCGAGTGCTGCATCGCCGCTCGCAGGCAGGTGGCGGAGGGGCTTCCCCCGCGCACGAGAAACAGCGAGACAAACGGCGCAAGGCCATGGAGCGCAGCTTCAGTGCGGTGAGCGCCTTATGGATCAAGGAAGCGCGGATGGCGGAAAGCACCCGCTCCATGCGCAAGGCGATCCTCGATCGCGACATTCTCCCCGCCTGGAAAAATCGCCTTCTGACCGAGGTGACACCGGACGATCTGCGACAGCTCTGCGCCAAGGTGAAAGAGCGCGGCGCGCCGGCGACCGCCATCCACGCCCGCGACATCGTCAAACAGATCTTCGCCTTCGCCATCCTACATGGCGAAAAGGTGCCGAACCCGGCCGACGAGGTGGGGCCGGCCTCGATCGCCACCTTCCAGCCGAAGGACCGCGCGCTGTCGCCGGCCGAGATCAAGATCATGCTGCAGCAGATCGAGCACGTGCCGACGCTGCCGACCATACGTCTCGGCCTGCGCCTGATCCTGCTCACCATGGTGCGCAAGAGCGAGCTGCAGGACGCGGTCTGGGACGAGGTCGATTTCGAGAATGCCGTCTGGACGATTCCGAAGGAGCGCATGAAGCGATCGAAGGCGCACAACGTCTACCTCTCGCAACAGTCGCTCGACATCCTGATCGCGCTCAAGACCTGCGCCGGCAACTCGCGTTATCTGCTGCCGTCCCGCTACGACGCCGACGCCCCCATGTCGCGGGCGACCTTCAATCGCGTGACCTCAGCCGTTGTGGCGCGGGCGAAGAAGGAGGGGCTGCCGCTGGAGCCGTTCACGGTCCACGATCTGCGCCGGACGGGCTCGACGCTGTTGAACGAGATGGGCTTCAATAGCGACTGGATCGAGAAGTGCCTCGCTCACGAGGACGGGCGCTCGTCGCGCGGCGTCTATAACAAGGCAGAGTACGAACCGCAGCGCCGCCACATGCTCCAGGAATGGGCCGACATGATCGACGCCTGGGTGAACGGAGTGAAGCGCGTGCCGACGCTGTTGCCGCCGTCGATGGCGGCTATGGGCGGTCGGGTGGAAGGCTGACTGTGAGCAGTCGCGCTCCATGCATGAGCCATACTGCTAGGCGGTATTCAATTTTGGATCGGCAGAGAGTGCGAGGGGCAGTGGAGAATCGGGCAAAGTTCGAAGCGCCCGGCTGTTTGGCGTTTCCTCCGCTAGACTGTTACGTCAGGGAGGGGGCCGGAAGCGGATTGACCACTTCGGAGCGACTGCAGAGAAAGATCGGACGGTCCGCGTCCCCAATCAAGAGCGCCTGCCTTCTGCCGTGAAGAAGCCAGGGTTGAACGCCGAAAAGTCGCGCAGCTGAGGCACAGCTCGAACGTACGCGAGGTCGACCAAGTTCATATCGACCATCCTGTGCAGGGTGCCACCGTGAAGGAGGCGCAACACCTCAGCGAGCACGAGCGTCGCAGCAACCGCACCCACGAACGGAGCACCGACCGCCTTGCCTGCCAACAAGGTCACGCCGCAACGGTCGAGGGAGCCCTCGTCGAGCATCTTGCGATAGGCCGCCGCATCGACCGCTGTTTGGCTGCCTTCATCTTCGTCTTTCCATAGCGTGTTCGCCGACATTTCGCCGGGTAGCGTGTGAATCAGAAGGCTGCGGAAATCTTGATGTCCGCGACCCAGTCCGGCTTCGACCACGAAGTCGAAACCGACCTGGTCAAGCGCGCGTCGTCCTACGGCATTGTCGAGGCCACACAACGCGATCGACGGTTCATTGTGGTGACGGCGGCAGGTTTCATCGAACAGTCGCTCGGTGATGGCGGTGGCGAATCCTCGCCGTTCCGCCCATTTGGCGGTAACGCGCGTCTTCTTTTCGCCAAGCATCGTGCGGTCCGAGAGGATCGAGGTGCTTTCGGTCGAGGGGGTGATCACATCGACGTCCTGGAGGAGCAATTCGACTTTCGCGTCGGCCGAGTATGGCAAAAGCCCGAGTCCCCAGAGATAGGCCTGGCCGAGATGTCCGAGGCCGATGAGCCAGAGGCGAGATGGAAGATAGGCGAGCTCCGGCGTGCTCGCGTCGCACGACATCCAGTCGGTCGACCGCGACAGGTTCCAGAGATTGAGTCCGGCGGTTCGCTTTCCGGCGAAGGGACTGTCGCCCGAAAGATGGAGGAATGCTTCGTTGATCGCCAATGCGGCGGCGAGCATTGGCGCCAAAGCCATCGGGCCGATCTCGCTGCGATCGGGACCTTCAGCGTGACCGGGCACGATCCCGCCGCGCCAGCCATCGAATACCGCCCTGATCGAGAAGCCATCTGACTTTTGCTTGGCCAGACCGCCGATCGCGATAAGCGGGATGCCCGCGGTCGCTGCCCCTGGCGTGCCGCCTGCGGCCGCGACGGCGTGTCGGAGCGTCGGGCCGGGGGACACCGGAACGTTCAGCGGCACATCAAGGTCGCCCTCGACGGTTACGCCGCCGAGAAAGACGCGCCGGCCGAGCTCCACTGCGGTCAGCAGCGCGGTCTGATGATGACGATCGATCGCCTCGTCCGGTCCTATGGACAAGGCGATCCGGTAGCCGCGCAGCAGAGCCTCGGCCTCTTGGCGGCTTGCGACCGTGCCATTGTCCATGGCTCGCTTGGCGAGCCGATGCATCTCGTCGGCAAGGGTAAAAGTGATCATCGCAATCCTCAAAATCCAATGTTGAAGAATTGGCGACGTTGAACACGCGGCACAGTGTGCCAGGCGCCGCCGCCGAGGTAGCGGTAGATGCCGATGTCGTTGTGCTGGATCGGCTTGCGCGCGAAGCGCGGGAGGATCAGCGCGATATGCCCGGCCTGCGATACCATGGGATAGGCGCGATCGGAGTTACTCTGCCCGGAATCGCCGGGATGGACATGCACGTCGGCGACAACGGTCAGACCGCGCTCCCGGCACATCGCCCACAGCCGCCCGAAATACTTGCCGTCGAAGCGGACGATGCCGGTATCGAGACTGTGCGGGTCGAGATCGTCATACAGGACGAAATCGCTGATCCGCGCGGCGCCGTTCGCGTCGGCATAGCCGAGCAGGAAGGCGCCGCTTTCACGGCTTTCGTCCCGCCCACGCTCGCGCAGTCGCGCGGTCAACCGCCTCCACAGAAGCCAGGAGCATGACAGCTCACGCTGCGGCGCGAGCAGCCGGTTGATAATCGCCGCAATTGAGAAGTTCATGCACAATCTCCAGATACTGTGTAATGCCGCGGTCGGGACGCCAGATCATCGTGGGTGTTTCGGTGCGCCAGTTGTCGTGTCCCTCCCGGCTGACGCGGTCGCATGGCAGATACAGCGCGGTGCCTTCCTTCCAATCGGGCCGAAATACCGCGCCGACACGACCGCCTTTGCCGCGCGGCCATCGGTCGAAAGGCAGCGGCACGTTGCTCTGCGCGTCCCAGGGGCGTGCCGTCGGTGCGAGTGCGGGATAGCCGCTGCAATCGAACCTCAGGACGTACTCCTGATCATCGATGGCCGAGACGCCGAGTAGCACGATCGGCCAGGTGATCGAGATCAACCGGAAGCGGCCTTCCGATTGTGCGAGCCGAAACGCCGGTCGGGCGAGATCGGCTCGCAGAGCCCGTTCGTCGGGCCCTGCCGATGCCGCGATGCTCATGCGACAGCCCAGCCGTTCACCTTCGGCGTGGTGACGAGGTCGAACTCGACCTTGCACTTCGGGCAGGATGCAAGCGTGCCGATATGCGTGCCCGGATCGGGCTGATCGGTCGTGCCGGCAATCTGCAGGTGGTGGTGGCTCGCTTCCTCTTCGGTCATGCCGAACTTGTGGACCGTCACCCAGTGCTTGACGCGGGCGACCGTCGTACCCGGCGCGAACTCCTGGCGCACCGTCTTGTCCTTGAAATGGACGATGACCTCGATCGTGCGGCAACGATGCACGTGCGCCTTAATCCCGGCGCGGCCGGCCTTGTCGCGAAGCTTCGCCTCGCCATCGATCGGCTCGTCCTCATCTTCGAGGAACAGGACGATCTCGCCCGCGATGGCATGTTTCCCGGCGATTGCCGCCTGCAACACGGCGAACGTGGCTTCGGCGTCGAATTCCAGATGCTCGAGCGCGCCGACGCCCTCGCCCTGATAGTAGATGTCGATGATCTTCATGTCCCAACCCTTTCGTTTGCGAGAGGGTTGGCCCAATTGCCGTTCCTGTCGCTTCTGCCGGGCTAATTCCGGCTCACGGGTAAAACCGGAACCGGGTTGGGGAAAAAGAATCTATGCGATGGCGAGAGGACCTTCCGGTGCCGACGCGCATATAAAGAAGTGGGGGCAGCGTGGGCAGCGAAAGGCATCGGGATCGGGAGGGAAATGCTTTCCAGCAATACCTGCGAGGATCTCTTCGACCTTCGTGTCGTTATTGCCAGCTTTCGTCGCCTTCGGCGGCGGCACGTCTTCGACACCGCTATCGCTCGGATGCACGGCCTCGACAATGGCCCGAGCGCCAAAATGCTGCGTGGCCGCGCGCTGATAAAGTGAATACTCCAGCTTTCCGAACTCGGTCTTGCCCCGCTTGCCGGTACGCACTTTGCGCACGACGATCACACCATCGTGCCGCTCCGCGATTTCGTCGGGGATCACCATCACCTTGCCATTGCGATAATTGATGGCGAGCGGCGACGCTTCTCTGAAGCGACGACCAGCCCCGGCCTTGATCAGGCCGGCAACGATGCTGCTGGCCAGCTTGTGATAGTCGACAACATATGGGCTGTCGTGCGGAGCTTTGTCTTTCCAGATTGCGTCAAACGCTTCTTGTGCGGCGTTCAGATCGGGCGGTGCATTGACGCGCTCTTCCGCCAGCCAGTCGATGAACTCGTAGATGCAGGCGTGCGTGCGCTCGAACGGCGTGGTGCGCCTTGCCGTGCCGATGCCCAGGACATGCGTATAGAAGAAGCGAAGCGGGCAGCTCTCGTAAGCTGACACGTGTCGGTGCGTGCGCTCCCACTCATCCGCGATGGTGATCTCTATACGCCGTGGAGGACGGGGCGGCAGATAGATCGTAGACGGGGACGCGATTGACCGCAGACTGCCGGCGATCCGCGCCAGATAATCGGACGGATTACGCGTCGCGCCGTTCGGCTGCTGCCGATAGCTGTAGAGGTGCAAATAGGTTCGCGCCCGCGACATCGCCACGAAGAACAGACATTCCTGCTCCTGCTTATGGGCACGCTCGGCCTCTTGCGAGACGGTGCCGACCGCACCTTCGATCATGCCCTCCGGTACGGGGCACGACAGGCCACGGTAGCTTGCGGGAATGCCTGTCTTTACGAAGCCGGGAATGTGAACCGTTTCGAATTCAAGACCTTTGCTGCCATGGACGGTCATAAGCCGGACAGCGTTCATCTGCAAAGCTGCGTCGGGCACCTGCCGCAAATCCCGTTCCTCCGCCAGCAGAACGAGGTTGCGGACACGATCGAGCAGCGTTTGCACGGGTGAACCCGTCGCCACAGGGCTCTGATCCCGCAGGAAGTTGAGCAACTGCCAGACGGCGATGGCCCGCATGCGGTCGCCGATGCATGTGCCGGACGCCATCCGGCGCACCAGATCGGTGCGATCGAGGAGGAAGGTTGTCGCCATGTCCCAGGGCGAAGCCGAGGCCTTCACGCCCTTCAGGTCGTTCGCGAGTCTGGTGACGCCTTGCACGCCGGCAGGCGACAGGTCGGCAACCGACGGCAGTTCATCCAGGCGGAGGATGGCTGGCTTATTCCCACCTTGCAGATGGACGAGCAGCCGTTTCACATCCTGCGCCGGGATCGCATAGCGCTCCATGCCGGCGATGCGCACGAGGCCTGCACCGAACCGGTCGGCTGCGAGGCTGAGGACGCTGAGCACATCCCGCACTTCCTCGCGCTCGAACAGGCTGCCGAGATGGAGAACGGGAATGCCGCGGTCTTCGAGTGCCTGCGCAATCTCGTTCAGTCTGTCGTTCGTGCGGCAAAGGATAGCCTGATCACGAAGGGTGATACCGCCCGTCTCCAATTCCCGGACACTCGCGGCGATGCCGGCAGCCTCCTCGGCCGGATCAAGGAGCGTGCGGAGCTCAGGTTTCGCCTCGCCTGGGCCGCGCTCGGCCTTGAGTGGCAGATTTGCGAGCTCCGGCGGCAACGGCATGCCGGCAGAAAAGCCGCTGAATGTATCCAATACCTTCTGCGTCGACCGGTAGCTCAAGCTCAGCTGACCGAGTTTCGCACCGGGAAAGTCGGTGCCGAACGATGCCATGTTGGCGGACGACGCCCCCCGGAAGCGATAGATGGACTGGCGAGCGTCGCCGACGGCCCAGAGGTTTTCGCCAACACCAGCGACCGCCTTCACCAGCCGGACGCTGGCGCGATTAACGTCCTGGTATTCGTCGACGAGCAAATGCCTGTGACGCAGACGCACCGCATTGCGCACTGCCTCGTCCCGCTCGATGAGCAAGGCCGGCAGCATGATAAGATCGCCGAAATCGACCGCACCACGGCTGCGCTTTGCATCTTCGTAAAGCTCGTAGACGGATGCGATCTCCAGGCATTTCGCGGCGAGATCGACGGCCTTCTCATCCGATGGATCAGCGCTTTTCGCCATGGCTTCAGCGAGGCGCCGGTATTCGGGAGGCGTTACGACTTCGTCCTTGGCGCGCGAGATGGCTTGCAGAATCTCGCGCAACACGACGACCGGGTCCCACAGATTGCGATAGTGGCTGAGTGGCAGGGTTGGAAGGATCTGCTCCAGTACCGAGATTGCATCGCTGCGATCGAAGAGCGTGGGGTCTGGCGGCAGTTCGAGCTTTTCGTGAAACCGCCTGACGAGATCGAGGCCGAAACCGTGGAAAGTGCCGACCCACATCTGGGCTGCATCCTGCCCGATGGCCTTGGACAGGCGTTCCGACAGTTCGCCGGCTGTGCGGTTTGAGAAGGTCAGCACAAGCATGGAGGGTGGATCAACATGGTCCTGGATCAGCGTTTCGATCCGTCGGACAAGCGTTCGCGTTTTGCTCGTCCCAGGCCCCGCCCGCAGCAAGTAGGGCTTATCGCGATGTCGGGCTGCATCCTCTTGGGCTGGGTCCTCTGTGAAAATCGGCTTTGGCTTGCTGGCGGACGGCTCGATCTTCGGCAGGAGCAGAGCATCTAGGATTTGCTGCCGCACGAGCGGCACCGGCAAGCCGGTAGCCGCCGTGATATCCGCCGCCGACATCACCTGATCGACGTGCATCTTTCGCGCGAGGTGGCGCGGAAACAGGAGCTCGCGGGCGAACACGTTGGCTTCGAGCTCGCGCCGCTCGCGTGCGCCGTAATCTTCCACTTTTTGCAGGCCGACAGGTGCGGATTCGGTCGAGCGCGACGGATCGATATCGCTGGCGCTGCAACTGCTCGACATCGTGTGAACAGCCACGTGGCCAATCTCATGGCCGACAAGAAGAGCGCGATCCGCGTCCGATCCTTTATCTTCCGCGCAGATGGTGCGGCTCTGCTGGTCGAATACAGCCCGGCCGCCATTGAGGGCTGTGTTGCCCGGTTCGAGGAATGCCAGCTCGATACCATAATGCTTGATCGAAGCGTCGATGAGCGTCAGCGGTTTGAGCGCGTCGGCTCCGCCTGCCACGAATTGGTCGTGCAGCCCTGCTGCAGTGATCCGTATGGTTTCGAAGGCGTCCACGTGCGTCTCACATTTCCAAAAGGTGCTGCTGCTGTTGGGGTGTCAGTCCCGAACTGCGGACCGCTTCTTCAAAGGTTTCGCGTTTGTCAGCGACGGGCTTGCTGTCGGATTTATGCAGTTGCTGCGCGCTCACCGTTGGTCCGGAGCGGACATGCGCCATCAGCGCCTCAACAGGGATGTCGAGGCCGTCGGCAGCGACCCTGCAAAAGCCAGGACGCGCATAAATGCTTTCGGGCTCGATCCTGCCGTCCCGGAGCTTCATCACGAAAATCGAGTTGGCGCCAAGCTTAGCCGCATATGCTCGAAAGCCTTCGGTGCTTAAAGACGCAAATGGATTGCCGAACGATTTCGGTGCTTCAGGCAACCCTTTCTTCTCCAAGTCGCCAGGCAGACCCTTCTGCTCCAATTCGAATGAAATGTTCTGAAAGTGGCTGATCGCGCGCGAGACCGCCGGGCTGACGGCTCCATCGACACTCTCATCGCCTTCCTCGTCGCCAATGGATTGCGGGTTAAGGGCAAGCTCAACGGCAAACTCGGTCAGGGCCGCGGCGTGCTGCGGATGCTTTCGAACGAACTCGTCCAGCGTCTTTGGATCCGGGGTGGGCATGGCGAGCGCGAGCGCGTACAGCACATCGCTCTCGTCTTTCGTGTTGATGGTCGTCATGTTCAGCTCTCCTGCTGGAACTTTTTCAATGCGGCAGCCACCTTGGCGAGCCGCTTGTTGATGGCCCGGCGGCCCACGCCAAGAATCTTAGCAGCGGTGACCTCGTCCGGATCATCTGATTCGATCGTGTGGCCTTCGATCAGGACCAGTCTGATGGTCTCCCGGTCGGCAGGAGATAACGTCGCGAGAAATTTTCCAACCTGCGCGAGATAGACGACGTTGTCCTGCTGCGCAGGACTGCGCGCAGCCTCCGAGAGCTTCGCGAGCGTGTTTTCTTCGTCAAGCGGTCTGCCGTCTTCATCTTTTTCCTGGCCGATATCGACGAGGATATTCTTGCGCGCGTTGTCTTTGCGAACCTGCTTCCACCAGAGAAACTGAAACGCCTGGTTGAAACTAACCTCGTAATAGTCAAGCGCTGTGGCGTCTTCATTGGTGCCGACGCGGGCGAACATCACATTGAATTTGAACATCACCTCATCGCGGAGGTCGGCGGCATCCGTCCGGCTACCGTCCGGGATGGCTCGCTTCAGCCGCGCTTCGCAGCGCGACATGAAAAGGACGTAGAGCTTGCCTTCCATCGACTTGTCTTTGCCGAGACGAGCCTCACGCATGAGATGCAGCAAGCACTCCATAGGCATGTAGTCGGGATCACGGACATTCCGGATCGCCGCGCGTCGAAGCACCGTTTCCGTGCTCTGCTTCAGTGCCTCGTCGATGCAGGCCTCAATTTCGGGGCGGCGGGTATAGAAACCGCCTTCGTCCAATTTTTTGTTCAGTGGTCTCGCCATTTACCGCCTCGCGCGCGCAACAGTGGTGTTCCGGCGTCCACGTCTGGCCCGCCTCTATACCACCTAATTCCGGGAGGAACCCAAACCCGGAACCACGCCAATCGAAAAAACTCATGCATGTCTGTGACTGAGTCGCTCGTGCCGAGAACTCACGGCAAGCGTGTAAAATTTAGAATAACCCAGCGCGTTCCGGTAGTGGCCTTTCTATCGATTCGGCCCGCCCTTAGTGCGGTGTTCAAGAATTAGTATAGTGTCGGACAGCACAGACAGGGACAGACAGGGAGAGAGTTGCTGTCAATCCAGACCGCAGGGCCCACGGAGATGGGTGTCGGCCAAAACCCGCGAATGTCAACCAGCAAACGATGTGCTGTAATCTATAAAGCCCGGTTTCGATAATGGGACATCGCGCGTTTGAGGGCTGCGATGGCTCGGAAAGCCGAACGTGTGCTATCAAGGCGCCGACCAAGGCCTATTCTGGCACCTACTGAACGTCGATCCGGCCGGCCACTTTTCGTCCAACTGACCAACCAGAGGAATGCCGAGGCGTTCATGACTGCTTAGTCCGTACCTTGACCGGCCGTGCGCGCCGTTGACGAACATCCGGCGCCGGTGCTTTACGCAAGGTATCCGCGCCTGACGCGCGGCGGCGGTCATCGAGCCATGCTTCGACTTCGGCGAGATTCCACACGACGCAGCGTGGCGTCAGGAAGAAGCGCTTGGGAAACTCGCCGCGCTGTTCCATCTCGTAAATCGTCGTGTCGGCGAGCGGCACGATCTTGCGAAGCTCCGGGCGACGAACCACGCGCTTGAGCAGATCAGCGGGCGGCTGAAACCGCCTGGAGGCGCTCTGGACAGGCTCGTTGGCGGGTGGCTGCGCTGCGTCAGAGGCCAAGGCCGCATGTTCTCGTGAAATTGTCTGTTCGCGTTTCATGTCGATCGCCTTCGATCGCAGTGGAATGACTGCGACCAAGGTGATGCATGTCGCTCGTTCATTGAAGATATCAGACGTCGGCGTGCGGGAAACGGCGGCCATCGCGCGAGAATCGGAAGACAATCGCGAGCGAGGCTACGCCCTTTAATTCCGGAGCCCTGTGCGTTCTTTCCTGAGCGCACTGCGCCTGTGGCCTTCGATAACTCCCTCTCGACGAGCTCCGGTAACGCTGGCCGCCGCCGCGGCGCGGTCAAGCCCGGCCCGCACCAGACCGTGTAGGGCCTGACCGCGCCGCTCGATTGCGCCGACCGAACGCCTCCTCGCCCTCGATCGGAGGGTGACATCGAAGGGAGGCCGACATGGCCGCAGCGCTCATCACCGACGAACTCTATGCCCGGCTTCTCGCCAATGGCGCGCGCAGCGCCGCTGGCGAGGACATCGATCCGCGTCCTGTCGTCAAGCTCTTCACACCCGACGCCGGCGCCACCTGGCTTCTCACCGAAGCCGATCCCGAAGACCCCGACCATCTATTCGGCCTCTGCGATCTCGGCCTTGGCGAACCCGAACTCGGCTATGTCAGCCTTGCCGAAATCCGCTCGGTGCGCGGCCAGTTCCGGCTTCCGGTCGAACGTGACCTCCACTTCAGGGCCGAGCATCCGTTGAGCTGGTACGCTCAGCGCGCCCGCCAATCCGGCAGGATCGTCACCGACTGACGATCGCATCCGCGCCCCGCCTTCGGGCGGGGCGCTGGATTGTCGAACGACGAAATACCGTAATCGCCACGTGGTCCTTTCAGCATGGAGCGGTTCGGGCTGCGGGCCGGATATAGCTCTTCAGCTCGGCGTATAGCGCCGCCATGGCGTTCTGAACGAGTGCAGACGATTTGAGATCGGGGTGCGTGACCAGCCACACCTCCATCTTGTGATCAAGGTCGTGAAGTACGCGGACGAGGTCTGTTTCCAGCCCGGCGAGCGGCACTTGCATAACACCGACGCCCAAGCCCGCGCGCACGGCCGCTATCTGTGCCACATCACTGTCGGTCGCCAGAACGAGGCTTTGGTGCAGGCGCGTCTCGTCGATCTCCAGCGCATCGGCCAACGTGCGGCGACGATCCTGACCGATGAGGTTCGGCGCGGTGAGCAGTTGCTCCAGCGATGAGGGAACCCCGTGCTCGGCGAGCCAGTCTCGACGGGCGTAGAGCCCGACCTCGATCATACCGACACGCCGGGCGACGAGGCTTGCCTGCCGCGGACGCATCATGCGCACGGCGAGGTCGGCGTCCCGCCGGAGGATATCCGTTTCACTGTCCGACAGGATGAGTTCGAACGTCAGACCCGGGTGAAGGGCGCGAATGCGCGCCAGCATCGACGGCAGCACCTCGATCCCCATAACCTCGCTTGCCGACAGGCGCACCGTCCCCTGCACGCTGCCCACGCGTTCGCTCGCAACGCGCGCGATGGCGCCGATAGAGGCTTCGATCCGAGCGACTTCGGGCAATATCCTTTCGGAAAGCGTGGTCAGCATCAAGCCGCGGGTCGAGCGCGTGAAAAGTCGGCCTCCCAACTGCTGCTCCAGCTCTTCCAGATGACGCCGGGCCGTCGGATGCGTGATGCCGAGCGTCCTCGCCGCCGCCGACAGGCTGCCGCTTCGGGCGATTTCCAGAAAGGTGCGGTAGAGGCCCCAGTCCATGGCGGTCCACTTGGAAAAATTTCGTACAGCGATTGAACCAAGTGAATCAATTTCGTTCAAGCCGGAGACAGGACATGGTGCTGCTATGACCCAAGGATTTCCCATGTCCCGACCTACTTCGACCAACCCATCACCCGACGCCGTTTCGCGCGCACCGGCAGGCGTGTTGTTGCTGCTGCGCCTTGAAAACCTTGCCGTGGCGATCGCGGCCGTGCTGGCTTTTCGCTCAGCCGGCGGCACATGGGGGCTCTTTGCCGTTCTCTTCCTGCTGCCCGATCTCTCCATGCTCGGCTATCTCGCCAGCCCTTCGATGGGCGCGCGCTTCTATAATCTCGCACACACCTATGTCGCGCCCGCCCTGGTCGCCGCCCTCGGCTGGACGACAGGTCAGGGATTGTGGCTGCAGGTCGCTCTGATCTGGTGCGCCCATATCGGCGTCGACCGGGTGCTCGGCTTCGGGCTGAAATATCCGACCGGCTTCGCCGACACCCATCTCGGACAACTCGGACGGCGCGGTTGAAAGTGCCGAGGTGCCTGGCTTCGTTTTTTTTGATCTCACGTGGCTCATAAGGGCGACTTCGCTTGGGGGCGCTGCCCCCTGGCGCGGCGCAAGGGATCGCTGACGCTCGGCCAGGACGGTTTCCCCGGCCTTCCGTGCGGATGCGGATTTCATACTCTCGCCCATAGGTTCGATCCGCTTGTGCAGGCCGGGTGATCCCCCTCCGTCCCGGCCGCCCTTGCACCTTGCACCCCCCGGTCTCGGCGACGGCCAGGGTTGCAGCGCAGCGCTGCGCTCCAACCCAAGCCAGAGGATCAAGACCATGACCGACACCATCGAAACGACCGCCACGGTTTTCGAAGCTTCCGCGATTGAGAACGGCGCGGTGCTGTTCGTGCCGCTGAATAAGTTGAAGAAGTCGCCCCGCAACGCCCGCAAGACCCCGCACAGCGAAGCCCATATCGAGGCGCTGGCGGCCAGCATCGCCGCCAAGGGAATGCTGCAAAATCTGGTGGTGGAGCCGGAGACGGACGCGGAGGGCGAACCGACCGGCTTCTATCTCGTCACCATCGGCGAAGGCCGCAGGCTGGCGCAGTTGCTGCGCGTAAAGCGCAAGCAGATCAAGAAGACGGAAGCCATCCGCTGCGTCCTGGATACCGAGAACGATGCGACAGAGATAAGCCTCGACGAAAACGTCACCCGCGAGGCGATGCACCCCGCCGACCAGTTCGAGCGCTTCCGCGAACTGGCTGAAAATCGCGGGTGGGGGGCGGAGGAAATCGCCGCCCGGTTCGGCGTCTCCGCCCATGTCGTCAGACAGCGGCTCCGCCTTGGTGCCGTCAGCCCGAAGCTGATGCAGGTCTATCGGGATGGCGGCTTGTCGCTGGATCAGTTGATGGCCTTCGCGATTACCGAGGACCATGACCGGCAGGTGCAGGTCTACGAGAACCTGTCGTGGAACCGCGACCCATCAACCATCCGGCGCGATCTGACTAGGATGAATGTCGCGGCGGCCGACCGTCGCGCGATCTTCGTTGGGGCGGACGCTTATGCCGAGGCAGGCGGCACCATCATCCGCGACCTCTTCACCGAGGATCGCGGCGGCTACTTCGAGGATGCCGCGCTGCTGGACCGGCTTGTTATCGACAAGCTGGAAAGGATCGCCGCCGAGATACAGGCATTGGAGGGGTGGAAGTGGACCGCCGTTCACATCGACTTCCCCCACGCGCATGGGATGCGCCGCAGCTATCCGCATCCGGTGCACCTGTCGGCGGACGATGGCGCCGCTTTTGGCACCGCGCAGGAAGAGTACAATCGCCTGTCGTCGGAATATGAAGGCTATGAGGAATTGCCGGACGAGGCGGACCGGCGGTTCGGCGAGCTTGAAGCGGAGATCGAACGGATCGACGCCAAGCGTCACGCCTATGACGCCGGCGAGATCGCGCGCGGTGGCGTGTTCGTCATCCTGAACCATGACGGCACGGCCCGTATTGAACGCGGCTTAATCCGCGCCGAAGACGAGGCCCCGAAATCGACGGATGTGGAGGGGGCCACAGTCACGGAGGATGGCGAAATCGTCGGGGACGAGGGAAGCGGCGAGGCTGCCGAACCACAGCCGGACGACGAGGAGGCCGAGGATGCGGGGAAGCCGCTATCGGACCTTCTCATCCGCGATCTGACCGCCCATCGCACCCTGAGTCTGCGCCTCGCCCTTGGCGAGCAGCCGGACATGGCGCTTGTCGCCGTGGCTCATGCGCTGGCGGCGCAGACCTTCTATCGCGGCGGGGAAGCGTCGTGCCTCGAAATCCGGTTGACCAGCGCTTCTCTTGCCTCCCACGCGGACGGGGTTGCGGATACGCCTGCTGCGAAGGCGCTGGCGGATCGTCATGCCGGATGGGCGTCGGACATGCCGCGCGATGTGGCGGACCTTTGGGCTTTCGTCGCCGGTCTGGACCATGCAAGCCTGATGGCCTTGCTTGCCCATTGCGCCGCGCTGACCGTCAATGCCGTTCGGGTCCCGTGGGAGCAGAAGCCCAATGCCCGTGCGACGGCGGAAAAACTGGCGAGTGCGGTGACGCTGGACATGGCGGCACAATGGACCGCGACCGTGCAGAGCTATCTCGGACGCGTGACCAAGGTGCATATCCTCAACGCCGTGCGGGAAGCGGTCGGCCATGACGCTGCCGAACGGATCACGGGCTTGAAGAAGCCGGAAATGGCGCAGGCTGCTGAACAGCTTCTCGCCGGAACCGGTTGGCTGCCGTCCGTGTTGCGCACCGCACGGCCCGTGTCGCGAGACACGGAGTCGGAAGCGGAAGCCTTTGTCCACGCCGCCGAGTAAGGATTTGCCGGGATCGCGCAAGCGGTCCCGGTCTTTCCCGCTGTTACTTGGAAAAATCACCGTCGTGCTTGGTCCAGGTCTCCGGCTCCCACCTGATGGGCGGCACCGCCGCCGGCCTGTCGGCGTCGGTGCGATTGCTCGTCAGCGCGAGGTGTTAGGCCATCAGAGACGACAGCACGAAATCGGCACGCGCCGTCACAGACACCTTTGGCAGCGGCAGCACTTCGTACCCCAAGGCCGGGTACGTCTTCGCAAGGTGCTCATACTCTGTGACGGCGGCGTCCAAGCCGTGCTTGCGATCCGCATCAGTCGCGTAAATTTCCGGCCATGGCGGCGCCAAGAACATCCGGGGATGATAACGGTGCTCTGTACAGAACCGGTGCAAGGCAGGTTCCCCAGTCAAAGCCTCCAGCGCGGACGCCGCATCGATAAGGCCGCGATCGAAGAACACCCAACCATCATGGTCCGCAGCAGCCGTGCGATCCACCAACGCCATCTCGATCGCGCGGTGCAGAAAGGCCGCGAGGTCGACCCAAGGCAGAGCCGTCCCGCCCCGTGCCGTTTCTTCGGCTATAATACGACGACCGGGCTCCTCAACAACCGCATGACCTCGCGCCTTCAGTTCGGCGAGCAGGGTCGATTTTCCGCCGCCCGAACAGCCGGAAATCACAACAAGTCCACGCATCAAAATGCTTTTCCCTTTCTTCAGAAAACAATCGCCTGCTGTAATCGGAGTTGGTCGGCACTGACGCTACTGCCTATGAATGCAACTCGCCTCGCTCGCTCGCTTTCCTGACCGACGAGAGAATCCGTCGACGCAAAAGGCCGCTGACAGGACGGATCAGAAGCCAGTAGGGCGTGAACTTCAGACGGGCCGCACGGTTCGCGCAATGGACACGCGTTTCTGTGACGAGTCGCGTTCGGTCCTCCGGATCGCGATTGACCGTGAACGCGAGCACAAGCTTGGCAACATCATCTGCATCGACAGCCAGAAAGGCAGCGCCATCTGCGACCGAAACAAGCCCGTAATTCGGCTTCCAGAATTGTCCAACCAGCCCATAGATGATCGATGTTTCGTCCCGACCCAGCAGCGTGAAATCATCGATGCCGAATGACGCTCGCTGATGGTCCGGCTTACCGAAGAGCCGCATCGGCAGTTCACGAAGTCCGATCATAGCGCGGAAAAGCGGGTCGGTCTCCGGTCGATAGGCGGCGACCGCATCGAGCACGCGAGCGGGAGGCGCGGCAATGGCGCAGGCGTGCCGCTCGCTGAATTGGTGCGTTGGCAGGAAATGCTCGATCAAAGCCAATTCTCGGTCCTTACTCCCGGCGTCCGGGGTGAATTCGCCTATGTTGCTCCAGACGACATTCATTTCCTAGCCGCGTGCGTGACCATCGATCTGCCTACCGTTGCGCCACATAGCGGTCTCGCTCGTTCCAGTTTCCCCCGGAACGACTCCGCAAACCGCCGGCTCGTTGTCCGCGAAGGACAGCACTTCAGTCGCTTTTCTCCAAGGCGCGATAGAGGCTGATCGTTCGGAAATGGGTCAACTATGCCGGTGGTCCTGTTTCCCGATCTCATTGCTCAAAGGCGGCCGGGTTGCATCCTTGCATCTTCATCGTTCTGTCGAGCCACACCTACGGCGTCCTCGAATGGATTGGGTCTGACCGAAGACCGGCTGCGCCTCGATCGTCTTCCCGCAACGTCCGTCGCCAGCTTTTTTCCGCCGCCTTCGGCTTTGCATCGCGAGGCAAAAAAGCCGTCGCCGGCCGCCTTTCACTTCGTTTCAGCCCTCCGGGTGCGGGGCCGATCGTCCCCGGTCGCACGACCACCATCGAGGTCGCGATAGGCCGGCCCGAAGAACGGAGACACGACAATGGCGACCATTGGCACCTTCACCAAGAACGACAGCGGCGCGGGCTTCACCGGCGCGGTCAAGACCCTGACCCTCAACGTCAAGGCCAAGTTCGTCCCCACCGAGGGCGATAGCGAGCGTGGCCCGGACTATCGGATCCTCGCCGGCACCACCGAGTTCGGTGCGGCCTGGAAAAAGACCGCCCGCGAGACCGGCCGCGACTACCTCTCGGTCAAGCTGGACGATCCGAGCTTCCCGGCTCCGATCTACGCCAGTCTGGTCGAGGACGAGGGCGGCGAAGCACACAATCTCATCTGGTCCCGCCGCACTGGCGACTGAGGCCGAACACCTCCGAAGCCCCGCTCTCACGCGGGGCTTCGGTCTGCTTCTAGTTCCGGCACCCGCCGTCTTCATGATAAATAGGGCGAGAAACAACAGACGATACAGTCTTCTTCCTGAAGATGTATTGAACAGACGAAGGACCGAGCAATGGACGCCGCCGAAACCATCTCGTTTGAAATCCTGGAAGACGGCGGCGTCTTCCATCATGGCGACCGATACGATGAGATCGTCGATGAGTTCGACGCGGCAATGGATGCGCGCAATAGTGGACGCCTGAGTGAAACAAAATACGTTTCGAGCTTGAAATCTCTAGTCGAACGCCGACCGGAATTCATCGACGGTCACGCACATCTAGGATTTGCGCTGATGGACCAGGGAAAGCCGAAGCTAGCGTTGCAGGCCTGCCGACGCGGCTACGAGGTCGGTGAGCGTGCCATCCCGGCCGGATTCTCAGGCGTCATCGAATGGGGCTTTCTTGAAAACCGGCCGTTCCTGCGGGCCGCGCAGGGCGCGCTTCTCTGCCACCTACGACTCGGCCAGCACCGGGAAGCCTTGGCGATGATGGAGAAGGTGCTGCGCTGGAACCCGAACGACAATCAGGGCCTGCGCTTCATCATCGGATCGGAGTATCTGCGGGCTGGCGATTACGCCAAGGCCGCCTCAATTTTCCGCGACGAAGCCGGAAGCTATCCTCCCTATCACTATGAGGCGGGGCTGCTTCATCTGTTGAAGGGAGACCGGATTGCTGCCGCGACCAACCTGCGCCGGGGCTTCGCTGCGAATGTCTATGTCGCGGAGATGCTATGCGGCAATCCCGATCCGATGGCGCTCGCCATCTGGCACGGCTCGAACCTCGCCGAGGCCGAGACGGCGCACGAGTACCTTGATCACTGCGCCAATCTCTGGCGCAAGGCGCCGGACGCCATCTCGTTTCTGCACTGGCTTTTCAACCATCCGAAGGTCTTGGTCGAGCGCGCCAGCGTGATGGCATGCAAGGAGGCCTTGCGCTGGGAACACGATCCGATTCAGCGTCGGAAGCTGATTGACGCCGAGGAGGTCGCTCTCGCTGCTATCGATGATCGTCTCTCCAAGGAGATCGTCGTCGAACGTGCGGATCGTGACGGGCGGATGGTCGCTCCGTGGCTTCATGCACAATCGCGGCGGCGCCTCCGGTCCTAGCGGGATCAGGATTTACTGCTTTCCGGCATTGCGACATTGCGCATTTTGATCTGGTCTGGTGATCGGCATCCGCCTGCACTCTTGCCGGGCGGGTTTGGCTAAGGGCTCCGCCCCCGCGCTGTGCAAGGGATCGCTGGCGCTCGTCCGGGTCGGTATCCCCGGCCTTCCTCCATTTCATTGCGTGCAGGCCGGGCGATCCCCCTCCGACCCGGCCGCCCTTGCACCTTGCTACCCCGGTCTCGGCGACGGCCAGGGTTGCAGCGCAGCGCTGCGCTCCAACCCAAGCCCACGGAGACAGGTCATGTATCACCATCTCGCCACCCGGTTCGGCCGCAACTCTCACCAGATCAGCGGACGCGAAGCCCTCGACAACGAAGCTCTTTTTCGTCACGTCCCCTCAGTGTTCGCTCGCGAAGCGCATGATAGCCGGTCGGAGCGTTACGTTTACGTCCCCACCATCGAGATCGTGGAAGGATTGCGCCGGGAGGGATGGTTCCCGTTCTTCGCGGTGCAATCGGTGCCGCGCGACGGCAGCCGCCACGGCCATGCCAAGCACATGCTGCGCCTGCGCCGTGATGACGGCATCGGCAAGCCGGAAGCGGCGGAAGTCATCATCGTCAACAGTCATGACGGGACCAGCGCCTATCAGATGTTCGCCGGGGTGCTCCGCTTCGTCTGCACTAACAGCATGATTGCGGGAGAGAGGTTCGAGGAAGTCCGCGTGCCCCACAAGGGTGGCATCCAGGACCAGATCATCGAGGGCGTCTACACTGTCGCGCACGACTTTCCGCGCCTGATCGATGCGACCGAGATCATGAAGGACACGCGACTCTCACGGGACGAACAGCAGGTGTTGGCCGAGGCGAGCCTTGTCGCGCGCTATGGCGAGGAGGAAAGCCCGGTTCGCCCGGATCAGATCATCGCTCCGCGCCGCGGCGACGACGCCGGGCAAAGCCTGTGGCAGACGTTCAACGTCATTCAGGAAAACCTCATCCGGGGTGGGCTGGATGGACGACGGCAGACTGCGGATGGACGTATCCGCCGCAGCACGACGCGGCCCATCAACGGCATCGACCAAAATGTCGGGCTGAACCGCGCTCTCTGGACGCTGGCAGAGGGAATGCAGCGGTTGAAGAAGGCCTGAGACCTGCAAAGCCGTGGAGCCGGAAACCCGGCTCCACGGCTTTGCGCAGAATCGTCAATCAGATTTCGCGCCGATCCGTCTTTACGGATCGGCGGGTTTCTGCCGGCCAGACGAAACGCCGCTCGCCGGGCATGGCCCGGCTCGCGAAGGAACCTCAAAAACGATCCGAATTATCTTCAAATATTGATCGTCCAACGCGATCAACATATCGGCCAACAGTGGCTTCAACGTGAGCCTCGTATCGCGAACAGTTCCTCTTTCCAGCAACGCATAAATGCTGGACGAGAGGTGACGCCATGCCGAATACAGATTGGCGCTCGCCGGCCGCCTATACGCATGCCAAGAGCATTTCTGCCGCCGGCTTTGCCTGGGAGTATCTTCGTCGCGATGACGATTATCGCCGCGACTTCCATCGCGTGATGCGAATGCCTCATCTTGACGGCGATGCGCAGACGGCGTTCTCGGAACGCTGGGGGTTGCGATTTCCCGACACACCCGGCTCTTTCCGCCGATCGGGCCGCACTGTTCTGGATGCCGTCGCTGCTGCCTGACATCTTTGAGCTGCGGCCGTCACCGTCATTGACCGATGGCCCTGCCGCGATGCCGATCGATTTGCTAGCGCTCTCGGGTCTCGACATGCGACGTGATGACGACAAACGCGATCATGGCCTTTGGCGTGAACGGATGGGCGCATCTGGATCGACCGGCTTTCCGAAGGACTGTCGGACACCGGCGAGCATCTGTCGCCGGCAGATGGCGAGCGCATCGTGCGCCTGGTCGCGCACCATGTCGGTGCTGAGGTGCATGCGGGTGCTCCGCGCGTCTCTGCCGAACTGCCGGAAACGGGAGAGCGGTTCGAGGGGCTGTTGCCGCCCGTCGTCGCAGCGCCTGCCTTCGCCATCCGCAAACCAGCCGTTGCCGTGTTCACGCTCGATGATTACGTTGCGGCCGGGATTATGTCGGCGGGACAGAGCGGCCTTCCGGTGCGGAAACTGGAGCTTCGGTCACAGGACGGACGGGTTCTGGGGCCCGAAGATACTGTCGTCCGTCCACGGTGGCGACCTGCATCCTGAGATCGCCGCGCGGTCGCGCGACCGCCTTGTCGAGAGGGTGCTGCCGAGCGCGTTTACCGGAACCGATATCGAGGAATGACTACGCACCAACGCGGTCGATACGGTGACGGTGGCGGGACCCACAACTGCATTCTCTCAACCATCGTCCACGCCCTGCACATAGGCTTCTCGGCCGAGTTTCTATCGGACGTGGCGGGGGTCGCTCCCTACGCCAATAGCGCCGGCTATACGATTGCCGAACACTTCCATTCGTGCTTCGGGCCATTTTGTTCAGCCCATGCAGCACGACTTCGGGCACCCTTCCGGTGAAAGGTGCATCACTTTGTTGAAGTCTGATGCGCGAGCCGGTAGGTTGGTACGAGGAACCGTGGGGATGGAAATGAACGAGCGTCCGCGCAAGGCAACGCGACTGACCGTGAGTCTGGAAGAACAAGATTATCAGACTCTGTGCCAGATCGCGTTATCGAGGGACGCTTCGGTTTCGTGGGTCATCCGCCAAGCGATCCGACAATTCATCGAAAGCTCGTCCGAAGCCCGTGGCCCATCGTCTGTGTCTAGGCCCCCTCGGAAGGGTGGTGAGGCATGAGGCTTGTCAGAAACAGTGGGACGGATCGTGGTGTCGACAGGCTGCGCGAATGGCTGGATCAGGGCGCTCTCATAGACATCGTTTCCCCATCCTTTTCGCTGCTTGCTTTTGCAGAGCTTAGAGGCGTCCTCGATCGGATCGAGCGATGCCGACTGTTGCTCGGAGACGCCAGTTCGGTTCTTCCAGGCCTTCTCGGGGGTGAAGCTGACATCGTCTTCCGGGGACAACTCCAAGGGCGTTGGCTCGCGCGCCTCGTTGCCGATTGGGCCCGGAAGCGGGTTGAAATTCGACATGCACGCCGGTCGCCGCCTCAGTCGCTGATACTCGTCAACGGCAAGCCTGACTTCCGTCGAGCCATGGTCGGCACATGCTCATTCACGTCTGATGGTCTGGGTGTCACACCGAGCGGTCGCTTGGGGTTGGTTCAGGCAACCGAGTCGGATGCCGAGACTGCTGATTTCTCGGAATGGTTTCGCTCGAACTGGGATGACATCGAGGCGAACCCATCTGCAAAGGCCCACTTTCTAAACGCGCTGGAAGAAATCGCCTCGCAGCGCGCGCCATCGCTCGTCTATGAGCTATGTGGGATTTTGGGTGA
>PQAN01000118.1 GCA_003105285.1 Methylocystaceae bacterium
CGGCAGAGGCCGTAGAGCTGATCGGTCGGCAGCAGCGAGCCATAGCCGTAAGTGATCATGTCCGAGCGCGAGTTGAAGATGTTGAAGGCGTCGGCCTGAATTTTCCAGCCATTGTCGAAGCGATAGCCGACGCGCGCGTTGAGCGAGCCGGTCGCCGGCGATTTGAACGCGCCGTCCTCGGTGAGCGGGCGCTGGCCGAAATAGCGGTAGCGCAACGCGCCGAACCAGCCCGTCGCCTCGCCGACCTCGACGACGCCGGTCGCGACGATGTTGGGAGAATCGGGGATGTAATTGCCGGGCGCATTGCCGATGAAGGTTCCGTAGCCGATCGACGCGGGCGAGACGAGATCGAGCCAGGCGAGCGTCTGCAACTGATCGACGCCGCGGTAGCGCGGGCGCGAGAGCGCCACGTCGCCGTCGAAGCGCAGCCAGGACGTCGGCTGGTAGTGATTGGTGATTTCGATTCCATAGCGGCGGCTCGGACGCCCGAATATCGTATTGCCGGAATCGCCCTCGAACAGATTCTCGGAATCGGAATTCAGCCACCACAGAGCGATCGAGGATTCGAGGCCGTCGATGATCTTCGTGCGCGCGCCGATCTCCGCGCCGCGCGTCTTGATGAGGAACGGGACCGGCGCCACCCAGGAGCCGTCGACCGGACTCAGATTGGTGACTGTTCCGCGCGCGTCGGTGGAATGGAAGCCCTCGCCGAAATTGAGGAAGAATTCGGTCTTCTCGAACGGCCCCAGGATGATGCTCGCCTTGGGGCTGGAGAGCGCGGCGTTTTTCCGGCCCGAGACCCATGGCGCGGTCCAGATCGGCGCGCCCGCGTCGTCCTTGGGCGCGGAAGCCAAGTCCTGCAAGCTGCCGACGCTCGCGCCGTAATAATCGAGGCGGACGCCGCCGATCGTGCGCAGCCATGGCGTCCAGCGAACCGTCGTATCTGTCCAGAGGCCGATGCTGCCCTCGGACACGAGGCTGTTCGTCACCGTGTCGAAGGGCTGGCGTCGGAAGGCGTCCTGGAGGCCGACGCGGATATTGTCGTAGCGGCTCTGCAGGCCGAAGCGCGTCTCGACCGGCAGGCCGGCGAACTCATATTTGATCGCGTGCTGCGCATTGACGCCGAGCACCGTGCGGCGGTCGAACTGGCGGAACTGGTCGCCGAGATCGGGCTGGCCGAGGAAATAGGTGAAGTTGTTGTAGAGATTCAAGGTCGAGCGGATGGCGAAGGCTTCGATGCGCGAGGAATGGGCGCCGTCGGTCTGGCTCCAGCGTGCGGACAGACTGAACCGCGACGTATTGCCGCCGTCGGTCGGGTCGATATTGCCCCATAGAGGAACGAGCCCGCTGGAGACCGCGCGCAGCGGGATCTGGTCGGTCGAATACCAGCGATTGGCGTAAGCCATGGCGGTGAGCGAGAGGCCGTCGTCCTGCGTTCCTCGCGACCAGCGCAGCACGGAGTTGATCTTGTGCATCTCGTCGGGACGCGTCCAGGGGCCGTTGTAGGTCCCGGCCTCGACCGCTCCGAGCAGGCTGCCGCCGTGGACGTCGAAGGATTTGACGCCGAGCAGGCGTCCATAGGCGAAGCTGCCGCCGGTCGCCTGCAGCAGGCCTTTGTCGAGCCTGTCGATATATTGCATGTCGACGGCGCCGGCCGAGGCGAAGTCGCCCTTGTCGGCGAAATAGGGGCCCTTGCGCACGAGGACGGAGGACAGGAGTTCCGGAATCAGAAAGTTCGCGTCGGCATAGCCCTGGCCGTGCCCATGCGTGCGCATGTTGAGCGGCATGCCGTCGAGCGTCAACGACAGGTCGGTGCCGTGGTCGAGCTGGAAGCCGCGCAGAAAATATTGATTGGCCTTGCCCTCGCCGCTGTGCTGCGTGACCACGAGGCCGGGAACGATCTCCAGCGCCTCGCCCGGACGCGAGAAGGGGACGGCGTTGACCTCCTTGCCGGTGACGACCTCCTCGCTGGAGGCGTTGATCGTCACCTGTGGCTTCGCGTCGCCGGCCTCTCCCGGACCGGGGGTCGGAGCGGTAGCCCCCGCGCGCTGCGCCGTTTCGGCGCCGACATCGATCGTCGGCAGCGCCTCCTGCGCGAACGCCGGCGCGCCACATATCGCCGTCAGCAAAGCCCACGCGGGTATGTCCGCGAAACGAAGTCTTCCCATGGCTCCCCCTCGACCCGTATGCTTTTTTTCTATTTTGATCATACGTAGGGCCGGAAGGTCAACGGCCGGCTTCCGTTTTATCGACGGCGTTGCATTTCCGTCACATGGCGTACGGCGTCCGCCTCTCACGCATGGCTGTGCCCGTGCGAATGGCCGGCTTCGTGACGCTGCTCGCCGGTATGGGCCTCGGCCGGCGCGACCACGAGCTGGCCGTAGCGAACGCCTCTTTCACCGATGACATGCTGGGCGAAATGCTCCACATCGGATTTTCGGCCGCGCAGCAGCGACACCTCCAAGCAGGTCTCGGCGTCGACATGCACATGCAGGGCGGCGATGGAGAGATCGGCATGGCTGTGATGGTCGTGCGTCAGCCGCTTCGACAATTGCCGCGTCTCGTGGTCGTAGAGATAGACGAGCGCGCCGATGCAGTGGCGATCGCTATTGTCGACCTTGGGCTGCCGCATCAGGCCGGCGCGGACGAGGTCCCGCACGGCCTCGGAGCGATTCTGATGGCCGCTCGCCTCCATATATTGGTCGAGGCTCGCCATGAGATCGTCGTCGATGGTCATGGTCACGCGCTGCATGGCTGAAACTCTCCGCGACTTCGGCCGCTCGACGGCCGTGGATCATCCGGCTTCCGGTCGACCGCTTCGCGCGGCGTCGGCCGCCCTTCTCCACGCGAAGCGGAAGAGAGAATGACGGCGCGAATCGATCGGCGAGAAACCGGATCGTCCCTCATCTTCTTGTTCTAGCTAGACGGGAACGCCGCTGCAATCGCCGCTCGTCCAGCAGCTCGTCCGGGCGCGCTCGCGCGCGGCCTCGATCTTGTCCATTTGCATATCGTCGGGCATTGTGCGCGCCGTTCAATGCTCACCCGAGGGAAAATGCGCCAATGGGCTGGATATCGAAGAGGCTTGCGGTCGTTCTCGCGCTGACCCTGGGCTTTGCGGCGTCGGCCGCCGCGCATACGGCGGATATTTCGACCGGCAAGATCGTCGCGCAGAAGGACCGCGCCTATCGCGTCGACATCGGCTTTCTGGCGACCGATCTCGAACGCATCTTCTCCGAGACGATGTCCGAGCGCTCCGGCGTCGACCTCTCCCAGCCGGGCGTTCTGGAGACGGAGATCGGCCGTCTCATTCAGCGGCGCGTGTCCCTGCAGGACGCCGAGGGCCATGTCTGCGCGAGCCGCGTCGACTACGCCGGCGAGGACAAGACCAACGCCGACAGCGCGCTCGTCGTTCTTCTCTTCGATTGCTCCAACGCGCCCGGCAACATCTTCTACGACGCGACCAAGCTGCTGAAGGCCCAGGGGCCGAAGGGCAAGCATCTCGTCACCGTCGGCGACGGGCCCGACGCGGGGCAGACGATGCTCTATCCCGCCGATCCGGCGCTCGACCTCTCGAAGCCGCTGGAGACGGTCTGGCAGCTCGCGTGGAAATTCCTGAAGGCTGGCGTCGAGCACATCGTGACGGGCTACGACCACCTCTGCTTCCTTTTCGCGCTCCTGCTCTGGGCGACGCGCGTCTGGCCGGTCGTGAAGATCGTCACCGCCTTCACCGTCTCGCATTCCGTGACGCTGTCGCTCGCCGCGCTCAACATCGTCACCCTGCCGACGCAATGGGTCGAGGCGGCGATCGCCGCCTCGATCATCTATGTCGCCGTCGAGAATTTCTTCTCGCGCCGCGTGGACGGACGCTGGCGCGACACATTTTTCTTCGGCTTCATCCACGGCTTCGGCTTCGCGAGCGGCCTGCTCGAAATGGGCGTGCCGCAAAACGCCGTGCTCCCGGCGCTGGCCTCCTTCAACATCGGCGTCGAGATCGGCCAACTGGCCATCGTGCTCGTCTTCGTTCCGCTGCTGCTGGCGGCCGACAAAGCCACCGGGAACAAGCGAAGCCCGCAGCTCGTCTATGCGGGCTCCGCGATCATCGCATTGTTCGGAGCCTATTGGCTGTTGGAGCGCGTCGGCCTTCTCGGCTGACGCCCTCACGGCCCTTCCCCCTCTCGTCGAGAGAGCGCCGGCGCGAGCGACCCGCGTCTCGCCACGCCATGGGATCTCGTCTCATTCCTTGCCGATGAACGATCCGAGGATCGCGCCGAGCAAGGCGCCGATGACGATCGCGCCTATGGCGGGAGGAAAGCCCACCACCGCCGCCCCGGTGATCCCGCCGAGGACGGCTCCGACGCCGCCGAAAATGTAAGCGTTCCTGGTCAAGATACGATCGACTTGATCACCCGCCATGGTCCCTCTCCTCTTGGCTTTTTGTAAAATGCGTCATCGTCGCGGCGCGCGGCAGGCCCGCGGCGCGACAGATGCAGTTCGCATCTCTCCAGCTAGGGCGCTTTTCGGAAGGGCAAGGCCCGACGCCGAGATCATGCCGCCGACCCCGGCGGCGCGGCGGAAAAATTCTCGAAATCGGCGTAGACTGCAAAAATCATGACTCCTCCAGACCTCCTCTCGCGCCTGCTCTATCGGGACGGGCTGATGCTCGTCATCGACAAGCCCGCCGGCCTGCCGGTGCATCGCGGCCCCAAGGGCGGCGACAATCTCGAAGTTCATTTCGACGCGCTGCGCTTCGGCCTGCCGCGCCCTCCGGCGCTCGCCCATCGCCTCGACCGCGACACCTCGGGCTGCCTGGTGCTCGGCCGTCACCGCAAGGCGCTGGAGAGGCTCGGCAAGCTGTTCCACAGCGGCCGCATCCAGAAGACCTATTGGGCGATCGTCGAAGGCGCGCCGGAAACGGACGAGGGCGAGATCGACCTGGCGCTCGGCCGGCTCGATTCGACGCGCGGCTGGTGGATGCGGCCCGATCCGCTCGGCCTGCCGGCGCGGACCTCCTGGCGCGTGGCCGGGCGCGGCCGCGACGCCGAGGGGCGTGAACTCGCCTTTCTGGAATTGAAGCCGCACACCGGCCGCACGCATCAATTGCGCGTCCATGCCCAAGCGATGGGCTGGCCGATCCTCGGCGACCCGGTCTATGGCCACGGCAAGCGCCCCGGCGCGCCGCCGCTGCATCTGCACGCCCGCGCCGTCGTCGTGCCGATGCGCGAGAACAAGGAGGAGGTCGCCGTCGAAGCGCCCGCGCCCGCGCATATGCGCGACGCGCTGCAAGCTTGCGGCTGGGCGGAGACTCGAGCGCGATGAGAATTTGCTTCTTCGGCGACAGCTTCGTGAATGGAACGGGCGACGACGACGGCCTCGGCTGGGTCGGCCGCCTCGTCGCCAGCGCGCGACGCCGGGGCAAAGACGTCACCTCTTATAATCTGGGCGTTCGCCGGGACACGAGCGCCGATGTGGCGGCGCGGTGGGCGGACGAGGCGACGCGCCGCCTGCCGCCGCAATATGAGGCCCGTCTGGCGTTCTCATTCGGCGCCAATGATTGCGCGGACGACGAAGCCGGAAACGCTCGCCTGTCGCTCGACGCCTCTCTCGCCAGCGCAACGGCGATTTTGAGCAAAGCCGTTACGCTCGCGCCGACATTGATGATCGGCCCGGCGCTTCCAGGCGAGGCGCATGTGGAGCGGCGGATCCGTCTGCTCTCGCAAGAACTCGGGCAGGTCTGCGCGCGCCTCGGCGTTCCCTATCTCGAAACGCATCCATTCGTTTCGACATGCGACGTGTGGAGGCGCGAAGCCGCCGCCGGCGACGGGGCGCATCCCAATCGCGACGGCTATTCCGCGCTCGCCGGCCACATCGGCTCCTGGAGCGCATGGAAAGCTTGGCTCGGCCCAACCGACCGCGAACCGATCACGTCCGCCAGGGATGCTCCGGCAGGTCGCTGACGCCGACGACGGCGACGCCGGCCAGCGCGACCGCATGGTCGTTCTCGACCGAACTGCCGCTCACCCCGATCGCGCCGACGAGCACGCCCTCTTCGTCGACGATCGGCAGACCGCCGGGGAAGGTGATGAGGCCCTGATTGGAGTGCTCGATGCCGTAGAGCGAGCCGCCGGGCTGCGACAGCTTGCCGATCTCGCCCGTCGGCATGCCGAAGAACACCGCCGTCTTGGCCTTCTTGACGGCGATGTCGATGCTGCCGACCCAGGCGTCGTCCATGCGATGGAAGGCTTTGAGATCGGCGCCGGAATCGACGACGGCGATGCACATCTTCGTTCCGAGTTCGATGGCGCGCTTGCGGGCGGCTTCGATAGCGGCCTCGGCCGCGGCGATCGTGACATGCATGGCTGTCTCTCTCCTTCGACACATGCTCCGACGAGAGTCAAATGGCCGCGCCGAAGGCGCATTCAAGATCTGGCCGCGCGGATTCGCCCGGCCGCCGCATCATTTCCGGCGACGCGAGGCGGCGACCGGCAACGGACGGGTCATCTCGCCAAGGGCGGAGCGGGTTGCGTGACGATGTCGCGATCGGCCGGCCATTTCACGCGATAGGCCAAGCGTATCTCTTTCGTCTCGCCCGGCTGCGCGTCGAAGCTCCAGGCCATGACGCCGCGCTTGTCGCCGAGATGCTTCTCGCTCGGCTGCGTCGTCTGCGGCAATGTCTCGACGGTGATCGCCGTGCTTTCCGAGAAGGGGACCTGATCGACGACGGCCGCATGGATCGCGAAGTCGTGCAGATTCTTGATCGTCGTCTTGAAGTCGCGCGTCTCGAATTTCGTCTGTCCGAACCAGTTCGGCTCGTTCTCCACGCGCTTGACCGGCGCGCGGACGACTTTGACCTTGTCGTCGGCGCCGAAGCCGAATTCGGCCGCCTCGCCCGGCGCGACGAGCGCGATGCGGCTCGATCCCACATAGACGCCGTCGCGCTGCACGGCGACGACGCCCGGCAGCAGAGGCGCGTCCTCCTCATTGACGATGCGCGCCTCGAGATAAGCGGTCGCATCCAGCGCCGGCGCGATGCGGATGGCGAGCGCCGGCTCGATACGGCGCGACGAGAGAATGAAGCTCTTCGTCGATCCGTCGCTCGGCGCGCCATTCAGTCCGGCGATTTTGAACGTCGCCTGAAAGGCGTTCGCCTCGAGCGTCGCGACCTGCTGCTCGGCTGGCGCGGGCTTCGGCGCGTCTTGCAGCGCGGGCGCGGCGGGCGCCGGCGCCTCGAACGCGCGATTGCGCTTGTCCGCCCGCTCGCTCGACGCCGCATTGCCCGCTCTCGCGGCGAGCGGAACCGGCGGCTCCCAAAAGCCGACGCGCTGCGGCTGCACCTCCGGCGCCGCCGCGCCGCGCTGCGCGCGCGTCGTCGAAACGCTGAGCGCGACATCGCTCCAATCCTCGCCCGTATGTTGCGTCACGCTGGCGCGGCGTATGAGTTCGAGCTGCGGCTTGCGGTCCTTGCCGCCCGTGTCGAGCCGCGCGTCATAGGCCGGCCGCCAGGAGGCGTCGCCGACGAGATAGGTGAGCGCCAGTTGCAGCCTACCTGCCGCTTGCGACTCGACGGCGACCGCGACTTCGCGCGCCGGGCGCTGCGGCGTCGACCGGCCCTGGCCGGATTCGAGCGCGTGAATCTCGTCGTCCAAGTCTTTCTCCTTGGCGCGCGCGGCGCGCAGATCTTCGCCGGTATGCGCGAGCGCGGCGCCGATGGCGTCGAACGCCGCATTCCATTCGCCGAGCGCGAGAGGCCGCGCCTCCGGCGACAATTTCTCGGGGCCCGATTGCGAGAAGCGGACGATCATCGCCTGCTTGGCTTCGAGCGCGTCGATCGTCACCTGAAGCCGGTCGCGCTCGGCGCGCAATTGCTTCAGGCGCGCCTCGACCGCCGTATCGGCCGTCTTTGCGTCCGGCGGCGCGATCCGCGCCTCGACCGCGCCGATCGACACGCGCCCATTCGCTTCGCCGGCGACGCGCAAGGACGCCGGATCGAGCGCGAACGGCAGGTTCTTGAACAGAATCGTCGACGCGCCGGCGCCGATGTCGAGCGACGCCTTGCGCGTCACCGTCGCGGCGTCCGGATGGACCACGACCGAGTCGATGACCGACTTCGCTTCGACGATGTCGGCCTGCGCGCGGCCGAGACCGACGATCGCCAAAGCCGACGCACACAAGAGGACACGAACGAGCCGCATAGGACAGCCTCCACCATGGAAGGCGCCATCCGGCCGAAAGCTTGTGTCCTTTTCACGGCGCCGCGTCTTTCGACGCGTCGTGGCCGCGCGTCCTCGACGAGCGCGCCTGAAGAGTCCGGCCGGAAAAGACGAACGTGGCCTCATCCGTCATTGCGAGCGAAGCGAAGCAATCCAGGAGGCCGCACCACGGCTCTGGATTGCTTCGCTTCGCTCGCAATGACGAGGCGAACTTTCGTCCGGGCGCATAGAGAGCCGTATCGACTCCGCCGGAACGCCTCACTTCTCGCCCCTCTCGGTCGAAGCCGGCCTGTCCGTCAAAGTCTGCAAGAACGCGACGATCGCATCGATCTCTTCGTCGTTCAATCGCGGTTTTTGACCCGGCTTGCGGTCATAGGGAACCTCCTTCGTATTCACATTGTCGTGAAACTCTTTCGGAAGGTCGTCGTATTTCGCCGTCTTGCCGTCGCGCTTGGGATACCAGCGCTCGGGATTCGTATCGCGCGTCGCGTAGAATGCGACGACGTCGCGCAGACGCGAGAACACGCCATTGTGCAGATAAGGCCCCGTGATCGCGATATTGCGCAACGTCGGCGCCTTGAACTGGCCGCAGAGGCTGTCGATCTCGACGCCCTTCGGCGCGATCTTCGCGAGCCCCTCGCGCTTGCAGAGGCCGAGATCGACATAGGACGCTTCCTTGTTGTCGGGAATGTCGCGGCTCCTCGGCGCGCCGAGCGCGTCATAGCTGAAATCGGTGAACAGCCAATCCTCGGGGCTGTTCGAATCTTCTTTGCCGACATGGCAGGCGATGCAATTGCCCTTCTTCTTGTCCTTGAATAGCTCGAAGCCATGCGCCTCCTGCTTCGTCAGTTTCTCGCGGCCTCGCAGGAAAGCGTCGAACTTCGAAGCGAAGGGATGAAAACGCGGCGTGCTCTCGAAGGCGGCGACGGCGCGCGCGAGCTTCTCGAAAGCGGCGTTCGCATCGGTGAAAACGTCGTCGCCATAGACGCGCCGCGCCAGCCCGGCATAGTCGCCCGCCTCGATCTTCGCGACGACGGCGGCTTTGGAAGGATTGTTCATCTCGCGCGGATTGAGCAGCGGTCCCTCGACCTGTGCGACGAGATCGTCGGCGCGCCCGTCGAGAAACTGCCCGCCGACCGGAACGAGTTCGACCTTGCCGGTCTCTTCGTCCGTCTTCTGCGTGAAGCCGAACGGCGGCCCGAAGGAGACATAGGACAGGGACGGCGTGTTGCGCGCGCCGAGAACGCCCGGCCGGCTGCCCTGCGCCAGAGCGGCGACGGGCGATCCGTTATTGCCCTGAAAGGCCTTTGCGCCGTCGTGACAGGAGGCGCAGGAGACGCCCGGCGGCTCGGAGAGGCGCGCGTCTTCGAACACTTTCTTGCCCAGCAATTCGACAGGCGACAGACCCGTCTCGCCGCTCGCGACGGACGGCCTCGCGTCCTGCGTCGGCGGACTTGCCGTCTCGCCGCACAGAGCGGGCGATGCGGACGCCAATGCGAGACAAAGGCCGACGCGCGCCATCGACGCGAGCGAAAGACCGCGCGAGAGAAGCACGAACGCCATGACAGTCTCCAGATGCGAGCAAAACCATATCGCGCTGCGAAATCTAGAGAATGACGAACGAGCGCGTCAAACGCCCTATATTGGAGAGCTTCCAAACAACGCGTGACGGCGGCTCACTCGGAGCCGCCGCGCTCCGCCTCCGGCAAGGCGACGAAGATCAGCACGACGCCGATGCAGCCGATGAAGCGGAAGGCTGCTTCCTGCAGGTTCCAGTCCTCGGACTGCCACATCTGGAACCATTCTCCGCCGATGATCATGAAGCCGAAAAAATACAGCCCGAAGCCGAGCGCCAGACCGGCGAGCGCAATGTCCTTGGCCTCGTCGAACGAAGCCGCGCTCGAGGCTCTTGCGCCAAAAAGCCGCAGGGCGCCGATGAGGCAGAGCCCGCCATAGACGATCTCCGTGGCGATGATCCCCCAATAGAACAGGCGATGCAGCGCGTCGGAATAAATCGCGCGGCCCATCAGCGCGTCATGCGCATGCGTCGTGTCCATCGACATGACATGCCGCACGACCTCGAGGTTCGTCGGATAGTCGACGATATTGTCGACGCCCGTCAGCAGTCCGAGGACTCCGGCGGAGGCGGCGAGAAGTATCTTGGCGATGCGAAGGATCATGGGGCCGGCCCCGGCGTGGTCTGCGCGCAGCATAATTCATCGACCGAGGCGGGCGCAAACGAGCCTTCGCGTCATTCCGTTGTCGTCTCTTTCGGCTGTTATCCGCTGCCCCGACATTATGGAGACGGTAATGACGTCACTGACTTCCGAAGTCGATCTGCATCCGGGCCACGAGGTCCACAGTCCCAAGCCGAAACTCGATCACAAGGCCGACATACGCGCCATCCTGGCCTTTCTCGCCGTCATCGCGCTCGGCCTCGCCTTCACCGCCTGGAGCATCTACAGCGACATTGTCGAAAGCGGCGCGCCGGTCACGACCTATCTGCCCTTCGTACTGCTCGGCGTCGCCCTGCTGATCGCGCTCGGCTTCGAATTCGTGAACGGGTTCCACGACACCGCGAACGCCGTCGCGACGGTGATCTACACCCATTCGCTGCCGGCCAATGTCGCCGTCGTCTGGTCCGGCTTCTTCAACTTCCTCGGCGTGCTGTTCTCGACGGGCGCGGTCGCCTTCGGCATCGTCTCGCTGCTGCCCGTCGAGCTCATCCTGCAGGTCGGCTCGCAGGCGGGCTTCGCGATGGTGTTCGCCCTGCTCATCGCGGCGATCGTCTGGAACCTCGGCACCTGGTGGCTCGGCCTGCCGGCCTCGAGCTCGCATACGCTGATCGGCTCGATCATCGGCGTCGGCGTCGCCAACGCCCTCATGCGCGGGCGGGACGGGACGTCCGGCGTCGACTGGGGCAAGGCGACCGACATCGGCTATGCGCTGCTCTTGTCGCCCGTCGTCGGCTTCGTCGCGGCGGCGACGCTGCTGCTCGTGTTGAAATTCCTCGTCCGCAAGCCAGAGCTCTATCAGGAGCCCAAGGGCCAGGCGGCGCCGCCGTGGTGGATCCGCGGCCTGCTCATCATCACCTGCACCGGCGTCTCCTTCGCCCATGGCTCCAACGACGGCCAGAAGGGCATGGGCCTCATCATGCTGATCCTCATCGGCACGGTGCCGACGTCCTATGCGCTGAACCGCGCCTTGCCGCCGAGCCATCTGGCGAGCTTTTCGGCCGCGTCGCAGGCGGCGTCGAAAGTCGTCGAGACGAAAGCCTCCGGCTATAATGTGCTCGGCGATCCGCGCCCGGCGGTCACGAATTATATCGCGCTGCATCAGCTCGACGAGGGAACCTACCCTTCGCTCGCGGTGCTGATCCGCGACATCGCCCATCAGATCGAGACCTACGGCTCGATCTCGAAAATCCCCTTCGCCGCCGTCGGCAACACCCGCAACGACATCTATCTCGCCTCCGAGGCGCTGCGCTTCCTCGCGAAGGACAAGGAGGCGGAGCTCACCGAAGCCGACAAGAAGGTCCTGAAGACCTATAAGGACCAGATCGACCAGGCGACGAAGTTCATCCCGACCTGGGTGAAGATCGCCGTCGCCATCGCGCTCGGCCTCGGCACGATGATCGGCTGGAAGCGCATCGTCGTCACCGTCGGAGAGAAGATCGGCAAGCAGCACTTGACCTATGGACAGGGCGCCGCGGCCGAGCTCGTCGCCATGGGAACGATCGCCGCCGCCGACGTCTACGGCTTGCCCGTCTCGACGACGCATGTGCTCTCCTCGGGCGTCGCCGGCACGATGGCGGCGAATGGCGCGGGCGTGCAGGCGGCGACAATCCAGAAGTTGCTGACGGCCTGGGTGCTCACGCTGCCCGCCGCCATCATACTGTCGGCGTCGCTGTATTTCCTGCTGCGGCAGATCATGTGACGCGCCGGCCCCCTCCCCCGGCCTTCGCCCGCCTTCGCGAGGGAAGAGGACAGGAGGGGGCGGCCTCATGGCGGGTCCCCGTTTCCTTCCGGCCTCGGCGGGTGTATGGCAGTTGCGCCATAGGCGCGGCCGGCCGGTTGCGTCCAGCAAGGTCGACCCATGCCGGAGCCCGGCGAAACGCCGAACAACTACAAGAAGCTCGCCTTCCTCTCCTCGGGCACGCCGGAGGCCGAAGAATCGAGAGCGCGGCTCGTCGCCAAATATGGCGACGCTCCTCCGGAGGAGGCCGATTGCATCGTGGCGCTCGGCGGCGACGGGCTCATGCTGCGCACGCTGCACCGCTTCATGGGGGCCGGCAAGCCGATCTACGGAATGAACCGCGGCTCGGTCGGCTTTCTGATGAACGAATATCGCGAGAGCGGCCTGCGCAAGCGCATCGCGGGCGCGAAATCCTCCATCGTGCATCCTCTGCTCATGCGCGCGACGAACACCTATGGCGACGAGTTCACGGCGCATGCGATCAACGAAGTGTCGCTGCTGCGCCAGAGCTCGCAGATCGCCAAGATCCGCATCCTGGTCAATGGCCAGGAACGCATGCCGGAGCTCGTCACCGACGGCGTGCTCGTCGCGACGCCGGCCGGCTCGACCGCCTATAATCTCTCCGCCAACGGTCCCATCCTGCCGCTCGACGCGCCGCTAATGGCGCTGACGCCGATCTCCGCCTTCCGCCCCCGCCGCTGGCACGGCGCGCTGCTGCCGGATGTCGCCAAAGTGCGCCTCGAAGTGCTGGAGGCGGAAAAGCGCCCGGTCTCCGTCGTCGCGGACCATGACGAGTTTCGCGACGCGCTGCATGTCGACATCGAGATGGACCATGCGACCAGTCTCGTCCTGCTGCACGACCCCGGCCATTCGCTGGAAGAACGGATTTTGCGCGAACAATTCGGCTATTGAAAATTCATTGCGATCGACAGGAGGGTTTATGGCCCTGCAACTCGTCATGCTGCTCTATCCGCGGCTGCAACAGTTGGATTTGACCGGCCCGCTCGACGTCTTCGCCCGCTTCGCGGACGAACTCGACATTCATCTCGCCTGGAAGGACACCGAGCCGGTGACCGACGTCGGCGGATTGCGCCTTCTGCCGACCGTATCATTCGCGGACTGCCCGCAGGCCGACATTCTGTTCGTTCCCGGCGGCTACGGGCAGCTCGAACTGATGGAGGACGGCGAGACGATCGGCTTCCTGCGCCGGCACGGTGAAAGCGCGAGTTATGTCACCTCCGTCTGCACGGGCTCGCTGCTGCTCGCCGCCGCGGGCCTGCTCACCGGCTATCGCGCGACGTCGCATTGGCTGTCGATCGACCAGCTCGCGCATTTCGACGTCGAGCCGGTCGCGGAACGAGTCGTCATCGACGGCAGCCGCATCACCGGCGGCGGAGTCACCTCGGGTATAGATTTCGCGCTGACCGTCGCCGCGCATCTCTTCGGCGAGGAGCGCGCCAAGCTCGCTCAGTTGAACATGGAATACGACCCCGCTCCGCCTTTCGCGAGCGGCTCGCCGAAAGTGGCGGAGCCGGCGCTCGTCGAGCGCG
>PQAN01000119.1 GCA_003105285.1 Methylocystaceae bacterium
GCTGGCCGGTGAGGGCTTTCCAGTGCTGACGCCCTGGTTCGAACGGGCGTGAATCCTCACCCGTCGACATATCGGCGCTCGTAACGCCGGCCGAGACGCGTCAAAATCTCGTAGCCGATCGTCCCCGACCGCGCCGCCAGCTCGTCGACGCCGATCGCATCYCCCAGGAGTTCGACTGTCGCGCCGCGCTGCGTCGCCTCTTCCGGCGCGTCGGTGACGTCGAGCACGACGAAATCCATCGATACGCGTCCGACAAAGGGACAGCGAACGCCGCCCACGATCGCCTCTCCGGCGCTCCGGCCGGACTCGCCGGACGCGGACACCGGCAGGCCGTCCCCATAGCCGACGCCGATCGTGGCGAGCCGCGTCGGCCGCCGCGCCGTCCAAATTCCGTCATAGCCGACGCTCTCGCCAGATGCGATGGGACGGACCGCCAGAATGGGCGCCGTCAGCCGCGCGACGGGACGCATCGGATTGGCGGCGAGCGGCGTCGGATTGCCGCCGTAGAGCGCGTAGCCGGGTCGCAGCAGATCGAAGTGCGGCCGCTGAGGGAGAAAGACGCCCGAAGAGTTGCAGAGCGAGGCGGGGACGCCGGGAAAATGCCGTCGCGCCATTTCGAACGCCTCGATCTGGCGGGCGTTGCGCGGATCGTTCGGCCATTGCGCGCAGACGAAATGGCTCATCACCAGCGTGGCTTCGAAGTCCTGCGCGAGGGCGGCGGCCGGGGCCGCCTCCTTCGTCGATAGGCCGAGGCGATTCATCCCCGTGTCGAATTGGAGGGCGGCGGGAAGCCGGCGGCCGGCCGCGCGGGCGAACGCCGCCCATTCCCGCAACTCGTCGAGCGACGCCAGAACCGGGCGCAGGCGCGCGTTTGAAAGTCGTCGCGCGCCTTCGGGCGGCAGCCCTTCGAGAACATAAATGACGGCGCGGGGAGCGCGAGCGCGGGCGATCTCACCCTCGCTGGCGGCGGCGACGAAGAAT
Organism: Methylocystaceae bacterium; assembly: GCA_003105285.1. GTDB lineage: Bacteria > Pseudomonadota > Alphaproteobacteria > Rhizobiales > Beijerinckiaceae > Methylosinus. Next base: position 982 of record PQAN01000119.1, read on the forward strand.
GTCTTGCAGCCAGCCTCGGTAAGCGCCTCGATGGCGGGCGCCGCGCCGATCCCATAGGCGTCGGCCTTGACGACGGCGGCGCATTCGGCGGCTTGCGCCTTCGACGCGAGCAACCGCCAGTTTGCGGCGAGCGCCGCGAGATCGATGGTGAGCTGACCAGCGGCGTGAGCCGCTGGTCGGATGGTCTCGGGCATTGGCGCCTTAGCCGATCGACTGATTCGCATATGGAAATCTAGCGCCGGAGCATGGCCTCCGCATGGCCTATCGCATTGTTCACGCTCCGGCGCGCATCGGCGCGCGCCACATTCGCCGTCAGCGCTGATCCCGAGGCGCATGGGCCCCGGGCCGCGACGCATTGGCCGGAGCATTGACGCTTCCGATGACGTTCGGCGGCGCGCCGAGCGAGATCCGCACCAGATCGGCGACGCTCTTCACCCGCATCTTGGTCATGATGTGGGAGCGATGCGTCTCCACGGTTCTGGCGCTGATTCCGAGCTCATGCGCGATGACTTTGTTGAGCTTGCCCTCGACGAGCCCGGCCAACACGTCGTTCTCACGATTCGTCAGGGAACTGAGGCGGCCGGGGATCGTTCTGGCCCTCGTTCTGTGAGCGCGGAAGTCGGCGCGACGCGTGATCGCCTGCTCCAGCGAGGCGAGCAGCTTCTCCTCGTTCAGCGGCAATTCCAGAAGATCGAACGCGCCCTCCTTCATCACCTGGATGGCGCCGCGAACCGTGGCCTGCGCCGTAATGACGACGATCGGCAATTCGACTCGCCGCGCTTTGGCGTCCTTCAGGAATTCGACGCCGATCATTTCAGGCATGTCGACATAGGTCACGACACAGCCGCGGCCGTTCGGCTCGACGTCCTCGAAAAAGCGTCCGACGTCCTCATGCGGGCGGAGCGTATAGTCCGTCCGTTCCAGGATGCGGGTCAGAGAATGTCGAATGAACGGGTCGACGTTCACGATATGGATGAGGTCACTGTAATTCATTGATCGCTCGCGAGATGAGTGGAAGAAAAAACGCGATGACCAGACCGGCAAGCCCCTCTCCGCCTCTTTGACAAATGGATCGGCGGTCCGACGCTTCGATAGAAAAGATAATCGTAACTTGGATTAAATCGTTGCAGACATGCTAAAAAAAACTCGAAACTGCCGCCGACGACCGACTGCTTGCTCGTCCGATCGCGAGACGGCGGACAGGCACTATAGCAGATCGGGAATGGAGCAACAGGTGTTTTGAGCCGTCACGCTCGCTGCCGGGGCGCCTTTAAATACGGCAGCCGGGATTGCTTGTGTTCTATTTATGTTCTAGCCTTGCGTCATTCGAACGGCTTGCGAGCGAACGGCTTGCGAGAGTGACGCCGGGGTTCGCGGTCCCGCGCCGCTGTCGGAGCGAGAGCCGGGCCCGCTTTCGATTTTGCAAGGAGCGATCATGAACTCGGATCGAACATTGATCTTCTATCATTCGCCCAACACGCGGTCCGCGGGAACGCTCATCTTGCTCGAAGAGCTCGGCGCGCCGTTCGAGTTGCGCGTGCTGAACATGAAGGCCGGCGAGCAGCGGCAGGCGGCCTATCTCGCCGTCAATCCGATGGGCAAGGTGCCGACCGTCGTCCATGGCGACGCTCTCGTCACGGAGCAGGGGGCTATTTTCATCTACCTCGCCGATCTTTTTCCTCAGGCCGAGCTCGCGCCGGCGATCTCCGACCCGCTGCGCGGCCCCTATCTGAGATGGCTCGTTTTCTACGGGTCGAGTTTCGAGCCGGCCGTCGTCGACCGCGCCCTGAAGCGCGAGCCGGCGCCGCGATCGACCTCGCCATACGGCGATTTCGACACGATGCTCGACACGCTCGCCGGACAATTGCGGAAAGGGCCTTATCTGCTCGGCGAACGTTTCACCGCCGCCGATATTTTGTGGGGCACTGCGCTGCGCTGGACGACCGGCTTCAAGCTCGTCCCGGAATTGCCCGAGATCGTCTCCTATGTCGAGCGCGTCGCCGCGCGGCCCTCGGTCGCCAAGGTCGCGGCGAAGGACGCGGAGCTCGCCGCGCTGCACGCCGATCAGGCCGGGGCGTGAACGATCGCGCGACTTGCGCTATGTTGCGTCCACGCCCCTCGCCGAGTTCCGAGGAACATGCAGGTGATCGAAGCCCAGCGCGACAGAATCGGACGCCGACTGAACGCGACCCTCATCGAATTGGTCATTCGATTGGGGATTCTCGCCTTTCTCGCCTATTGGTCGTTCCTCCTCGTCCGGCCCTTCATCCCGATCGTGATCTGGAGCGCCGTGCTGGCCGTGGCGCTCTATCCGATCTTCGACTGGGCGGCGCGGGTCCTCGGCGGGCGTCGCCGATGGGCGGCGGCGCTGATCACGGTTCTCGGCCTGCTGGTCGTCATCGGACCAGTGACCTGGCTGGGCCTAGGCGTCGTCGATGGTCTTCGCACGCTCGCGGTGCAGATCGACACCGGCGCGCTATGGGTTCCGCCGCCGCCCGAGGCGCTCAAGAACTGGCCGCTGATCGGCGGCCCGGTCCATGACTTCTGGGAACAGGCGTCGACCAATCTGCGTAGCGCGCTGGCCGAGGTCGTTCCGCAACTGAAGCCGCTCGGCGAGTTCGCGCTCGACGCGACGAAGAGCGCGAGCGCGGGCATTTTCAAATTTCTCGTCTCGGTGATTATCGCCGGGTTTCTGTTTTCGCCGGGACCTTCGCTGGTCCACGCCGTCAAAACGGCTGCGACGCGCATCGATTCGAAACGAGCCGAGCATTTCGTCGAATTGACCGGCTCGACGATCCGCACCGTGTCGCGCGGCGTGATCGGCGTATCGCTGCTGCAGGCTGCGATCGGCGGTCTCGGCCTGCAACTCGCCGGCGTGCCCGGCGCCAGTCTGCTGACGCTCTGCATTCTCGTGCTGGCGATCATCCAGATCGGTCCGCTTCTGGTTGTCGCGCCTTCCATCGTCTGGAGCTGGATGGAGCTGCCGACCACGTCGGCGCTGCTCTTCACCGTCTGTATGTTGTCCGTCACATTCGTGGACAATGTGCTGAAGCCGATCGTCATCGCGCGCGGATTGACGACGCCGATGCTGGTGATCGTCGTCGGCGTCATCGGCGGCGTTCTCGCTCATGGCATCATCGGCCTGTTCCTCGGCCCGGTCGTGCTGGCCGTCGCTTGGGAGCTGCTGAGCGCATGGTCGAGCGACAATGGGGTGGGCCGTCCGATCGTCGCGGGCGAGGCGCAGACGGCCGTCGAAGCGCCTTACGGCGCGGATCGGATCATTCCGACATCCGAGCCGTGATCACGCTCGAAGCGTGTTTCACGTCCGGTCGATCGATTGTCATGCACGGGCGAGGGCTCGCCTCACATCCTCGCCGGCAGCTTGTCCTCGTCGGCGAGGTTCGAGAAGCGCGTCACCTCGGCCTCGAAGGCGAGCATCACCGTGCCGGTGGGGCCGTGTCGCTGCTTGCCGATGATCGCCTCGGCGCGGCCATGGGCGCGCTCCATCTCGTCCATCCAGGTGATATGTTCCGGCGTGCCTTCGCGCGGCTCGCGGTTCCGCAGGTAATATTCCTCGCGATAGACGAAGATGACGACGTCGGCGTCCTGCTCGATCGAGCCGGATTCGCGCAGGTCCGAGAGCTGCGGCCGCTTGTCGTCGCGGCTCTCCACCTGACGGGAGAGCTGCGACAGAGCGACGATCGGCACATTCAGCTCCTTGGCGAGCGCCTTGAGACCGGTGGTGATTTCGGTCAGCTCCTGCACGCGATTGTCGTTGCGCGTCTTGGAGCCGGCGAGCAATTGCAGATAGTCGACGACCAGCAGGTCGAGCCCGCGCTGACGCTTCAGACGCCTCGCCCGCGCGGTGAGCTGGGCGATCGAGATGCCGCCGCTCTGGTCGATGAAGAAAGGGATGCTCTGCATCTCCCGCGCCGCCTCGGTAATGCGACGGAAATCGTTCTCGTTGATGTCGCCGCGCCGAATCTTGTACGAGGGCACGCCGGATTGCTCGGCGATGACGCGCGTCGCCAATTGCTCGGCCGACATTTCGAGCGAGAAGAAGCCGACGATGCCGCCGTTGACCGTCTTGTGCGAGCCGTCGGGCTGCTCCTCGAATTCATAGGCCTTGGCGATGTTGAAGGCGATATTGGTGGCGAGCGCCGTCTTGCCCATGCCGGGACGGCCGGCGAGGATGACGAGATCGGATCGCTGCAAGCCGCCCATCTTCTCGTCGAGATCGACGAGGCCGGTCGCCGTGCCGGAGAGATGTCCGTCGCGCTGATAGGCGCTGCTCGCCATGTCGATGGCGACAGTGAGCGCGTCGGAGAAACGCTGGAAGCCGCCGTCGTAGCGCCCGGTCTCGGCGACGGCGTAGAGCTTGCGCTCCGCCTCCTCGATCTGCGCGCGCGGAGCCGCGTCGACCGGCGAATCATAGGCGGTGTTGACGATGTCCTCGCCGATGACGATCAGCTCGCGGCGCACCGCGAGGTCGTGGATGGTGCGGCCGTAGTCCTCGGCGTTGATGATGGTCGTCGCCTCCGCCGCGAGGCGCGCGAGATAGGCCGGCATCGTCACGCCGCCCGGCAGCTCGATGTCGCCGAGATGGGTCTTCAGCGTGACGACGGTCGCGATTCGGCCGGCGCGGATGATCTGCGCCGTCACCTCGAAGATGCGTCTGTGCAGCTCCTCGGAGAAATGCGCCGGCTGCAGGAAATCGGAAACGCGATCGAAGGCGTCGTTGTTGACGAGAATGGCGCCGAGCAGCGCCTGCTCCGCCTCGATATTGTGCGGCGGCGTGCGATAGGACGGCGCTTCGAGCGGCGCGACCTGCAAAGGCCGCCGTCCCGGCAATTGTTCGATCGCTGGCATGAAGTCTCTCGATGTCTTGTCGGGCGTTCTGTCGTCGATGCTTTGGGACGCCTACGCGATAAGCACTCGAGAACAAGCTAATTCTGCATGAATTGGACGCCCGCGCCAATGACAAAGATCGAAAAGGCCGCCTGCTTCGATGTCGCGTCGCGGCTTGTGAGTCTTTTCCACACGGCGCGAAGAAATGTGCGCGACAAGGAGAATATGTGTTGCCTGTTGCGCGAATCGGACACCGCTTCGCGGCAGGTTCGGGCGAGGGCTCGACAGCCGAGACGCCCGCCGGAGGCTGTGAGGCGAAGAGCCTCAGGCGGCCTTGCGCTCGAGCTGACGCAGGCAGGCGAGGATCGAATTGATCGACGCGAAATTCTGACGGCGGAGCATATGATCGGGAAACTCCAGCCCCAACGCTTCTTCCAGAGCCAGCATGATCTGGATCGCCGCGAAAGAGGTCAGCCCGGCCTCGTAGAGATCGGAATCCGGAGAGAGGTTCTGCGCCGTGACCGGCAAGCGCCCCTGAGTGTCGATGATGCGCCGAACGAGCTCGATCATTTTTTTCTGCTCCATGCCGGACGGCGGGAATATTTTGCTATCGTCCGCTGCGTCGCCATGATCATTCGAGTCGAATTAGAACCATTGATCATGAATTCCGAGGAAAGACTGAGGTCTCGAGACTGAATGGAGTGTGAACCGGATCATGCGGCGGCGCTTATGGTTAGCAAAGCGTGACCTACGGCAATTGCGTAGGCGCGCTTTTCGTTTTCCGCCATTGCATTCGGCGCATCGCCTTTCTATATTTCGTCACATCGATTTTCGGCCTGACGACTTGGCCTTGCTTCGGAAACGGAGCCGCTGACGACCTCTCCCAAACATCGATCGACCCGGCCCCGCGCATGCGGGCTTTCTCCCTGCTTGTTTGGAGAGATGAAATGGCTACTGGAACCGTGAAATGGTTCAACGCTCAAAAAGGCTACGGCTTCATCCAGCCGGATGACAGCGACAAGGACGTCTTCGTCCATATCAGCGCGGTGGAGCGCGCCGGCCTGCGCGATCTGCGCGAGGGCCAGAAGGTCAGCTACGAGATCACCCAGGATCGCCGCACCGGCAAATCCTCGGCCGATCAACTGAAGGCTCTTTGATCCTCGACCCGCTCGCGGACGGATAAAACTCTCGAAGGGCCGCCCCAAAGGGCGGCCCTTTATTGTGTCGGGCGTGGCGTTGCGGCTAAACTCGGCCGCCATGAGCAGAGCGCTCCGAAGCCTTTCTCGATTCGCCGCGGCGACTCTCGCCGGGTGTCTGCTCGCGTCTCCCGGCGCCGAAGCCAGAGAGGCGCGGCCGTTCGTCGAGCAGGGGCAGGAGCATTATCTCGACATTCCCGGCCTCGGGCCTGTTCCCATTCCCCTCCCGCCTGGAGCGCGCGTTTTCAATCCATCGCGGAGATCTGGCCCGCCGGAAGCGTCGCCGAGGGCCGGCGACGAGCGCGCCGCCGGGCCGGAGCGCCGGGGCCGAAAGCGCGAGAATATGCTCGACGCGCTATTTATGCGCCTCGCTGGAGCCGAGAACGTGGAGGAGGCGCATTCGATCGCCGGCTCGATCGGCCGTCTCTGGGCGCGGTCCGGCTCGGAGACTGCGGATCTGCTGCTCGCCCGCGCGGCGCTCGCCGCGACCCTCGGCGATTCGTCGCTTTCCCTCACTCTCTTCGACCGTATCGTCGCGTTGGAGCCGTCCTGGCCCGAGGGGTTCGTGGGCCGCGCCAATGCGAGACTCGTCGTCGGCGACACGGACGGCGCCGAGCGCGATTTCGAAACGGCCGTAAAGCTCGAGCCGAGGCGCTTCGACGCGCTCGCGGCCATGGGCGCGTTGCAAGAGCGCGCCGGCGCGCCGAAACAGGCTCTGGACGCCTATCGTCGCGCGCTCTCGCTCGACCCGCGCCGCGAAGAGTGGCGAAAAGCCGAAGAGCGGCTTCGACTGGAGGTCGAAGGCCGCGACATTTGATCGGCGGTATTTTTACATGGAGGAGAATATGGCGTCAGACCCGATCCAGGCGCGCGAACCGCTGAGCGAGAGCGCGCTCGCGCAATTGTTCACGGAAGCGAGAACCCATAATGGCTGGCTCGATCGCGAGGTTCCGGACGAACTTCTGCGCCGGGCCGTCGAACTCGCCGAATGGGGGCCGACCAGCGCCAACAGCCTGCCGGCGCGCATCGTCTTCGTGCGCTCCGACCGAGCCAAGGCGCGTCTCGCCCCCGCGCTCTCCCCCGGCAATCTGGAAAAGACGCTGGCGGCGCCGGCCACCGCCATCATCGCCCATGACGTGAAATTCTACGAGCACCTGCCGCGTCTCTATCCCGCCACCGACGCGAAGTCCTGGTTTACCGGCAATGACGCGCTTATTCGAGCGACGGCGTTCAGAAACGGCTCGTTGCAAGGCGCCTACCTCGTCCTCGCCTTGCGGGCGCTCGGCCTCGACGCCGGGCCGATGAGCGGCTTCGACAACGCCAAGGTCGACGCCGAATTTTTTCCGCAGGGAACGGTCAAGTCGAATTTTCTCGTCAACATCGGTTACGGCGATCCGGCGAAACTCTACCCGCGTGGTCCGCGTTTCGCGTTCGAAGAGATCGCCTCGATCGCCTGAATGCGCCTCGGGGGCGTCATCATGAGCTGGACCATTTTGCCCTGCACTTGGGCGCCTTATCTGCTCGGACTCCTGCGGGTCGTCGCGGCGCTGCTGTTTCTGCAGCACGGAACGGCCAAGTTGTTCGGCGTCCCGCATGTTCCGATGTTCGACGGGCTGCGCCTCGTCTCGCTCACCGGAGCGGCCGGCGTCATCGAATTCGTCGGCGGCCTTTTCCTGCTGGTGGGTTTTCTGACGCGGCCGGTCGCCTTCGTTCTGGCGGGTGAAATGGCGTTCGCCTATTTTCTCGGACATGCCGGCAAGGCGCTTTTGCCGATCCACAATCAAGGCGAGCTGGCGGTTCTCTATTGCTTCGTCTTTCTGTTCATCGCCAGCGCGGGGCCGGGCCGTTTCGCGCTCGATAGGGAAAGTCGGTCGCCCTGAAGACGCCTCCCACCTCGGGCGTCACTGTGAGCGAAGCGAACCATTCCCGGAGCCGCTGGACGAGCGACCGTGTCGATCGCCGAGAGGGGCGGCGTCCCTGCGCAAGGCGACCGCGCCGACGTAGATTTTGATCTTTTTCGGCAGTTGTTGCATTTCTGCAACATAAAGTAATACGCATGATCGAATATAATAAAATACATCCATGATTATTTCGCTGATATAGTATAGAATACATGCGAATATTTTGTAGCGCGCCTTGCCGGAAATTCTTGTAGCGGCGTCGATAAACACGATCGGTCGGCGCGCCACTATTTCATCACAAGTCGCCCTTAGCTCGGCTCTACTCGACGATGCGCCCTGGACTCTCCGGAGCCCGGACGCGAGGGGTCGCCGACCCTCGTCGAAAATCGAGCATAAAAGGAGTGACGTATTGAAAAAATGGATCCTTGGAATGATCGCCCTGCTGTGCATGACGGCCGCGGCGCAAGCGCAGTCATGGTCGGGCAAGGCGTCTTTCTATGGCTATCACGGCCGGACCGCGAGTGGCGGGCATGTCGGCGCTTTTACCGCGGCGCACCGCACTCTGCCGTTCGGCACGAAAGTCCGCGTGACCAATCTCGGCAATAGCCGATCCGTCATCGTCACGATCAACGACCGCGGGCCGTTCGTTCGTGGCCGGGTGATCGACGTGTCGACCCGAGCCGCCCAGAGCCTGGGCTTTCGCTCGGCCGGGCTGGCCCGGGTCAAGGTCGAGACGATCGCCGACTGAGCGCGGCTTCGCGGGCTGCGGCGGGCCCGCGAATCTCACGAAATTTTGCTTCACAATTGGCGGCAAACACAGGGGTTTCGCTTAGGCAAATCTTAAATCGACGGGCTTTATAAAGGCTGCCGTCGAGTAGTGGTTCGAGTATGCGAGTAACAAGATGACCGAGACGCATCGTCCGCGTGTCAAATATGTGATCGGCCCCGACGGGAGCCCCTTGACCGTCGCCGATCTGCCGCCGCCCACGACGAAGAGATGGGTGATCCGCCGCAAGGCCGAGGTCGTCGCGGCGGTGCGCGGCGGCCTCCTCTCGCTCGAGGAGGCCTGCAGCCGCTATACGCTGACCGTCGACGAGTTTCTGAGCTGGCAGATGTCGATCGACCAGCACGGCCTCGCCGGTCTGAGAACGACGCGGCTTCAGCAATATCGACTCTGATCTCCGCCACAGGGCGGAAATCGCCATAAAGAGCCGGCCGCCTCAGGCGGCCGGCTCTTTGTCTTCCTGACCGCCTTCTTCTTCTTCCGTCTGGCCGCGCAGCGCCCGGGCGAGTCTGTCGCGCTCGAACAGCAGGACGACGACGAGCGCGATCAGCAGCGGCACGATCAGATAGAGCAGCCGGAACACCAGGAGCGCCGACAGCACTTTGAGCCGCGGCACGTCCGGCATGGCTTTGATGAAGATGAGCTCGAACACGCCCAGGCCGCCCGGCGCGTGCGACACGAGCGCCGCCGAGAAGGACAGGAGAAACGTGCCGAGGACGATGAGATAGCCCGGATTGCCCGTATCCGGCAGAGCGAAATAGATGATTCCCGCCGCGCCGATCAGCTCCATGGGCGCGGCGAACAACTGCCGCAACATGATGCCGGGGCGAGGATAGAGAATATGCAGCCTGCCGATGTCGATCGGCTTGAAGTGCATCAGCGAGCCGACGACGTAGAGAAGGACGGCTCCGAGGCAGCCGAGGCCGATCGTCAGGGCCGTGCGCTCATTGGTGAGAACGTCGGGCAGCATCCCCGAGAGGCGATGCAGCAGGCTCGGGTCATAGGTGAGCAGAAGCCCCGTGAGAAGGATCGTGCCGAGCCCGAAAGTGTAAGAGCACAAGACCACGAGCACGGCGACCTGGCCCGCCGACAGGCCCTTGGTGGAATAGGCGCGATAGCGCACCACTGCGCCGGAAAACACGGATGCGCCGATATTGTGCGACAGCGCGTAGGTGGTGAATGAGCAAACCGAAATGAAAATCCATGAGATATGTTTGACGCCGAGATGCAGGAGCGCGATCCGGTCGTACCACGCGAGCGCGGCATAGGCGAGCAATGTCGAGAGGCCGGCCGCCAGCCAATGGGTGAGGGAGATGGCTCTCAGATCGGCCCATACTTCCTGGCCCACGGACTCGCCGCGGAACTCGCCGTAGAGGAGGTAGAAGGAGCCGATCACCGCCAGCAGGCCCACGACGGGCCAGACATATTCCAGAGTTTTTTTCATGCGGCGCCTTGCGCGTAGGTTCGACCTGTCCCCATCGGAGAGATCGAGGCCCTCAGTCGCACGGCGGCGGCGCGACCGCAAGCCTGGACGCAGGGCGTCGGATGGCTTCGCGAGCCGAGCAGGGAGCTGCTTGAAAGCGAGCCGAGACTCGCGGTCCACGGGTGCGCTCGGACCCGCGAGACTCGACTCGCGCGCCGCCGACTCAAACTCGGCGGATCGCTTCTCTGTGGTCGCCGGCGCGGCGGTCCGGCGGCAGGTCGGGCAGGCGGTCGGCGCCGCGGTCGCGCGCCTCATGGCTTTGCGCCTTGTTCAGCTCCTCGACCGCTTCCTTCAGATGAACCTCGGCCTCGGCGAGCTGATCCCGCAGATCGCCGACCGAGCGAATGAGATTGTCGCGGCGCGTGCGCGCAGCGCGCGCATAGGTGGGATAGGCGAAATGAAACGGGTCGCTGATATTGGCCCGTTGCTCCTCATAGGCGATTTCTCGATCGAGATCGCCGGTCATACGCGTGAATTCGGCGATCATCGTCTGTAATTGCGCAACGCGGCGGCGCTTTTCTTCGGCCTGGAAACGCTTCAAACGGACCAAAGTATCTCGCGATTTCATGACTCTACTCTCCGACGCTCGATTCATTCGATATTATATGCGGGTCGATCCGCCGCATCCGCGAGACGGGAGCAATATGACGCAAGGAGGTTGCTCGAATGTTACTGGCGCTGACGCCGCGCCGGAAACAAAAAGGCGCCGCGACCTCGATAGAGGGGCGCTCTTTGTCGGGCGCCCTATATAGGCGGCGGGTCGAGACGGCGAAGCGCCGTCTCCCGGTATCGCGAGGAGCCGCAAATGAAACGAGGCTATATCGGCATGGCGGTCGGCGTCGTCGCGCTCGCCTCGGGCGCGGGCGCTTTCGCCGATGCGATCGGGACGCACAAGGTCTTCCTGCCGAAAGACATACAATGGCAGGCGGCTCCGGCTTCGCTGCCGGCGGGCGCGGAGGCGGCGGTGCTGTTCGGCGATCCGGCCAAGGAGGGCGCATTCGTCATTCGGCTCAAGGCGCCCAAGGGCTATCGCATTCCCCCGCACACGCATCCCAAGCCCGAAGTCGTGACGGTGATTTCCGGAAAGATCGATCTGGGCATGGGGCCGGCGGCGGATCGCGCCAGCGCCGAGGCTCTGCCGGCCGGAAGTCTCTCGACCATGCCGCCGGGCGTGGTGCACTACGTCTTCGTGGACGAGGAATCGGTGGTGCAGATCGATGCGATCGGCCCTTGGGGCATCGACTATGTCGATCCGAGGGACGATCCGCGCAACCAGATCGCCCCGGCTCAGCGCTGAAAGCCGGAGCGCGTCGCTGCGATAAATCGAGGCCCCGGCCCGGTCCGGCGCAAAGCGTAGCCTTGGCCCGTCGGGGGCCGGGGCCTGCGTCTTTTTGCGCCTTGAGCGCCAAAAGCGAATTTCGCGCAAGCTGCGTGAGCGAGACTTGTCCAGTGGTTTTTTGCCTTGCGGAAGCTTCAGCTTGTGGACGCTGGCTTCACCCCAGTAGACCGCCGCCCGCGAATCCACCACTGTGCCGCCGTGACCCCTAGTTCGGAGTCCGCTTGATCGATGCTGAAAGTCGGCGGCATTTCAAGTGTGTGGAGTATAGTGGAAGATCGAGACGATTCGTTGTTCTGATGTTTTCGGGAACATTTGATGAGAGTCGCTCGAGAGGTGTTCCGCGCGTTGCCGTTCGATGTGTCTGTTGCTCGAGTCCGGCCGACCCTCACATTAGGTTTCGCTCATGCTGATCGCATCAGAAAAAAACTTGGAACGTCCCCAACACCCTGTCGATATCGTGGAGCAATTGGCGGCCACCAACGACTGGACCTTCGATCGCGACGACGAAGACGAAATTTCGATCTCGGTGGCCGGAAGCTGGACGGATTATCATGTCGCTTTCACCTGGCTCTCCGATCTCGAGACGCTGCATGTGAGCTGCGCTTTCGATCTGCGCGTGCCGGAACGCCGCCGCGCCGAGGCGCAGGCTCTGATCCGGACCATCAACGAACAGCTCTGGGTCGGGCACTTCGACCTGTGGCCTTCCGAGGGCGTCGTCATGCACCGCCAGGGCCTGCTGCTGGCGGGGGGAGCGCAGCCTTCCGGCCCGCAATGCGCGGCGCTGCTCGACCATGCGCTGGAGACTTGCGAGCGCTATTATCAGGCTTTCCAATTCGTTCTCTGGGCGGGAAAATGCGCCAAAGAGGCGTTGGAGACCGCGACCTTCGAGACCAAAGGCGAGGCGTGAGCGAAATGGCCGAAGCGGCCGGACTGCCGAGTTCCGTCACATTGGTCGGGGCCGGCAAAATGGGGCTGGCGCTGCTCCAGGGCTGGGCGGCGCGTGGGCTGACGGGCGAGGGGGTCGCGATCCTCGAGCCCAACCCGTCGCCGGAATTGAAGACGCTCGCCGAAGAACGCGGCTTCCGCCTCAATCCCCAGCAGCGCGACGCGCCCGAGGCGCTGGTGCTGGCGATCAAGCCGCAATTGCTCGACATCGTCGCGCCCTCGATCGCCGCCGACACCGCTCGAAACGCGCTCGTCATTTCCATTCTGGCCGGCAAGCGCGTCGAAGACCTCGCGGCGCGTCTGCCGCAGGCGAGCGCGATCGTCCGCGCCATGCCCAACACGCCGGCGGCGATCGGCCGGGGAATTACAGGCGCATTCGCCAGTCCCGCCGTCAGCCCGGCGCAACGCAAGTCCGCTCACGCTCTGCTGGCGAGCGTCGGCGAAGTGGAATGGGTCGAGAGCGAAGCGCTCATCGACGCGGTGACGGCCGTCTCGGGCTCCGGCCCTGCCTATGTGTTCTATTTCGTGGAGACGCTGACGCGCGCCGGCGTCGACGCCGGCCTGCCCGAGGCGACGGCCGCGAGGCTCGCACGGACGACGGTCGCGGGGGCCGGCGAACTGCTGCGGCGCAGCCCGGATGTCTCGCCCGCCGCTTTGCGCGAGAATGTCACCTCGCCCGGCGGCACGACGGCCGCGGCCCTGCAGACGCTCATGGCCGAGGATGGGTTGGGGCCGTTGCTGAAGCGCGCCGTGCGGGCGGCGAAGCGCCGCGCCGAGGAATTGTCCGGTTGACGGCGGCGCGCGTCTTCATGAGCGCGCGATTTCATCGGCCGAGCGTCTTCCGGTTTGGATCGGATGCCCTAAATTGTACGGAAACGACTCGGGAGGGGCGTGATGACGTTCACCGACAAATCCTATGAAGCGGCTGGGAAGGGCGAGGGCGCTCCGAAGGCCGCGCCCGGCGAGGGCGCTGCGGCGACGAGTCGAGCCCGGCCGGATGGGCCAAATGGGACGCGCGACCGCATCATCGAAGCCCTGATGAAGCTCGCAGGCAGACGCGCCTTCGAGGACATAGCGATCGGCGACATCGCCCATGAAGCGGGCGTGTCGCTCTCCGATTTCCGCGATTATTTCCCGTCCAAGGGCGCCGTGCTCGCGGCTTTCTCGCGCCGGATCGATCGGCAGGTGCTGGACGAAGCGTTCGGCGAATACGCCGCCGAGCCGGCGAAGGAGCGGCTTTACGAGGTCTTGCTGCGCCGGCTCGAGGCGCTGGAGCCTTATCGCAACGCTCTCGAAGGCGTCGCGCAATGGGTAACGACCGACCCCTTCGCCGCCGCGGCGCTCAACCGGCAGGTGGTCAATTCGATGCGTTTCATGCTGGAGGCGGCCGATATCGGCAGCGAGGGGACGCTCGGCGCTCTCAAGCTGCAAGGTCTGGCGATCGCCTGGTGGCGCGTGCTCGGCGTCTGGTTCGAGGATCGCGACGCCGATCTGTGCCGTACCAAGGCGGCGCTCGACCAGGAACTCTCACGCAGCGAGAGCGTCATCGAGCGAATCGAGGATGTGACGCGTCTGGCCTCGCCTCTGCGCGGTCTGGCGCGCGCCGTCTTCGGCGGCTTCGCCGGCCGTCGTCGGCACGCCCGCCATCATCTGCGGGACGAGGACGAAGACTTCGAATATGAGACGCGTCGCCGCCGACATCATCACGAAGACGATCGTCACGGCCAGGCGCCGGTGTGACGTCAGGAAGGCATGAGGACCGCGAGCCTTAAAGAAGGTTTACGGTCCTCGCTCGCTCGGCCCGTCGGGGTCGGTCGCTGACGCCGAGCCAGCGTCGATCACAGCGCGATATAGACGAATTTCGTCGCCTTCAAGGTCGGATAATTTTCGCGCAGCGCCTTGGCGATCTTGCCGACGAGCTCCTTGTCGCCCGCCGCCGAGGGACCGACGAAGTCCGTGCCCTGCATCCAGGTCTCCAGGAAGCAATGCAGTCCCTCGTCATAGGCGGCGTCGGTCGGATGCGCCGTCTTGTCCGCGAGGTCGGCGACGCCGTCGGCGTCGACCTCCAGACGCCAATCCCGATCGTCGGTAACCGAACCGATCAGTTTGGCGATGTCGGCATCCGTCCAATCTCCCGAAAGGTTCACTGGCATCGTCGTCTCTCCGAATGTAGGTCGGTCGAACTCGGATTGGAAAAGCATTTTGCGGTCCGAACTGTCGGACGAGGCGAACCGAGCGCCGAGGACGCCTGTCCGATATCCGACAGGCGTCTGACGCCGGCGCGGCTATTTCCTGTTTTTCGCGACGATCATATCGATCGCGGTCGTCGCCTCGGAGACGGTGAGCCACGCCTCGGCGCGCTCCTCGCTCTTGAATTGCTTGCCGAGGTCGAACGGCTGGTCATGGCCGGGCAAATGCAGAAAACAGGCCCACTTCCCGTCGGGTCGCTCTTCGACCGTCACCTTATAATCCGCCATATCTGTCCTCCTTTGCGTGTCCGTTTCATGAGTCGCCGAGAGTGGGCGTTCGGCGGCGCGTCGCCCCATTGAAGGCAGGGCGCTCCGCTCGTAGCAGTTTGGGCGCCAAAGGCGCGCGGCGCGGCGTCCGGCATGTTTATTGAAGGATCGGCCAGGCGCGTTCGCGACGACGCGACCGGCGGCAAGGAATTATGACGGATATTGCCGAAGGCCCGGCGCGAGCCGACGGCCGGGCCAGGGATGCTGGAGAACAGACGATGCCTTTGAGCGCCGAAGCGATACAGCCGGGGAAATGCTATGCGACCGCCGGCAAGGACAGATACAAAGTGCTGCACATCAACAGAGGCATCGTCACTTTTGTCATCTGGACGGGCAATCAGAAACCCGGTCCGCTGCGCAACAACACGGGCGTCAAAGCCTTCGCCGAAGCGGTGACGAAGGAGATCGCGTGCCCCGCCGAGGGGTAGGTCATACCGACGGCTTCGGCGATCGACTTGTCATTGCCTCACACCGGCAGCGTCACCGTGGCGCGCAAGCCGCCGAGCGGGCTGGCGTCGAGCCTTATGTCGCCGCCATGCGAACGGGCGATGTCGCGGGCGATGGCCAGGCCGAGCCCGGAGTGGCCCTCGTCCTGATTGCGTGATTCATCCAGCCGATAGAACGGCCGGAACGCGTCCTCGCGGCGCTCCGGCGGAATTCCGGGACCATCATCGTCGATGTGTATGGTCAGCGTCCTGCCGTCGTTCTCGCCGCTCAGTTCGATACGCTTGCCGTAGCGTTGGGCGTTGCCGACGAGATTGGCGAGGCAGCGCTTGAAGGCGGCGGAGCGCAGCGTGACCTGCCGCCGGCCGGAGAAGCTCGCCTCCGCTGTGAGGCCGCGCCGCGCCGAATCCGTTCGCAAGTCCTCGAGAACGGCGGCGACGTCGGTCGGCGCCGCCGTTTCGCCGGCGTCGCCGCGCGCGAAAGCGAGATAGGCTTCGAGCATATGCTCCATCTCGTCGACGTCTTTTTTCATCTCCGCCGCCTCGGGCGTATCCTGCATCAGCGCGAGGGACAGCTTGAATCGGGTGATGATCGTGCGCAGATCATGCGACACGCCGTTCAGCATCGTCGTGCGCTGCTCGATCGCGCGCTCGACGCGGCGCTTCATCTCCAGAAAGGCGGCGCCCGCCTGACGCACCTCGCGCGCGCCGCGCGGAGAAAACTCGACCTCGCGACCCTTGCCGAACTCCTCCGCCGCCCGCGCCAGGCGCAGGATCGGACGAATCTGGTT
>PQAN01000120.1 GCA_003105285.1 Methylocystaceae bacterium
GAGCGCGTTGACATTCAGCGCGTCCAAATGAACGCGCTGAATGTCAACGCGCTCTAGCAGATTGTTGAAAAAGTCGCTGGTTCTCAAAATTTCGATGTGATTCAATCTCCTTGCGGCAGCGAGGAATGAATCATGCGGGGCGAGGATGCGCGATCAGGGCCGCTTTTCAGCTATGTCGACCTTGAAGCGCGGGTCGGGAAGAACCATCTACTGCGAACGATCCGGCAGCTCGTGAACGAGTCCCTCTCCGAGCTCGAGAAAGAGTTTTCTGTGCTCTATTCTCCGATGGGCTGGCCGTCGATCCCGCCCGAGAAGCTGCTGCGGGCGATGCTGCTGCAAGCCTTTTATTCGATCCGCTCGGAGCGCCAGCTCATGGAGCGGCTGGAGTTCGACCTTCTGTTTCGTTGGTTCGTGGGTCTGGGGATCGACGACGCGGTCTGGGATCATTCGACTTTCTCGAAGAACCGCGATCGCCTCCTCGAAGGCGACATCGCCGTGAAGTTCTTGAACGCCATCCTGGAACAGCCGCGCGTGAAGCGGCTCCTGAGCACGGAGCATTTTTCGGTCGACGGCACGCTGATCCAGGCTTGGGCGTCGATGAAGAGCTTCAAGTCTAAAGAGGGAGCAGACGAGCCGCCGAGCGAAGGCGGCGATCGCAACAAAGAAACGGATTTCCATGGCGAGAAGCGTTCGAACGAGACGCATGCGTCAACGACGCGCTCTTCGTCGGCGCCTGCCTGACCCCGGCGGACGGTCATGCCGAGCGTATCGCTGCGCTGCACATGATCGAGCCGCGCGCCGATCGCCCGCGGACGCGCTGACAAGGCCTATGACGCCGAAGACTTCGTCAATGAGCTGCGCGCGATGAAGGTGACGCCGCATGTGGCGCAAAACATCTCTGGACGCGCCTCGGCGATCGACGGGCGCACGACGCGGCACGCGGGCTACGTCATCAGCCAGTGCATTCGCAAGAGGATCGAGGAAGGCTTCGGCTGGATCAAGACCGTCGCCGGGCAGGAGCAAACCAAGTTCAGGGGCCGCGAACGGGTCGGCTTCGCCTTCACCTTCGCAGCCGCCGCCTACAATCTGGTGCGGCTGCCAAAGCTCATGGCGGCGTCGACATGAGCGCGCCCACGGGTTGCAAGCTCGTCGGTCGCTGGCGGATCGTCGAGGCCGACATCTGGGATCGAGCCTATCTCGACCTCTGCGGGCAGGCGACGATCATCATCGGCGCCGACGGCCGCGGCGAAATCGCCTTCGGCGCGATGCAGGCGACCCTGGACGTGGAATACAGTCCAACCTCCATCGCCTTCACCTGGATCGGCTTCGACGAAATGGACGAAGTCTCCGGCGAGGGAAGCGCCGAACTGCTCGAAGACGGCGCTATCGAGATCGAATTTGAATACGACAGTGGCGACGAAGCCGTCCTCAAAGCGACGCCGGTGGCTTTTTCAACAGCCTGCTAGACGACGCCAGCACGCTGACCGGAGCGTCGAGCCTCGCCGACGGTAAGCTTCTCGTGTCGAGCGAGGGCGAGATTCTCGGCGCCAATCGCGCGGCGCTGGATATACTCGGCGGCAATTTTTCCGACTTGATCGGCAAGTATCTGACGCAGGATTTCGGCTGGCAGGCATGGCGATTTCTGAGCATGAGCGACCTTACCAGCGTAAGTGAACATGTTGTCGCACGCACACAGCAGCGTATCCGCGTTGATGCGATTCGAGTTGGTTCTGTCGTTGCGCCGGCCGAGGCGTCGGGGTGTTCAACAATCGCATCACGTTCTCTTGCCACGTGGGAAGAACACGCAGTGCGTTGGGTGCTGGCGTTGAATGGCGGAAATGTCGCGCGCGCCGCACGCGATCTCGGCATCACGCTACACTCTACCATAAAATGGACCGTTACGGGATTCGCAGCGAACGTCGGTAAACGTTCATCCGGCACCGGTCACGGGCTCGCCTCTTGCCCTTCCTGTCTTCGCCGCCGATCGCAGATTGTCGATTTTCGCCGAGATTTGACCCAGGATTTCCATTGAGAACCGACCCGGGTTGATGATGGTTCGAGTGTCAGGCGTTCGTCAAGTTACGAGATTTCTCCTATGTGGGTTTGGGGGCTTTCGCCGAGCTGTTCTTGAAGCGGAAGCTGTCGTTTTCGGTTTCGATGATGTGGCAACGATGGGCTCTTGAGCACTGCCGCGCAGGCGCTTCGAACGCCAGCCGCATCTATGTCGCATGACGTGCCCGCCGGCGGCGTCTCAAGATGAATCTGATAAGCGCCACCAGAATTTATGTCGCGGAGGACGCCTGCGGTGCAGGTGCGATCCAAGGGGCCATGCGGTTCGGCGATCACGCCCGCTATTTTCGTTCCCGCCGCTCGCCACTCGGCCGCCAACGCCTCGAACAACGGTTGGGCGGCTGCGCTGCGTCCCCCGGTGACAGCAGCAATCCTGCTGAACATGTGCACCATCGTTCGCCTCTTGGTCTATCGAATGGCAATCCGGCTATATAGGCCTTGATGAGTGCGAAAGTTAAGCGATGAAGCGGCTGCGGCAGAATCTCTCGAATTTCGTGGCTTTGATTTGCGTCTGTGTCGACGGGGCAACATTACATTCAATCTTTGGAAGGTAATACCGCCAAGCAGAAGATCTATCCCTTGTGTATCGAAAAGGGCTGCGGCATGCCGTCGCCTTTCATCCGACCGAGCCGTCGCTGGTCTCGAGTGCCTTGATCAGGGGAGCCGAGAGAGCCCGAGCCGCCGCAGCGGCCGCCTCCGCGTCCCGGCGATCGATCGCGTCGACGACGGTTTCATGGGGGTCCATACCCGGCATTGGCAGATCGCGCTCATCGAGCGCCGACAGCATGTAGAAGCGCACTGCGCTCGAGAAGTAACGATAGAGTTCGGCGAGCGCGGCATTGCCGGAAATCCGCGCGATCGCTTCGTGGAATTCGATATCGGCGTCGACGAACGCCTCCCGGAGCTCATGATCCCGCCTCTCTCCGCGGCGCTTCAGAAGACTCCGCAGCAGCGCCACATCCGCCTTCGAGCGGTGATGCGCCGCGAGGCGGGCAGCTTCGGTTTCGAGCATCGCCCGTAGCTCGAAATGGTCCCGCAGGCTCGATCGGCCGACGCGGCGCATGATTTCGGCCGCGTCGACATTCGATCGAACATAGGTTCCGTCGCCCTGACGGACTTCGAGAACATGGGCGTGAGACAGGACGCGGATCGCCTCGCGGACGGTGTTGCGGCCGACACGAAGCATGCCGGCGAGCTCCTGCTCGGTCGGAATCTTCTCGCCGACGTTCCAAGCGCCGCCCTCCACCTGGGTGCGGATCGCGTCGATGGCCGAATCGACGAGCGAGCGCCGTGGCGCCTGCGGGAGCGTGATGGACATGGCCGTTTTCATAGCAGCAGCAAAAGCCGGGTGCCAACGGAGGCGGCTCAGTTCGTCGACAGCTTGACAGGTCTTTGCCGACAAACATAGGATGATCCTATGTAGTGCGCAACCCGCGGAAATGGATGCGTTGGCAGCCTGGCCCCGGGCGCGCGCCGACAGGCCGCTCCAATACGGCGAAGAACGAGTGGGAGGAGAAACATGCCGTCTACGGACGAGTCGAACATGTTCACCGGCCGCATCGGCGAAGAGTACGGATTTCTCGCCGTCATTTGCCCCAATGTCGCGATCCTGATCCGCAATCTCGGCGCCGCCGTCGCGGCCTGGAAGCCGGGCGTCGCAGTGCGGGGGCTCGAGATCGGCTGCGGCACCGGCCTGAGCACGTTGTCGCTGCTCTCGCAGCGCGAAAACCTGCATCTTCGCGCGCTGGACGCATCGCCGGCGATGCTGACGCAAGCGCGCGACAATCTGTCGGATTATGTCGCGGCCGGGCGTGTCGAACTGATCGAAAGCGACGCCCTCGACTTTCTTCGGCGGCAGCCGGACGTGAGCGTCGACGTCGTCGCTTCGAACTATGCGATCCACAATTTCCACAACGACTACCGCGAGCGGGTCTTCGCGGAAATCTTGCGCATGCTCGCGCCGGGCGGCCTGTTCGCGAACGGCGACCGCTTCGCGCACGACGACCGCGCCCGGCATCTCGCCTCGACGCAGGCCGCGGTCCTGCGCTGGTTCGACGCTTTCGCCAAAGTGAACCGCCTCGATCTGCTGCAGGATTGGATCGTGCATCTGCTCAGCGACGAGTCGCCCGATCACATCATGTATCGCGCGCCGACTCTGGCGACGCTGCGCTCGCTCGGATTTGGCGACGTGCGGTCGATCTACAGCGAAGACGTCGACATGCTGGTGACCGCGACCAAGCACTGACCGGCGTCTCGCCCAGGAGACGGCGCTCCCGGCGACGGCCCGAGGGCGGCCGCGGCGATGCGACGCCGTCGAAGAGAACGCCACAGATGCGATCCATATCGGCAGGCTCGATCGCCTCCGCCGCGCCGGCCGGGCTTTCCGGCAACGACGCCAAGACGCTCGCCCTCGCCTCGCTCGGCGGCGCGCTGGAATTCTACGACTTCATCGTCGCGGCCTTCTTCACCACGACGCTCGCCGCCGTGTTCTTTCCGCACGACACGCCGGATTGGCTCTCGCAAATCCAGGTGTTCTGCGTCTTCGCCGCCGGCTATGTCGTCCGCCCGCTCGGCGGCGTGATCCTCGCGCATTTCGGCGACCGCATCGGCCGAAAGACGATGTTCACGGTGGGCCTGTTGCTGATGGCGCTGCCCACCCTGCTCATCGGCCTGCTTCCGAATTATGAGACGATCGGAATCGCCGCGCCTCTCCTCTTCCTCGCCTGCCGGATGCTGCAAGGGCTGTCAGTCGGCGGAGAAGTGCCCGGCGCGTGGATTTTCTGCGCGGAGCATGTGCGCGAGAATCGCGTCGGCTTCGCCTGCGGGCTGCTGATGGGCGGGCTCTGCCTCGGCATTCTGCTCGGCGCGCTCACTTCCAAGGTCGCGACGTCGATACTGAGTCCGGAGGAACTCGTCACCTGGGGATGGCGAATTCCGTTCCTGATCGGCGGATTGTTCGGCCTGATCTCGGTGCATCTGCGCCGCTATCTGCGGGAAACGCCCGTTTTCGAAGCCCTGCGCGCGCGGAGCGAGGCCGAGTCGAGGCCGCCGGTCTCGATCGTGCTCGCGCGTTATCGGCGCAAAATCGTTGTCTCCATGGCCGCCATCTGGGTCTTCTCCGGCGTCTTCGTCACCTATTTCCTCTACCTTCCGACCTATTTCCAGACCCGATGGAATTATCCTGCGGCCGATGTCTTCACCGCGAACTGCTGGGGCGTCTTTCTGCTGATGCTCGGCGGCGTCTTTGCCGGCTGGGCCGCGGACGTCATCGGCGGCGGCAAGACTTTCGCCATCGGCAGTGGCCTCATGTTCGCCGTCACGGCCGGATTGTGGCTCGCATTGGGGAGCGCGGAGGCGCGCGTCCTGACGCTCTATGCCCTGGGCGGTTTCTCGATCGGCGCGATCACCCTCGGCCCTTATATCATCGTCCGCAGCTTTCCGCCCGAGGTGCGATTTACGGGTTTCGCTCTGTCCTACAACACCGCCTATGCGTTTTTTGGCGGAACGGCGCCGCTGGCCATGGCCGCTCTCGTTGGCGGACGAGG
>PQAN01000121.1 GCA_003105285.1 Methylocystaceae bacterium
TCCGGCGGACGGCCGCCGAGCGCGCGCACGATGGCGCCCGACAGCTTCACCGAATCGATGAGGTCCTTGCCCGCCATTTCGTAGTCGACGGAGAGCGCGTACCAGCGCATCGCCCAGTCCGGCTTCCATTGCAGCTTGCAATGGCCGCCGGTGACGGGCGTCGTGAAGGCCTCGCCCGTCGCCGGATCACGCCAGGAAATCGTGCCGGCTGTCGCGTCGATCGCATCGAGCGGGACCTGCATGACGACGCCGGTCGAGGGATGGATGGGAAGGAAAGGCGAATAGGTCGCCGCGCGCTCCTCGCGGAACGTCGGCAGCATGATCTTCATGACCTCGTCGTAGCGCGCCAGCATATGCAGCAGCGCCGCGTCGAACCGGCCGGAGGCGTAATAATCGGTCGAGGAGGCGAATTCGTAAGCGAAGCCGAAGGCGTCGAGAAAGGCGCGCAGCCGCGCATTATTGTGCGCGCCGAAGCTCTCATGCGTGCCGAAAGGGTCCGGCACTTTCGTCAAAGGCTTGCCGAGATGCGCCGCCACCAGCTCCTTATTGGGGATATTGTCCGGCACCTTGCGCAGCCCGTCCATATCGTCCGAGAAGGCGAGGAGGCGCGTCGCGATCCTGCCTTCGGTCAAGACCTCGAAGGCGTGGCGCACCATGCTGGTGCGCGCCACCTCGCCGAAGGTGCCGATATGCGGCAGGCCCGAGGGGCCATAGCCGGTCTCGAACAACACGGATTTCTGTCCCGACTGCTCGACGCGCTTGACGAGCTTGCGCGCCTCCTCGAACGGCCAGGCGGGCGAGACGCGGGCGGCTTCGAGAAGTTCGGCGGGCAGAGACTCTGGCGTGCTGGACATGATCGACTTTTTGTGCGGGAGCGAAGAGGCGCGCACACTATGGGCGGGAGCGGGAGGCGTCAACGCGCTCGGACGAGTGTCTCGAGTCGATTTTCGATCATGGACGGCAAGGCTCGTTCGGCATGGCGCTACGCTTGGACGGCAATATACTCCTCGTCAGGCTCGAGAGGCTCGAATCGAGCTTTCAAAAGCTCGAATGTGCTCGAGGAAATATAGAGACTTCTCGCCTCCAACCGGTCGTTCCTTTTCTCGATCCGCTCCCGAGCGACATCATCCGGGCAGGACAGATGATACAAAATCGCTTCGCCGCCGAGCGAGGCGACCATGCCGCGGACTCGATCCCGCTCTCGTCTCGACCAGAAGCCGAAATCTAGAACGACGTTCGTCTTCAGGGTCACGCAGCGGGTCCAAGTCGCCTCCATCACGCTCGACACGCGCTGCGCATAGTCTTGGAAAATCGCCGCCGGCGGATCGTCGCCATAGAGAGAATGCATCCATTCGTCGTGTGTGAACCGAATGGCCTGCTTTTCAGTCTCCAGCCGGCAAGCCAGCGTCGTCTTGCCGGCGCCGAGATAGCCATGGATCAGAAACGCTGTCGCGGTCCCGTTCTGCATAGCTGCGAATCTACCCTGACAACCGAAGCTTGCAAACGGCATCTGGCGCATTCCAGACGATTTCAGTCTATAGAAGGCCACCGCCCGGCCTCCTCGCCCGCGCACCATTTCCGGGACGAACCGAAACGTGACGACCGCCGCCTCCTCTTCCCTCACCTCCGCCTTCGCCCCTCTCGACGCCGGCGCGGAAGTCGTTTCCGTCACCTTTCTCGACGGCGCGCCGGTTTTCGCACTCGCCGACGGGCGGCTGCTGTTCGCTGGGGCGGGCGCGCCGCGCAGCATCCAGGCTCATGCGGATGCGGCCATTCTCGTCGCCGCCAGCGATGGCCATCGCTTCATCACCGGCGGCGACGACGGGCGCGTCGTCGTAACCGACGCCGACGGCGCGAGCGAGACGGTCGCCGACGAAAAGGGCAAATGGATCGACGCCGTCGCCGCGCGCACGGACGGAACCATCGCCTGGTCGGCCGGGCGGCGTCTCAACGCCCGCTCGCCCAAAGGCGAGGTCAAGACGCTGGAACTGCCCTCCTCATCGCGCGGAATCGCCTTTTTCCCCAAGGGCTATCGCCTCGCCGCCGCCCATTACAACGGCGTGTCGCTGTGGTTCCCGAACGCCGCCGCCAAGCCGGAGTTTCTGGAGTGGAAAGGCTCCCATCTCGACGTGACGGTGTCTCCGGACGGAAAATTCGTCATGACGTCGATGCAGGAGAATATGTTGCACGGCTGGCGGCTGGCCGGCGCCAAGAACATGCGGATGGCCGGCTATCCGGGCAAGACGCGCTCACTCTCCTGGTCGCATGACGGCAAATGGCTGGCGACCTCGGGCGCCGACGCCTGCATCGTCTGGCCGTTCCAGGCCAAGGACGGACCGATGGGGCAATCGCCGCGCGAGTGCGGCGTCAGGCCCGAGGTGAAGGTCACGCGCGTCGCCTTTCACCCGACGGCGCTCGTCGTCGCGCTCGGCTATGAGGACGGCATGGTCCTGCTCTGCCGCATCACCGACGGCTCGGAGATTCTGGTCCGCCGGCCGGACGAGGGCGCGCCGGCGCGCATCTCGGCGCTCGCCTGGGACGAGAAAGGCGCCCGCCTCGCCGTGGGCGCCGAGACCGGCGCGGCGGGGGTCTTGACGCTGCCGGGCGGTTAGAGCGTTTCCAGCCGAAATGGAAACCGGTTCGGCGTCGGAAACGCGTCATACCAGAAGCTCGAGTCCGGCCCGAAAAACAAGGCGCGTCGCTTGCTACAATCCCTCGAGCGCCTGGCGGGCGGCGCGATGGCCGGAGCCGATCGCGCTTTCGACGGACGGCGTTCCTTCCGTATGCTGGCCGGCGAAGAGCACGGGCCCGAGCGGGCTGCAGGCCACGCGTCGCGGCGCCTCGGAGCGGTTCAATCGTCCGTCCGCGCCGCGCTTGTCGCCGAACAGCCAGTTCGGCGGCGGCCGCAGCATGCTGTGGCCCCAGCGATAGAGAAACATCGCTTCGACATCCCGCTCGAAATCGAAATTCGCGCCGCGCATGAGACGCGAGAGATCGCTTTTCAGCGACTCCTCGTAGACGCCGAACGGCGTCTGCAGCAGCTTCATTCGCTCATTGGCGAGTTCGTCCAGCGGCGCGTCGCAGCCGCCGTAGAAGGTCAGCACGGTCTTGCGATCGGCGACATCGCGTCGACCGCCGACCCAATCCGCGATGACGTAATTCATGAAATGCCGTCCTCCCCACCAGCTCTGGCTGTAGCCGAGATCGAGGTCCAGCAGCGGCGCCGCGCTGCGCAGAGCGACATTGGCGACGACGAGAGGCGCGGCGTGGAACTCGCCCCACGCCGCTTTTCTCGCATCGTCGGCGAAATGGTCGACGAGACGGCGCGCGCTCTGCGCCGGCGCCGCGACGATGATCTTCTCGGCGGCGACGCGGCGAAAATGGCGGTCCTGAAAATAGACGACTCCGGCGCCCTGCCGTGAAAGCTTCGGATCGATTCTCAGCGCCGTCGCATTCAACTCGATCCGGGGCGGACGCGCGCCTTTTTCGACGGCGGATGTCGTCAGCCAGCGCTGGACGAGACGCGCCATTTCCGACGTGCCGCCCGGAAAGGTGAAGAGGCCGTTGCGCGTGAATTCGCCGGTCAGGAAACTCAATGCGCTGTGAGCATTGACCTGATGCGCCGCCCCGCCGAACGCCGTGAGCGTGTAGATCGTGTAGAAATCGGTGACGGCGGGATCGCAGCGCAGCTTGTCTTCGAGATAATGCTGCAGACTCATCGCCGAGAGATAGTCGTGTTTCTCGTCGCTCTCGTCGGCCGGATCGGCGAGGCCCCCCTCCTCGTCGGCGAGAGCGCGGATCGCCTTCCGCGTCCGCAGCAGATCGTCGACGATCCGCCTGTCATAGGGAACGCGCGCCAGCCCCTGTTCGAATGTATCGATGTTCCAACCGCGATGGCCCGGCCTCACCCCCGGCGTATATTCGTCGAAGTAATAATTGCTCGCTGGATATTCGATCGCCTGCGCGTTCCAATCGACGCCGATCTCGCGGTAGAAATCGCGCAGAGAGTCGGTTCCGGGGGCCGCGCCATAGGCTCCGGCCGTCGAGGCCGGAACGGGCAGAGGCGGAGCGTCGTCACGGCCGGCGTTGCCGCCGAGGCGCGGGCCGGCTTCGAGTAGCAGGAGCCGCAACGAAGGGCGCGCGCGCATGAGATGGAGCGCCGCGGAAAGCCCCGCCAGGCCTCCGCCGACGATGACGACGTCGAATTGCTCGTCGACGTCGTCGATCGGAAATACGCCCTCGAATGCGTCGCATCCCGGCGCGAGCGTCACMGCGCCGGACTCGAAACGCAGACGCCGGTCTCTCATCCAATGGGCGATGTCGAACGTCGACGGCAGATTGCCGCCGCGCAGAACGCGCGGATCGAGGCCAATGGCGCCGTCGCAGGCGCCGCTCGCCGCCTCCGCGGCGAGAGCGTCGATCGGGACGGAGCGCGCCACCGCGGCGGCGCCGGAAGCGATCAGCAGGCCATTCAGGACGTCCCGGCGGGACATCTCGTTGCGACCGGCGCCCGGCGGAGTTTGCGCGCGCGACTGAGACATTGCTCATGCTCCAAATGTGCGAGCGCGCGGCTCAGCGAGCTGAAACGCAAGAAAGGCACTGGTGCGTTTCCAGCCGAAGTAGGAACCGGTTCGGCGTCGGAAACGCGTCAAAACAAGATTCTAGCGACCCGGCGTGAGCACCATACGCGCGCGCCTCTTATGGCCACGCTCGATCTCGAGGCCGAGGCCGCGCACCCGATGCGAATAGGCGCGCTGTGGGACGACCCCGGCTATCGAAGATCGCGCTCGTCCGCCCGCCGCCGGGCCGAACGAGGCGAGACAACGATTATAGGCGTCCGCCGACTGGATCGCCTCGCAATCGGCGATCGAGCGGGGCGCGGCCGAGGACGCCCCTGCGGCGGCCAGCGTCGCGACGACGGCGAGCGAGAGCCTCATCGACATCGTCACCCTCTCAATACGGCGCCTGTCTTTTTGCTCGCCTCTGTGACAATTTT
>PQAN01000122.1 GCA_003105285.1 Methylocystaceae bacterium
GCCGGCGCGTCGTTGGTGCCGTCGCCGCACATGGCGATGAGGCGGCCGCCCTGCTGCTCCTTGCGGATGTAAGTGAGCTTGTCTTCGGGCGTCGCTTGGGCGATGAAGTCGTCGACGCCGGCTTCCGAGGCGATCGCCGCCGCCGTGACCGGATTGTCGCCCGTCACCATCACCGTCTTTATGCCCATCGCGCGCAGCGCGGCGAAGCGCGCCTTGATGTCCGGCTTGATGATGTCCTTCAAGTGAACGACGCCGAGCAGCCGCCCGTTCTCCGATACGGCGAGCGGCGTGCCGCCGGCGCGCGAGATGCGCTCCACGGCGCGTGTGAAGTCTTCCGACGCGTAGGCCTTCGAAAGGCCCGTTCTCTCCAGAATGGCGCCGACCGCGCCGGCGACGTCCGGTCGCGCCCCCCGTTCGACGCGTCCGGCGACCGGGCTCGTCTGGGCGAGGATCGCGTCGACCGCGCCTTTGCGCAGCGAGAGTCCCGGGAGATCGACGCCCGAGACTCGCGTATGGGCGGTGAAGGGCACGACACGCGCGTCGGCTCCGAGATCGGGAGCGGCCAGACCGTAGCGACTCTTCGCCAGGGCGACGATCGATCTTCCTTCCGGCGTCTCGTCGGCGAGCGACGCGAGCAGCACCGCCTCGGCGAGCTCGTGCTCGCCGCCGCCGCCGATGGGAATGAACTCGTCCGCCATGCGATTGCCGAAGGTGATCGTTCCGGTCTTGTCGAGCAGCAGCGTGTCGACGTCGCCGGCTGCCTCCACCGCCCGGCCGGAGGTGGCGATGACGTTGAAGCGGATCAGCCGGTCCATGCCGGCGATCCCGATCGCCGACAGCAGGCCGCCGATCGTCGTCGGAATGAGGCAGACGAGGAGAGCGATGAGCACTGTCAGCGACAGCACCGTTCCCGAATAATTGGCGAGCGGCCACAATGTCGTGCAGACGATCAGGAAGATGATCGTCAGTCCCGACAGCAGGATCGAGAGCGCGAGCTCGTTCGGCGTCTTCTGGCGCTCGGCGCCTTCGACAAGCGCGATCATGCGATCGATGAAGGTCGAGCCGGGCGCGGCCGTGATCTTCACCTTGATCCAGTCCGACAGGACGGCCGTGCCGCCGGTCACGGCCGAGCGATCGCCGCCCGCCTCGCGAATGACCGGCGCCGACTCGCCGGTGATCGCCGACTCGTTGACGGAGGCGACGCCTTCGACGACCTCGCCGTCGCCCGGAATGAGATCGCCGGCCTCGACGAGGACGATGTCGCCGATCCTCAGATCGAGCGCCGAAATCGTCTGGACGGCGTCCCTGGAGCTGCCCGCGAGACGCTTTGCTTTCGTATCGATGCGCGTGCGGCGCAACGCGTCGGCCTGCGCTTTGCCGCGTCCTTCCGCCACGGCCTCCGCGAAATTGGCGAACAGCACGGTGAACCAGAGCCAGGCGGCGATCTGGCCGGAGAACAGCGCCGTTCCGTTCTGCGCGGCCAGATCTCGAAAGAACAGAACCGTGACGACGGCGGAGACGACCTCGGTGACGAAGATCACCGGATTGCGCGCCAGGCGACGCGGATCGAGCTTGTGGAAGGCGTCGATCGCGGCGCGGCGAATGATGGCCCGATCGAACAGGCCGGGAGCTGCGACTTTCGATGACATTTTTGGAACTCCGTTCAGAAGGTCTTTCCCGCCTGCAACAGGAAGTGTTCGACCACGGGACCGAGAGCGAGGGCCGGGAAATATTGCAGCAGGTAGAGAATGGCGATGACGCCGAGCAGCAGTCCGACGAACAGGGGTCCGTGTGTCGGGAACGTGCCGACCGACGCCGGGGCCTTCTTCTTCGCGGCGAAGGAGCCCGCCATTGCGAGCACGGGGATCACATAGGCGAAGCGTCCGAACGCCATGGCGAGGCCGAGCGTCGTGTTGTACCAGAGCGTGTTGCCGGAGAGCCCCGCGAAGGCCGAGCCGTTGTTGTCCGTCGTCGAGGCGAAGGCATAGAGGACTTCCGAAAGCCCGTGCGGACCCGAATTGTTCAAGCTGGCGAGGGCGCTCTGCAGCAGCACGGACGCCGCCGAGAAGCCGAGCACGCTGAGCGGATAGACGAGTACCGCCAGCATTGCGAGCTTCATCTCCCGCGCTTCGATCTTCTTGCCGAGATATTCCGGCGTGCGGCCGACCATCAGGCCGGCGACGAACACCGCGATCACGGCGAGCACCAGAAAGCCGTAGAGGCCGGCGCCGACGCCGCCGGGCGCGATGCTGCCCATCAGCATGTTGAACAACGGCACGAGGCCGCCGAGCGGCGTGAAGGAGTCATGCATCGAGTCGACTGCGCCTGTGCTGGTGCCCGTCGTCGCTGCGGCGAACAATGCGCTGGTCGCCACGCCGAAGCGCACCTCCTTGCCCTCCATATTGCCCGGCGACGGATCGACGCCAATCGCCGTCAGCAGAGGATTTCCGTTCGCTTCGGCCCAGTAGGCGACGATAACGCCCGCGACGAGCACGATGAGCATCGTGACGGCGACTGCGCGACCCTGCCGAAAATCGAAGACCGTGCGGCCGAAGGCGAAGGCCGCCGCGAAGGGAATGACCAGTATGGCCCAGATCTCCAACATGTTGGAGAAGGCATTGGGGTTTTCGAACGGATGCGCGGAGTTGGCGTTGAAGAAGCCGCCGCCATTTGTGCCGAGCTCTTTGATCGCCTCCTGGCTCGCCACTGGACCGATCGAAATGACCTGCTTCGCGCCTTCCAATGTCGTCGCTTCGACAGACGCCTCGAGCGTCTGCGGAACGCCCAACGCGACGAGCGCGAGCGCGACGACGATCGCCAGCGGCAGCAGCACATAGAGCGTCGATCGTGTCAGATCGACCCAGAAATTGCCGACGGTGGGAGATTCGGCGCGCGCAAATCCGCGCACCAACGCGAAAGCCATCGCGAGACCTGTCGCCGCCGAAACGAAGTTGTGAACCGTCAGGCCCAGCATCTGGATGAGATGGCTCATCGTCGTTTCGCCGGCGTAGTTCTGCCAGTTCGTGTTGGTGACGAAGCTGATCGAGGTGTTGAAGGCGAGATCGGGCGCGACGGGATCGAAGCCTTGCGGATTGAGCGGCAACGCATTCTGGAATCGCTGCAGCGCATAGAGCGACAGGAAGCCCGCGACGCTGAAGGCGAGCATGGCGATCGTATAGACGAACCAGCTCTGCTCGCGGGCCGGATCGACGCCCGAGAGCCGGTAGAACAGGCGTTCGACCGGCCCGAGAAAGCGGGACAAGAAGGTGCGTTCGCCCGCGAGCACGCGGGCGACGAAGGCGCCGAGCGGAATTGCCGCAGCGATCGCGGCTGCGAGCACGATGGCGATCTGCGCCAGGCCAATGGCGGTCATGATGTTGTCCTCTGCAGAATCCGAGGCCGTCGTTCAAAACTTCTCGGGATGAAGGAGTGTGTAGACGAGATAGACGCCGAGCAGGATCGCGACGCCCAAGCCGATGATTGGTTCGAACATGATGTCCCCTCTTACAGGCGCCCGCAGGCGCGGGCGTACAACCCCATCAGCGCGAAAAGTACGACGCCGAGGCTCACATAGGCGAAGTCGGGCATGTCTGGTCTCCGTAAGGACAATGCGTCATGGGTATGCCTGCAAAGGACATAAAGGCGCTATTCGGATTTTCGCCTTCGGTCATAAGGGCCGCATAAAGACAATGCCGCTCGCTTTCGAGGCCCGAGCCGAGGACGCCGTCCGATTCTGCGGGATCGCAGGTTCTCGCCGTCGGACTATTGCAGAACGAAGATCGCGTATCAGAGCCTAGCTCGCGCCGCCGTCTCGGGCGTAACGTCGCTCCGAGCAGAACGAAACATGCCGCCAGCCGACCAGTGAGTCGCATACGTACGAGCTTCCAGCCGCGCTGACGCAGAGAGAAAAAAATAATGCACAGATGAAAGCTGCCCCTGTTTCTTCGAAGAGCACGGCGCCGCCGCCTTGTTCAGGGCAGTAGCGCAGATGACGCCATTCAGGGCCGATCTATCCAGCCGGCGGAGCAAACTGGCGCGTCCAGCCCACCGCCTGCGACGGCGACCGGCGCCGCCATCTTCTTCAGCGAGCGCCGATTCCTCGACAAACGTCGGCTCCTCATCAAACGCTGACGATGCCTGAGTCGAGACAAGGCCCGAGTGCGCGGCTCGTCCTTAGTAGCGATCTCCCGGTCGAATTCCGATATCGTGCGCTCGTTCCACGTCTGACGGTAGACACGCCAAGCGTAGGCGTATGCAATTATGAGCCCGAGAACTGAGATCGCGATCCACACCAGGTCGAGCAACTTCACCTCCCGTTCATATGAACGAGATTGATGATGCTTCGGACCGGCATAAAGACGCCATTCGAATTATGGCGCTCTCGCATAAAGATGGCATAATCGTGCCTGCTGTCGCCTGCCGGTCGAAAGTCTTTGCCGGTACGCCGACAGAAAGCCATTTCAGAGCTGGGTCTTCGCACTCCGCTTCGAGGCGAACCCGAGAATGCCACTGTAACGGTCTTGCATCCCCCGCCACCGTTGTTCCATGTTTTCTTGCCCCAGGGGCGTGGCGAACGCGACCGAGAGAATCTAAAGGCTGAAGGGATGGCTGAAGCAGAGAGGGACGAACGTCGCCCTGATCCCGACGCGCTTCTCGCGCTGGCGGAACAGGAAAAAGGCGGCAAGCTGCGCGTCTTTCTGGGCGCCGCTCCCGGCGTCGGGAAGACCTACGCCATGCTGGCCAGAGCGCGCGCCTTGAAGGTGGACGGCGTCGATATCGTGATCGGCCTCGTCGAGTGTCACGGCCGGCGTGAAACCGAAGCCCTGCTCGAAGGTCTCGAAGTTCTCCCGCGCCGCAAGATCGAATATCGAGGTCGGATGCTCGAGGAATTCGACGTGGACGCGGCGCTGGCGCGCAGGCCGAAGCTCATAGTCGTGGACGAACTCGCCCACACCAACGCGCCCGACAGTCGGCATCCGAAGCGATGGCAGGATATCGAGGAGCTGCTCGACGCCGGCATCGATGTCTGGACCGCCCTCAATATTCAGCACCTCGAGAGCCTGGCTGATGTCGTCTCCCGCATCACCGGCGTCGCCGTGCGGGAAACGGCGCCCGATCGCGTGCTGCAGGATGCGGCGGACGTCATCCTCGTCGACATCACGCCCGATGAGCTCCTTCAGAGATTGAAGGAAGGAAAGGTCTATGTCCCGGAAACGGCGAAGCGCGCGATCGACAATTTCTTCACCGCCCGCAACCTCACGGCGCTGCGAGAGCTGGCGTTACGCCGCACGGCGGAGCGCGTCGACGACCAGATGGTCGATTATCTGCGCCAGAACGCGATCGAAGGCCCATGGGCGACCTCCGAACGGCTGCTCGTCTGCGTCGGGACCGACAGATTGTCCGAGCAGGTCGTCCGAGCGGGGGCGCGCCTGGCGACCGGCCTCAACGCTCCCTGGATTGCGCTCCACGTGGAGCAGTCTGGCGACGAGCAGGATGATCCGGAGCGCACCAAACGAGTCGACGACGCCTTGCGACTGGCGGAGCGGTTGGGCGGCGAAGTCGAACGCATTTCGGGCCACGACGTCGTCGAGGAAGCGCTGCGCTTCGCGCTCAGGGAAAATATCACGCAGATCGTGATCGGACGCTCGCACGCAGGGTTCCTCGCACGGCTCCGCGGCAGGTCGTTGACGGAAGAAGTGATGCGGCGCTCGGCCGAGATCGCCGTTCAAGTCGTCCCGGCCGGTGGGAGAGAGCCTGTCGAGACCCGTCGTCCATCCGCACGCACGCCCTCCGCAAAATTCTGGCTCGGCGTTGCGGCGGCGCTCGTCTCGGTCACGCTCGCCGTCGGCCTCGGATGGCTGTTGGACACTTGGCTGCGCTTCCCCAATCTGTCGCTGATCTTTCTCGCATCCGTCGTCTTTTGCGCGCTGAACTTCGGGGTGGAGTCGGCGGTCGCGGCGTCCGTCCTCTCCTTCTTGGCCTTCGATTTCTTCTTCACCGATCCGCGCTACGAGTTCACGATCGCCCAGCCGCACGAAATCCTGTCGCTGCTCGTCTATTTGTCCGTCGCGATTGTGACCGGAACACTGGCGGGACGCGTGCGCGAGCAGTCGCAGAACATGCGGACGCGAGCGCAGGCGGCTCAGTCCCTGTTCGAATTCTCGCGCAAGCTCTCCAGCGCCGCCAATCTCGACGATGTTCTCTGGGCCGCCGCCATCCATGCGCAGAAAGCGCTCGACGCGAAATGCATCGTCCTGCTCGTGCCGGACGACGGCGAACTGCGCGTCTCCACAGCCTGGCCGCCGATCGACCGATTGGACGCGGGAGAAGGCGGCGCCGCCCGATGGGCTTTCGACAAAGCGGAGCCCGCGGGCTGGCGCACCGCTACTCTGCCGAATGTTCGTCTTCAGTTCCGCCCGCTCGCCACGACACGGGGCGTCGTCGCTGTCCTCGGCGTCGAGCCTCAGAAATCCGATGAGCCGCTCTCGACCCAGGCGGAACGAATGCTGATGTCCATCCTCGAGCAGACGGCGATCGCCATCGATCGATCCCTGCTGGTGGGCGAATCGGTGAAGGCGGCCGCTCTCGAGGAGAACGAGAAGCTCCGCACGACGCTTCTCGCTTCGCTTTCCCATGATCTGCGCACTCCGCTCGCCTCGATCACGGGAGCCGTCACGAGCCTGCGGCAGCTCGGAGACAGGATGACGGCGGCGGATCGTCAGGATCTGCTGGCCTCGATCGAGGAGGAGTCCGGGCGCCTGTCGCGCTTCGTCGTCAACCTGCTCGACATGTCGCGCATCGAATCGGGCGCTCTCAACCCGCGTCGCGAGCTGGTGGACATCGGCGACGTCGTTCGCTACGCGGTCGAACGCAGCCGCAAGGAATTTCCGCAGCTCACAACCTCGGTCAGCCTGGAGCGGGACCTTCCGCTCATTCGCGGAGACGCCAATCTCTTGAGCCAAATCCTCTTCAACCTGCTCGACAATGCGCATAAATATGGCGGCGATTCCGCCGCCATCTATGCGCGGCGCGATGGAAGCGACCTCATTCTGTCCGTGACGGACGAAGGGCCGGGCGTGAAGCCTGCCGACCTCGAACGCATTTTCGAAAAGTTCTATCGTGGAGGACGCGTCGACGGCCGCAAGGCAGGGACGGGTCTCGGGCTGTCGATCTGCCGCGGACTCGTCGAAGCGATGGGCGGAACGATCATCGCGCAGAGCCCGGCGATACGTAGGCGCGGCACGCGCATCGTCATGCGCTTTCCTGTTCCTGAGCAGCCACGGCGCGAGGTCGCGGCATGAGCGGCCCTCGCATTCTCATCGTCGACGACGAGCCGCAGCTTCGACGGGTGCTGCGACCCGCTCTCGCCGCCTGCGGCTACGAGGTTCTCGAAGCTGCGACCGGGAGCGACGCGCTGAGAGCGATCGCGGCCTCGGCGCCGGACATCGTTGTGCTCGACCTCGGCCTTCCGGATATGGACGGGAAAGACGTGCTCGTGCGGGCCCGCGCCTTCTCACAAATTCCGATCGTGATCCTTTCGGCGCGCGACCGCGAAGCCGAAAAGATCGCGGCGCTCGACGCCGGCGCCGACGACTATGTCGAAAAACCCTTCTCGATCGGCGAGCTCATGGCGCGGCTGCGCGCCGCCTTGCGGCACGCGTCACGAGTCGAAAGCGAGCCGACGGAAATCGAGAGCTGCGGGCTGTGCGTCGACATGACCAGACGTCTGGTGACGAAGAACGGACAAGCGATAAAGCTGACGCCGAAGGAATATGATCTCCTGACGACCCTTGCGCGTCACCCCGGCCGCCTGCTCACGCATCGCCAAATCCTTTCCGCGGTCTGGGGCCCCGCTCATCAGGAAGACACGCAGTATCTTCGCGTCTTCGTCGGCCAGCTCCGGGCCAAGATCGAGGATGACGCCGCCGCGCCGCAGATCATTCTGACGGAGCCGGGCGTCGGCTATCGCTTCACCAAAGCCTGAACGACTCGCGCCGATTTCCTGGTGGCGTCGACGCGTGAGAATCTCCGCCTTCAGCAGGTCGCCGACGATGCGCGGAGGCTCGTCCTGGCGTTTGACGCCGCCGACCATAACCTCGTCACCACGAAAACTTTGCTCTGGAGCAAACTTCATCTGCACGGTCATCCGTGCGATGGGTGTGTCGTCAGCAACGAGGTCAACCGGCCGGGCGGTGTTAGCCGAAGCTCGCGAAGCTTTCGAGGCCGGCGGCGGCGTCGCCTTTCCGCCGCCGGCCTTATAATTCACGTATGCAATTACTTGAAGCTTCTCTTCGCGCCAACGTTCGAGGTCCCCATACAACCGTGACGATCGTGGCCACAAACGCGGTGATCAGGCCGTCCATACGGGGATCCCAGTGCGAGCCGTAAATCGGAAACAATTGCCAGCCGACATTGCTCATGGCGTGAAACAGAGCCGTGGCGAATACGCTTTTGCCCGTGTTGTTGTAGAGTCAGACGATGAGAACCCGCCGCGCTACCGCGCCCACGCTCCACCACGCAATCCAGGCTGGCGGCCGGTGAGCCTGGATCAACGCCACCCAATGCCAGACGGCCCACACGAGCCCCACGAGGACGGCGGCTATGAGCGCGTTCCATCGATCCTGCGAAGGGTCGATGACGTATCCCGACCAGCCCAGCTCTTCACCCAGGGCGGCGACAACAGCCACAAGGAAAAATCCCGGTAAGAGGAAGATCGGGAAATGCGGAGTTGGAAGCGGCGGCCCCATCAGACCCGTCAGCCCATATGACAAGAAGGCCACGACAGGCATAAGAAGCATGATAGGTAGGTACCAGACCTTCGCTTTGATTCGTTTGTAGTCGAAAAACCTGCTCAGCAGTTCTTTCACGCCCTCCGTCGTATTCTCTCCGT
>PQAN01000123.1 GCA_003105285.1 Methylocystaceae bacterium
GAAACCTTCACCCGATCGCCCTGAGTAAAGCAATCGCCGCCATTCCCCTCCGCCCGCCGCTATGCTATCGGCTCCCGCCATGACCACACGCATCGACGCCCGTTTCAAAGCGCTCCGCGACGAGGACCGCGCCGCTCTCGTCACCTTCGTCATGGCGGGCGATCCCGACCTCGCCACCTCGCTCGAAATCTTGAAGAGCCTGCCCAAGGCCGGCGCCGACGTCATCGAGCTCGGAATGCCCTTCACCGATCCGATGGCGGACGGCCCCTCCATCCAGGCGGCCGGCCTGCGCGCGTTGAAGGCCGGAACGACGCTGAACAAGACGCTTCAACTCGTCCGCGAATTCCGCGCCGACGATGCGAAAACCCCACTCGTGCTGATGGGTTATTACAATCCGATCTATGTCCATGGCGTGCCGGCCTTCCTCGCGGAGGCGAAGGCGGCGGGCGTCGACGGCCTCATCGTCGTCGATCTGCCGGCCGAAGAGGACGACGAGCTCTGCGTGCCGGCGCGCGCGGCCGGGCTCAACTTCATCCGCCTCGCGACGCCGACGACCGACGACAAGCGGCTGCCCAAAGTGCTCGAAAACACCAGCGGCTTCGTCTATTATGTGTCGCTCACCGGCATCACCGGCGCGGCGCTCGTCGATTATTCGAGCGTTTCCGAGGCTGTCGCGCGCATCAAGCGGCACACGCCGCTGCCGATCGCCGTCGGCTTCGGCGTCAAGACCGCCGCCAATGCGGAGGCGATCGCCAAATATGCCGATGGCGTCGTCGTCGGCACGGCTCTGGTCGATGCGCTCGCGGCGTCGCTCGACGGCGGCAATCGCGCCGGTCCGAGGACGGTCGACGCCGTCGCGGAACTCGTCGCCGATCTCGCGACCGGCGTGCGCAAGGCGCGGACCGGCGCCGTGGAGCGAGACAAGCCCTTTTCCCTGAAGGCGACATTCGGGGCGCTCGCGAGGCTTTGGTCATGAATTGGTATTCGAACGTCGTTCCGCCCAAGATCAAAGCCATTCTCAAGCGCGAGGCGCCAGAG
The DNA here is from genome assembly GCA_003105285.1 of Methylocystaceae bacterium. Lineage (GTDB taxonomy): Bacteria > Pseudomonadota > Alphaproteobacteria > Rhizobiales > Beijerinckiaceae > Methylosinus. Next base: position 1,039 of record PQAN01000123.1, read on the forward strand.
AACGCCTGGGTGAAATGCCCAGAGAGCGGTCAGCTCGTGTTCCACAAGGACATAGAGGACAATCTCTATGTCGTGCCGGGCTCCGGCTACCACATGCGCATTCCGGTGGAGGCGCGTCTCGCGAGCCTGTTCGACGGCGGCGAGCACGAGTTGCTGCCGACGCCCGAAGCGCCGCTCGATCCGCTGAAATTCCGCGACATCAAGCGCTATGTCGACAAGATCAAGGAATATCGCACGAAGACCGGCCATGCGGACGCCGTGACGCTGGCGAGCGGCAAGCTCGAGGGGCTGGGCGTCACGGTCGCCGTGCAGGATTTCGAATTCATGGGCGGGTCGCTCGGCATGGCGGCGGGCGAAGCGATCATCGCCGGCATTCTGCACGCCGTCGAGAAGCGCACCCCCTTCATCATCTTCACCGCCTCCGGCGGGGCGAGGATGCAGGAGGGCATGTTCTCGCTGATGCAGATGCCGCGCACCACCATTGCGGTTCAGCGTCTGCGCGCCGCGCGCCTGCCCTACATCGTCGTGCTCACCAATCCGACGACGGGCGGCGTGACGGCCTCCTACGCCATGCTCGGCGACATTCAGATCGCCGAGCCCGGCGCCATCATCGGTTTCGCCGGCGCGCGCGTCATCGAGCAGACGATCCGCGAGAAGCTTCCCGAGGGGTTTCAGCGCGCCGAATATCTCAAAGACCACGGCATGGTCGACATGGTCGTGCCGCGGCGGGAGATGCGCGAGACCTTGGCGCGACTCTGCCGGCTGCTGACCAAGGCGCCGGCGCTTCGCGCGGCCTGACAAGGAGTTAGAGCGCATCATGGATCAGCACGACGCGATTCTGTCGCGCTTGCTCGACCTGCATCCAAAGAAGATCGATCTGTCGCTCGGACGCACCGAACGGCTTCTGGCCGAGGTCGGCGATCCGGATAAGCGCCTGCCGCCGATCATCCATGTCGCCGGGACGAACGGCAAGGGTTCGACGCTGGCCTTTCTGCGCGCCATGCTGGAATCGTCCGGCGCGCGCGTGCATGTCTATACGTCGCCGCATCTCCTGCGCTTCAACGAACGCATAAGGCTCGCAGGAAAGCTCGTCGACGACGAGCGGCTGAGCCGGGCGCTCGAGACTTGCGAACGCGCCAATGGCGCGCGGCCGATCACCTTCTTCGAGATCACGACGGTCGCCGCCTTTTCGCTCTTCGCGGAGGAGCCGGCCGACTGGCTGCTGCTCGAGACGGGCCTGGGCGGACGCTATGATTCGACCAATGTGATCCAGAGCCCCAAGGCGACCGTCATCACCTCGATTTCGCTCGACCACCCAGAGTTCCTCGGCGACACGATCGAGAAGATCGCTTTCGAGAAAGCCGGCATCTTCAAGCGCGGCGCGCCGGCGATCATCGGCTTTCAACAGGACGCCGCGCGCGCCGTGCTGGAGCGCGAGGCGCGCCGCGCCGGCGCGCCGCTCACCATCGCCGGCGAGGATTTCCACATCAGGGAAGAAAACGGCCGGCTCGTCTATGAGGACGAGCGCGGGCTGCTCGATCTGCCGCTGCCGCGCTTGGCCGGAAGGCACCAGCAGGCGAACGCCGCCGGCGCCATCGCCGCTCTGCGCGCCGTCGCGCCCGACATTGGAGCGGAACATATCGAAGCGGGACTGTCGCGCGCCGAATGGCCGGCCAGGCTGCAAAGATTGTCGCGCGGCAGGGTGGCGGACCTCGTCCCGCCGGGATCGGAAGTCTGGCTGGACGGCGGCCACAATGACGACGGCGGCCGGGTGCTGGCCGAGGCAATGGCCGAATTCGAGGAGAAATCTGCGCGGCCTCTGGTGTTCGTCTGCGGCGCGCAGACGACGAAGGACATCCGCGCCTTGCTGCGGCACTTCGCCGGCTTGGCGCGTGAAATCGTCGCAGTGCCGGTGGAAGGGGAGCACAAGAGCTGGGCGCCCGACGAAGTCGCCGCTCTCGCTCGCGCCGAAGGCATGAGGGCGGCGGCGGCCGATGGCGTCGAAGAGGCTCTGGCGATCGTCGCCAGCCGGAATTATGCGACGCCGCCCCGCATATTGATCGCGGGATCGCTCTATCTCGCGGCCGGCGTCCTGGCCTTGAACGGCTCGGTCATAGAATGAGCGCCGCGCCTCTTGGTTTTGGCGGCGATTTGCTCCAAAAGCCTTGGTAGGTTTATCCGGCCGAACGGTTCGCGCGGCATACCTCTCCCCGTTCGCGGGGAGAGGTCGAGCGAAGCGAGGGTGAGGGGCCGGGGGTATTACGCGAAGCGCCGATGAAGCCGGCGGGCTCCATGGCGTCGCGGATCGTACTCCCCGCCCCTCACCCGGCCTCTCCCCGCAAGCGGGGAGAGGAGAAGTCCAGCCGGACCACTCGTCTGAAAACGATTCGACCTGCGCTGTTTCGCCTGCCGGAGCCCGAGATTTATGACACTGATGTTGACGAGCGTCGCCTCCGTGGCGGAGGCCGAAATCGTCGCGGCGCGCGGCGGCGACATCATCGACTGCAAGGATTCCGCTCGCGGCGCGCTCGGCGCTCTGCGCTCGAGCGAAATCGCCGCGATCGTCGCCGCTGTCGGCGGCGCGCGCCCGGTGAGCGCCGTCGTCGAATTGCCGCATGATGTCGAGGCGGCGCGCCGGGCGATAGAAGAAGCCGCCGAGCAGGGCGTCGCCTTCGTCAAATTCGCGCTGCCGGCGACGCCGGATGTCGATCACATCATCGACGGCCTGGCGCCGCTCGCGCGACGGATACGCCTCGTCGCCGTGCTCTTCGCCGATCTCGGACCGGACCTCGAGCGCTTAGGCCGGCTGGCGCAGGCGGGTTTCGCCGGCGCCCTGCTCGACACGGCGCACAAGGGCAAGGGTCGCCTGCTCGATCATCTCGATATCGGCGCGCTGTCGTCATTCGTCGAGCGCTGCCACGACCTCGGCCTGCAGGCCGGTCTCGCCGGCTCGCTCGAGGCGCCGGACGTTCCGCGCCTTCTCGTCACCGGGACGGACGTTCTCGGCTTCCGCGGCGCTCTGTGCCGGGGCCACGACCGGCGCGGCGCGATCGATCCGGAAGCGGTGACGCTCATCCGCGATCTCATCCCCGGCGGGCTCGATCCGGCGCCGGCGCGAACCGCGCGCGGCGCGGCGGAGGACACGAATGTCGACTGGTCGCTAGCCGTCGGGCGCGGCTATCTGGAGAGCCGCGAGCGCGGCCGGGAGATCGATCATGTCTTCGTGCGCGACCTCGTCATTCCCGTCGAGATCGGCGCCTATGATTTCGAGCGCGGGCGGGCGCAAAAAGTGCGTTTCAACGTCGAGGCGGACGTCTCGCGCGCGACCGGCGCCGACGACATGCGCTCTATATTCTCCTATGACGTGGTCATCGACGCGATCAAAATGATCCTCGCCTCCGGCCACATCGACCTCGTCGAGACGATCGCCGAGCGGCTCGCCGACAAGGTTCTGCAACACGAGCGCGTGCAAGGCGTCACCGTGCAGGTCGAAAAGCTCGATGTCGCGCCGGGCGCCGTAGGCGTGCGGATCAGACGCGAGAAGCAGCCGGAAACCGCCAAGATCCATCATCTTTTTCCCGGTCTCGCCGATGCCGTCGAGCAGAAACCCAAATCCTGAGGCGCCGCATCTCGTGGCGAAGATCGGCGGCAGCCTGTGGGCGTCGCCGACGCTGAAGGCTTGGCTCGCCGCCCTGAAGCTCTTCCCTCATAGGCTGACGATCGTTCCCGGCGGCGGGCCATTCGCCGACGCCGTGCGCCGCGCGCAACACACGATCGGTTTCTCGGACCGGGCGGCGCACCGAATGGCGCTGCTCGCCATGGAGCAATATGCGATCGCGCTCGCCGATCTCCATCCCGAATTCGCAGCCGTCGCGACGCCGCAGGAGGGCTTTGCGGCGCATCGGCGCGGCGCCGCCGTCGCTCTGTGGCGTCCCGTTGCGATGGCGAGCGCCGCCCCCCACATTCCAGAAAGCTGGGACATCACCTCGGACAGTCTCGCCGCCTGGTACGCGAGCGAGGCCGGCGCGAGCGCCCTGCTGCTCGTCAAGAGCGTCGATATCGCGAGCCGAGTGACTGACGGGAATCCTCGCTCTCGTGCCGAGGAGGCTCCGGAGGAGCCGTCTCGAAGCACGAGAGCGAGCTCCAGAGGGCGGCGCATGAAGGTTTCCTCGTCCTTCGAGACGCGACCTCCGGTCGCTCCTCAGGATGAGGAGACCTTCACCCCATCGTCCGACGGCGCGAGCGGCGACGATCTCGTGGGCGCCGGCGTCGTCGATCCGATGTTTCCGCATTATGCGCGCGGGTTGCGCGTCTTCATCGCCGGCCCGTCCGATCTTCGCGACGCGGGCGAAAGGTCGAGCCGCGGAACGGTTCCGGGCGTCGAGCTGCATGTCCTCAATTCACGAGAGCAAAAGATCGCATCATGAAAAAAGTCGTCACGCCGCGGTGGGGATGGGCGCTCACCGGCTCGGGGCATTTCTTCACCGAATGCCTCGACATCATCCGTTCGCTCGATCACGTCGACCTGTTCGTCAGCAAAGCGGCGGCGGAGGTCATCCGCATGTACAAGCACAATCTCGAAATGCCCGAGAACATCCGCGTGTTCCGCGACACGACGGCGAGCTCCGCGCCGGTCGGCAATTTCTATCACAATGTCTATCACACGCTGATCGTCGCGCCGGCGACCTCCAACACGGTCGCGAAATTCGTCTATGGCATCTCCGACAATCTGGCGACCAATGTGTTCGCGCAGGCCGGCAAATGCCGCGTGCCGACGGTGGTGTTCGCCTGCGACACGGCGCCCGAGCTCGAGACGCAGGCGCCCGACCGCAAGGTGATGGTCTATCCGCGCCGCATCGATCTCGAGAACACCGACAAGCTCAAATCCTTCGATGCGACGCAGGTCGCCGAGAGCCTCGCCGCGCTGCACGAGGCGGTGGAGCGCCGGCGCCGGGAGCTCGCGGCGCGGGAGCATTCGGGGAATGTCTGAACGCCTGTTGTTTCTCACTGGCCATCTCGCCCATCCGCGCCTCGAGCGGATGCTGGCGAGCTTCGGCGACGAGGCGAGAAACTGGCGCATTCACGACATCGGCGTCAAAGTCGCGGCCTTGATGACGCAAGACATCATCCTGCGTCGCCTGCCCCGCCCCGTCGAGGCCGATCGAGTCATCGTGCCGGGACGCTGCCGGGCGGATTTGCGAGACTTGTCGGAAGCCTTCGGCGTCGCCTTCGAGCGCGGGCCGGAAGAGATTATCGACCTTCCGGCCTATCTCGGAAAGGACGGCGCCAGGGCCGATCTGTCGCGCTATGACATGCGCATTTTCGCCGAGATCGTCGACGCCTCGAAGATGAGCGTCGCCGATGTGCTGGCGCGCGCGCAATCGCTCGAGAACGCCGGCGCCGACGTCATCGATCTCGGCTGCCTGCCGGACACGCCCTTTCCGCATCTGGAAGAAACCATCCGCGCGTTGAAAGCGGCGGGCCTGAAGGTCAGCGTCGACTCGGCCTCGCGCGACGAACTCGAGCGCGGCGCGAAGGCCGGCGCCGATCACCTGCTCAGCCTCGACGAGCGCAGCCTCGCGATCCTTCCCGACTATTCGCCCGTCGTTCCCATTCTCGTCCCCAATCCACACGGCGATCTCGACTCTCTGCAGCGCGCCGCGCGCCTCGCCGAGCAACGCGGCATCGCCTATATCCTCGATCCCATTCTCGATCCGATCCATTTCGGCCTCGCCGCCTCCATCGAGCGCTATGTCGAAATCCGCCGGCGCGAGCCGGACGCCGAGATCATGATGGGCACGGGCAATCTGACGGAATTGACCGACGCCGATTCCGGCGGCGTCGCCGCTCTGCTGCTCGGCCTCTGCTCCGAACTCCACATCCGCCATCTGCTGACGGTGCAGGTGAGCCCGCATACGCGCCGCACGGTGGAGGAGCACGACGCGGCGCGGCGCCTGATGTATGCGGCGCGCGCCGACCGCGCGCTGCCGAAAGGCTATTCCGACGCGCTGCTGCAAATCCACGACAAGCGCCCCTTCGCCGCGACGGCGGCCGAAATCGCCGAGCTGGCGCGCGACCTGCGCGACGGCAATTTCCGCATCGACGTCGCGGAGGACGGCATTCACATCTACGCACGCGGCTTTCATCGCGTGGCGCAGGACGCCATGTCGCTCTTTCCCGAGCTCGGCGTGGCGCAGGACGGCGCGCACGCCTTTTATCTCGGGACGGAACTGATGAAGGCGGAAATCGCTTTTCGTCTCGGCAAGCGCTATCGGCAGGACGAGCCCTTGGACTGGGGCTGCGCCGTCGATGCGAGCGAAGAGGACAAAACGCGCTTTGCCGAAGCCGGCCATACGCTGCGCAAGAAAGACAAGGACAGGCTCGCCGATGCCGATGATCCATGAATGCGTCATGACGACGGTCGGCGCCAACGGCCTGACGCATCTCGCGCCGCTCGGGCTCATCGAACAGGGCGAGTTCTGGGTCATCGCGCCGTTCCGGCCGTCGACGACGCTCGCCAATCTCGAGAGCCAGCCTTTCGCCACGGCGAGCTTCATCGACGATGTGCGCATCATCGCCGGCTGCGTCTGCGGCCGCGGCGACTGGCCGCTCGAGCCCGCGCCCGGCTGGTCGCCGCCCCGCCTCGCCGCCGCTCTGTCGCACGCCGAGCTGGAGGTCGTGCGCAACGAGGCCGATCCGCAGCGCCCGCGCTTCTTCTGCCATGTCAAGAAGATCGTCGCGCATCGGCCGTTTCTCGGCTTCAACCGAGCGCAGGCGGCGGTCGTCGAAGCCGCCATTCTGGTGACGCGCCTCGGCCTCCTGCCGCCCGAGAAAATCGCTGCGGAAATCGCCTATCTGAAGATCGCCGTGGACAAGACCGCCGGGCCGGCCGAACGCGAGGCGTGGGACCTGCTGATGGCGAAAATAAACGATTATCGACCGTTGCAGCCCTGAGCCTGCCGGCCGATGACGGGGCGTTTGGCGCGCAGCTTGCATAAAAATTGTTCACAGGCGGTCCCTCCGAGAAAGGGCGATCGCCTCGAGGGAGCAATGCGAGGATAAGATGCCGCTCTACGCCTATAATTGTCAGGACTGCAACGCCGAGTTCGAACTGCTGGTCCGCTCGTCGGACATTCCGGCCTGTCCCTCCTGCGGCAGCGAGAAATTGCAACAGCAGGTCGCCAAAATCTGCTCGGAGATCAAATATCCGGCCATCGCCAGATCCTGGCGCAAGGCCGCGGCCGCCTCGGGAGACCTCTCGAATTTCAGCCAGCAAGAGCTGAAGACGAAGAAGGGCTGAAGAGGCGCGTCGGGCGAAAGCGCGTCTCTCTCCTGTCGTTTTCCGCCCTCGTGTCGTTCCCGGCGACACGAGGCGGCGACCGGGAACTCAAAGGGCGAACCTATCGAAGACGGGAGCCGTGGCCCCTGGGTTCCCGGTCGGGCCTTCGATCGTTTCGCCGGCGTATCGATCGACCGGGGAGACAGCAGGCCCGCCCGCATCATTGGGAATAGACGTTCCCATCCGGGCCCTTCCAGCCCTTGCCCGCCTCATAGAAACGATATTCCTCGTCGAACTCGATCTTGGAGCCGGGGGCGACATATTGCTTGCCCTTCGGATCGCTGCCGCGCGGCGCGGTGACGTAATGCTTGCTCGGTGAGCAGCCGTCGTTGAACTTGCCGGCGTCGTCCGGCTTGCATTCGAGATTCGCGCCTTCGGGGAATTCCACCGTCGCCTTGAAGAACAGCTCGTAGCCTTTCTCGCCGGTCGCGTGCATTTCCAGCCGCTCGGTCATCGTCTGCTGGAAGGAGAGCACCTTGGCAGGCTTGTCGAAGCGCTGCTTCAGCAGGTTTTCGAAGATCGTGCGCGCATGGGCCTCGGTCGGATCGCAGCCGAACAGGCAGAACGCCGCGGCGCGATCGACCGTGACCGGCGCGGCGACGAGCGCCAAGGCGAGAATTCTGGAGAGCATGGGGGTTCCTCTTTTTTAAGTTTTGTGTCGCGCCGATTTGGGTCCGAGCGCTATTTCCGCCCGTCTTGACGCGGGCTCATGTCACAAATTAGCCGATCTCCATGTCAAAATGAACTGCGAGAAGGGCGGCGCGCGCCGCCCATTTGCGCTTTCGTTCCGAGCGGCTAGCATCTCTCGCATGAAGACGAATCAGTTGAAACTCGCGGGCGTCGCCCTGCTGCTTCTCAGCGCCGCGCCGGCGCGGGCCGACTTCGCCTCCTGCCTTTCCGGCCTGCGCCATGCCGCGGCTGGCGCCGGCGTCGGCGCGCAGACGATCGAGAGCGCCACGAGCGGCCTCGGCCCCAATGACGCCGTCGGCTTCATGGACAAGCAGCCGGAGTTCACGACGCCGGTATGGGATTATGTCGCCGGTCTGGTCGACGAGGAGCGCGTGGAGGAAGGACGCGCGCTGCTGCAACGCTACGCCAATGTCCTGCAGGCGGCCGAACACCGCTACGGCGTGGATGCGGCGACGATCGTCGCCGTCTGGGGCGTCGAATCCGATTTCGGCAAGAGCTTCGGCAAGCGCAGCGTCGTGCAGTCGCTGGCGACGCTCGCCTGCCAGGCGCCGCGCCGCAACGACTATTTCAAAGGCGAGTTCATCGCCGCGCTGAAAATCTTGCAGAGCGGCGACATCGCGCCGGAAGAATTCGTCGGCTCCTGGGCCGGCGCCTTCGGCCACACGCAATTCATGCCGTCGACTTTTCTGACGACGGCCGTCGATCTCGACGGCGACGGGCGCCGCAACATCGCGAGCTCCGCCGCCGACGCGCTCGGCAGCACGGCGAATTATCTGAGAAAAAGCGGCTGGCGCCAGGGCCTGCGCTGGGGCTTCGAGGCGCGCCTGCCGGACGGTTACTCCGGCCCTTCCGGGCGGACCAATCGCCAGCCTTTGTCGCATTGGGCGAGCCGCGGCATAACGCGCCTCGACGGCTCGGCGCTCGGCGACGGCTCGGTGGCTCTGCTGCTGCCGGCCGGACGCCATGGCCCGGCCTTTCTGGTGACGCGTAATTTCGATGCGATCTATTCCTACAACGCCGCGGAGTCCTACGCGCTGGCGATCGCCGTGCTGTCGGACCGGCTGAAGGGACGGCCGGGCATTCAGACGCCCTGGCCGACCGACGACCCGGGCCTGTCGCGCGCCGAGCGGCGCGAGATGCAGGCGCTGCTCGCCCGCCACGGCTATTCGGTCGGCGAGCCGGACGGCGTCATCGGGACGAAGACCAAGGAAGCGATCGCCGATTTCCAAGGCCGCGCCGGCCTCACGGCCAACGGCCGGGCGAGCAAGAAGACGCTGGACGCGCTGAGGGCCAGGTGAGTCATGGCCAGATGCGGAGCCAAACGCGTTTCCGAGTGATCGAGGCCTGGCGCCTGTTCGGTCGAAGCACGGCCGGCGAATCGAGCAGGCCCGTGTCTATCCTTCGTCGAAAAGACTCGTTCGACGGCGGGGCGCCCGCGCCGAGGTCGTGACCGGCGGCCACATGGTCCGCCGCGAAATCGGGGCGGGAGCTTTTGTTTCGTCTCGAAGAGAGCGGGGTTGAATGGACGCGCGGCCGCCGCTCGATATCGCAGACCCTGTTGCGGCCGACATCGACGCCGACGCAGTCGTCGCGAAGGTGATGCGACGCCTCGTTCCGTTTTTGGCCGCGTGCTTCGTCGTCGCCTATCTCGACCGGGTGAACATCGGCTTCGCGGCGCTCTCCATGAACGAGGCGCTGGGCTTTTCGCCGGTCGTGTTCGGATGGGGAGCCGGCATCTTCTTTGTCGGTTATTGCGCGCTGGAGGCTCCCAGCAATTACATCCTGGAGCGCGTCGGCGCCCGGCGATGGATCGCTCGCATCATGGTGAGCTGGGGAATCGTCTCCGCGCTGATGGCGATCGTCTGGAACGAGGCGAGCTTCCTCGCGCTCCGATTCCTGCTGGGCGCGGCCGAAGCCGGCTTCGCGCCGGGCGTCATTCTCTATCTCACCTATTGGGTCCCGGCCCGTTACCGAGCCCGCTGCCTCGGCGGCTTCCTCATGGCGTTACCGCTCGCGACCGTCATCGGCGCGCCTCTCTCCGGACTGTTGCTCGCGACGATGGACGGCGCCGCCGGATTGGCCGCCTGGCGCTGGCTCTTCATCATCGAGGCCGCTCCCGCGACGCTTCTCGGCGTCGCGGCCTATTTCTACCTCCCCGACAAGCCCGAGAACGCAGCCTGGCTCGCTCGCGGGGAGCGAGCAGCGCTGCAGAACCTCCTGGACGAAGAGAGCGTCGAAAGCGGCGCCGCCGGCTCTCACAGTCCATGGCGGACCCTGCGCGATCCGCAGGTGCTGACGCTGGGGCTCGTCTATTTCGGCATCGTCGCCTCTCTCTATGGATTGGGCTTCTGGCTGCCTCAGATCGTCGACGCGTTCGGATATGGCGCGCTCGGGACGGGCCTCGTAACGGCGATTCCCTATTTCTTCGGCGCTGTCGCAATGGCGCTGTGGAGCCGACACTCGGACGCTGCGGGCGAGCGGCTGCGACACGCCGCCCTCGCTGCGGCCCTTTCAGCCGGCGGCCTCGCATCGGCTGGCTGCGTCGAAACGCCGGCCGCCTCGATGATCGCGCTTTCCCTCGCATCGGCGGGCACGCTCGCCGCCATGCCGCCCTTCTGGACCTTGCCGACCGCCTTCCTTTCGGGAACGGACACCGCTGTCGGCATCGCGCTCGTCAATTCGATTGGCAATCTCGCCGGCTTTTTCGGCCCGTACCTCGTCGGCTGGATAAAGAATGCGACGGGGGAGTTCTCTTACGCCCTCGTCGCGCTCGCGGCCGCCCCGCTGGTTTCGGCGGTCGTCATGATCCGCCTCGGCAAGAAATGATCCGGCGAGGCGGGAGGCGAGTCACGCCCTACTCCACGTCCTCGACCTTCTCCGGTCCGCCGCCATGGATGCGTTGGGCGAGCGAGGCCTGCATGAACTCGTCGAGATCGCCGTCGAGCACCTCGGACGGCGTGCCGGAGGTGAAGCCGGTGCGCAAATCCTTCACGAGCTGATAGGGCTGCAGCACATAGCTGCGGATCTGATGGCCCCAGCCGATCTCGGTCTTCGAAGCCGCCGCCGCGTTGGCCTCCGCCTCGCGCTTCTCCAATTCGAGCTCGTACAAGCGCGCGCGCAACATGTTCCAGGCGGTCGCCCGGTTCTTGTGCTGCGAACGCTCCGCCTGGCAGGCGACGACGATGCCGCTCGGAATATGGGTGATGCGGATCGCCGAATCGGTCGTGTTGACGTGCTGGCCGCCGGCGCCCGACGAGCGATAGGTGTCGATGCGGCAGTCGGATTCGTTGATCTCGATATCGATGCGGTCGTCGACGACGGGATAGATCCAGACCGAGGCGAAGCTCGTGTGCCGCCGCGCGTTGGAGTCGAAGGGCGAGATGCGCACGAGCCGGTGCACGCCCGACTCGGTCTTCGCCCAGCCATAGGCGTTGTGGCCCTTGACGAGCAGCGTGCCGGATTTGATCCCGGCCTCGTCGCCGGCCGTCTCCTCGATGACCTCGACCTTGAAGTTGTGGCGCTCGGCCCAGCGCGCGTACATGCGCAACAGCATGCGCGCCCAATCGCAGCTCTCGGTGCCGCCGGCGCCCGCATGCACCTCGATGAAGGTGTCGTTGGCGTCGGCCTCGCCCGAGAACAGCGCCTCGATCTGGCGCTGCCGCGCATCCTTCAGCAGGCCCTCGAGCTGGGCTATTCCCTCTTTCTCGGTCGCTGCGTCATCCTCGGCCTCGCCGAGCTCGACGAGCGTGACCGCATCGTCGAGATCGCGCTCGAAACGCGACAGCGAGCCGAGCTGGTCCTCGAGCTGCGTGCGCTCGCGCATGATCTTCTGCGCGGCTTCGGCGTCGTTCCAGAGGGCGGGGTCTTCGACCCGGACGTTCAGTTCGGCGAGACGACGCGTTGCGGTCTCGACGTCAAAGATGCCTCCTCAGCAGCCCTATGGACTGCTCGATCTGCTCTTTCAGCGCTTGCGGCTCGGCGCGCATATGGTTTTTCTCTTTTCGACGGGTTGAAAGGCGAAGGCCTTCGAAGAGGGGCGGAAATTAGAGCATGAAGCAGAAAAGATGAAGCCCCTCGTTTGCGTTCCTCAATCCTGCGACAGCGGCGCCCCGTCCTCGCTCGTCGCGGCGAGCGGCTCGAGCGGCGGCTCCTGGCGGGCGCGGCGCGCCACGCGCTCGGCGATCTCGACGAAGCGATCGATATCCTCTTCGCGCGTGCGGTGATTGATGATCGCGCAGCGGATCGTCGGCACGCCGTCGAGAAGGGTGAGCGACGGCGCCGCCTCGCCGCTCTCATGCAGCTCCATGACGATTTCGCGATTGAGCTGGCCGGTCGGATCGTCCTTCACGCCGAAACAGACGATGTTGAGCGTCACCGGCGCGCGCATTTCGAATGTGCCGGACGTCTCGATATGGCGTTGCAGCCGCGCCGCCAGCCGGCACGTCTGCTCGATGCAGGCGCCGAGCCGCTCGGTTCCGAACACTTCGATCGCGAACCAGGTCTTCAGCGCGCGAAAGCCACGCGACAGATCGGGGCCGAGATCGCAGGGCCAGGTCTCGCCGGCCGCGAGGCCGCGCGGCGCGCGCGTGAGATAGGCGGCGTTGGCGGCGAAGGCGCGCCGATGCACATCCGGATCGCGCACCAGAAAGAAGCCGGCGTCGTAGGGAACATGCAGCCATTTGTGGAAGTCGAAGGCGATCGAATCGGCGCGCTCCAGCCCCTTCACCAAGGGCCGCAGCTTCGGCGAGAGCACGGCGAGCGCGCCGAAGGCGCCGTCGATATGGAACCAGAGGTCTTCGCGCTCGGCAATGTCGGCGAGGGCGTCGAGATCGTCGATCGCGCCCGTATCGACCGAGCCGGCCGTGCCGACGACGAGAAAAGGATGCAGACCGGCCGCGCGATCCTCGACTATGGCGCGGGCGAGCTCGTCGACGCGCATGGCGTGGCGCTCATCGGAGCCGATGAGCCGCAGATGACGCGCGCCGAGCCCCGCGAGCTCCATCGCCTGCCGGACGCAATTATGCGCCTCGCGCGACGTATAGGCGACGAGTTGCCCGTCGATCGCCTTCAGCCCGTTCTTGCGGACGTTCCGCGCTCCGAGCGCATGCTCCCTCGCAACCAGCAGCGACAGGAAATTCGCCATCGACGTGCCGGTGACGAAGATTCCCGTCGCGTCGGCGGGAAAACCGAAAGCTTGCGCCATCCAGGCGGCGATCTGCCGCTCGACGTCGATGGCGATGTGATTGCGCCCGCCGCAATTGGAATTGAGCCCGGCCGCGAGCATTTCCGCGACCATGCCGACCGGCGTCCCCGCGCCTTGCACCCAACCCATGAACAGCGGGTGGATATTGCCATTGGCGTAAGGCTTGATGAATTGCTCGAAATCCTGAAGCGCGCCGGCGAGGTCCCGGCCCTTTTCCGGCAAGGGCCGGCGGAAGCGCTCGCGCGCCTCGGGCGTCGGCTCGCGCCAGACCGGCCGCTCGCGGATGGACGCGAGAAAGTCGATCATGCCGTCGAGCGCGCGATGGCTGTCGGCGCGAAATGTCTCCCAATCGTTCGGATCGAGATCGACCGCGGGCGAAGGGGCGTCCGCCGACGCCTGGGCGGCTCCGCCGAAGGTCTTTTTCGGCGGCCGCCGCGTTGAATGGGTCATTCCCGCTTATTCCTCGGGAGCATCGAAGTCGTCAAAGGACTAATCAGGTTTCACCCGTCAAAGCAACATTCTCGCCGTCGCGCCCGAGGCTGTCGGAAGGGCGATGAAAGCCCTCAGGCGATCGCCAGCTCGACGCTTCCCACGCCCTCGATCTCGCCCGCGACGCGATCCCCGGGGCGAATCGGGCCGACGCCGGCCGGCGTGCCGGTGAAGATCAGATCGCCCGCTTCGAGCCTCACGAAGCCGGAGAGAATGGCGATGATCTCCGGCGCGCTCCAGATCATCTCGGCCAAGTCGGCGTCCTGGCGCGTCTCCCCATTCACCGCGAGCCGGATGCGGCCGCGCCGCGGGTGGCCGCTACTGCTCGCCGGACGGATCGCGCCGATCGGCGCGGAATGGTCGAAGCCCTTGGCGAAATCCCACGGCCGGCCGAGCTTCCTGGCCTCGGCCTGGAGATCGCGGCGCGTGAGGTCGACGCCGGCCGCATAGCCGAACACATGCTCGAGCGCGGCCTCGCGGGCGATGTCGGCGCCGCCGCTGCGGAGCGCCACGACCAGCTCGATTTCGTGGTGGAGATCGGCGGTGCGCGGCAGATAGGGGAGCGTCGCTCCGCTCTCGACCACCGCGTCGGCCGGCTTGGAAAAAAAGAAGGGCGGCGCACGATCCGGGTCGCCGCCCATCTCGCGCGCATGGGCGGCGTAATTCTGGCCGACGCAATAGACGCGCCGCACCGGAAAGCGCCGCGCCGCGCCCGCCACCGCGACAGAGGCGCGCGGCGGCGGCGGCAAGACGAAATCGTCGTCGCTCACGGCCACCAGAAGGGGATCTGCCCGTCGTTGCAGGGCATTCTGAACTTGCGGCAACGCGGCAGAGATTCTTCCATGTACCAGCTCGGCTGATTATCGAGGACCGGCTGGTAGGCGAAATAGACGTTCTCGATGAAATAGCGATTGGTCGAGCCGACGGGCACGACAGGCCCTGGATCGAGCCAGCTGCGGCGCGGCACGACCAGCGGCGCGCGGGCGGGAGCGAGTTCGCTCGCGTAATAAACGCGGTGCGCGTGACGCCGTGACTTGGCGAGAGCGTCGCTCGCCGTCGCGACGGCGCAAAGGCAGGCGAGGCCTGCCGATAATTTCACCAAGTGGCGCATCACAATCTCCCGATTCCAAAACTCGCGCGGATGATAACGGATCGCGCCCGAAAACGATATGGCGCGGCCCGCGCCTCGCTCATCGATATTTAGGGCGTGTTTCACGAAAACTTAAAATCATTCCTCGCAAAGCGCGGCTTTTCCACCACTCGGCTCAACGCCGCGCCGCGGCGGCGCGTTTCTTGTGGGCCGCCGCCTGCGCTTCGGTCGACTTGGCCGGCGGCGCGGCGGGAGCGGCGACGCAGCCCTGCCCGCGCTCCGGCTCGGCGTTCCGGAAGAACTGCTCCAAAGCCCGATTGTCCGAGCCCACGACATATTGGAGGCGATCGAGCACGCAGCCCGTGGCCCGCCGATCGAACGGCTTGCCCGCCGCGCCGCAGGCGAGACCCGCGATCTCGATCGACAGCTTCGCATTCAGCAGCCGCACCGCGAGGCAATTGCGCTCGCCGCCGGCCGCGAGAGCCCCGCCTCGGTCGATTTGCGAGACGCGAATGTCGGCGGATTCGAATGCGCCGAAGCGCGACGTCAACGGAACGGGCGGAGCGATGCGCGTGACGGCGAGATCGGCCCTGGCGGCATGACGCGCCATGTCGAGGTAGAAGTCGGAATTGCCGAGCTTTTCCCCGACCGTTTGCAGAATGTCGAGGCGCAGATAGGGCTTGCCGCTTTCGAATTCGCCGAAAACGAGCGTGTCCTGCCGGCCGCCGCCCGGCTCCGGCCGCTGGACCGAAAAGCTCTTCTTCTCCTTGGCGAATTCGGGGGCGTCGAGATCGACGCCGACGACCTGCGCGATGGCGGCGCTGGGGCCGCCCCGCGCCGGCGCCGCCGGACCGGAACTCACCTGCGTCGGCAACGGCGGAGCGGCGACGGGCGGCGAGGATGATGAAGCGACCTCGACGGGAGAGGCGCGGACGAACAACAAGGCGCCCGCGAGAATGGCGATCGAGACGACGCCCATCGCCGAGGCGGCGAGGCTGCCGAGCGGCCGGGCGCGCAGCACGTCGTGCGAATAGGCGGAAAACTGCTCGTCGGAAACGGTCCAACTCATGACGCCACTCCACTCACCATCGTCTTTTCGGCGGCTGTCGACAACGACGCCTCGAGCCTACCCAAAATCCTCGAGGTCGAAGTTACCGGCGGCCAACCATTTACGGGCTGGGTAAAGAATTGGTTGAGCGCGATCGAGAGCAGGGCCTCGAGTGAAAAAAAGCCCGCGCGACGCAAGGTCGCGCGGGCCGGGATTCGACGAAGCCGAAGCGGCGAAGACTAGTCTCGGCCCTCTCCTCAGCCCTTCTTCGGCGCTTCCTCGCGCGCCTTCAGCGCGGCGCCGAGAATATCGCCGAGCGACGCGCCGGAGTCGGCCGAGCCATATTGCGCGATGGCCTCCTTCTCCTCGGCGACTTCGAGCGCCTTGATCGACACGGCGATCTTGCGCGCCTTGCGGTCGAACAGCGTGACGCGGGCGTCGACCTTCTCGCCGACCGCGAAACGCTCGGGACGCTGGTCGGCGCGATCGCGCGCGAGCTCGTTGCGCTTGATGAAGGTCGTCAGATCGGTGCCGGCGATCTTCACCTCGATGCCGGCGTCCTTCACCTCGATCACCTCGGTGGTGACGACGGCGCCCTTCTTGACTTCGCCGGCGCCGCCTTCCTCGGCGGAGATCGAAGCGAACGGATCGGAGCCGAGCTGCTTGACGCCGAGCGAGATGCGCTCCTTCTCGATGTCGACGTCGAGCACCTGAGCGTTGATCGTGTCGCCCTTCTTATATTCCTCGATGACCTGCTCGCCGGGACGGTTCCAGTCGAGATCCGACAGATGGACCATGCCGTCCACATCGCCGTCGAGGCCGACGAACAGACCGAACTCGGTCTTGTTCTTGACCTCGCCGGAGACGGTCGAGCCCACGGGATGCTTCTCGGCGAAGGCCTCCCAGGGATTCTGCAGCGTCTGCTTGAGGCCGAGCGAGATGCGGCGCTTGACCGGATCGACCTCGAGCACCTGGACGTCGACCTCCTGGCTCGTCGCGACGATCTTGCCGGGATGCACGTTCTTCTTCGTCCAGGACATTTCCGAGACGTGGACGAGCCCCTCGATGCCCGGCTCCAGCTCCACGAAAGCGCCGTAGTCGGTGATGTTGGTGACGCGGCCGTGGAACTTGGCGCCGATCGGATATTTCGCCTCGATCCCCTGCCACGGGTCCTCGAGCAGTTGCTTCATGCCGAGCGAAATGCGGTGCGTCTCGTGATTGATCTTGATGATCTTCACGCGCACGGTCTGGCCGATGGACAGAACCTCGCTCGGATGGTTGACGCGACGCCACGCCACGTCGGTGACGTGCAGCAGGCCGTCGATGCC
>PQAN01000124.1 GCA_003105285.1 Methylocystaceae bacterium
GCCTCCTCGAGCCGATGCAGATAGGCGTCGAGGTCCTCCTGCCTGGCGAAGGCCGTGCCGTAGATGCGCGACAGCATGGGATTATTGTGATCGCCGCGCCAATAGGCGCCCGCCACCTTCATAAGCTTGAAGGCCGTGCCGATCTTGCCGACGGAGGGCATGTGCGGCCCGCGGCACAAGTCCAGCCATTGCCCCTGGCGGTAGATTTTCAAATCCTCGTCGCCCGGGATGGCGTCGATGAGCTCGCGCTTGAAGACTTCGCCCTTGGCGGTAAACCAGGTCTTGGCCTGGTCGCGTCCCCAGACCTCCTTCGTGATCGCCGCGTCGCGCGCGACGATCTCGCGCATCTTCTTCTCGATCGCCGGCAAATCCTCGAGCGTGAACGGCTCGGCGCGATAGAAATCGTAATAGAAGCCGTTCTCTATCACCGGCCCGATGGTGACCTGCGTGCCGGGATAGAGCTCCTGCACCGCTTCCGCCAGCACATGCGCGCAATCATGCCGGATGAGCTCCAGCGCGCGCGGGTCCTCGCGCGTGACGAACTCGACCCTGGCGTCGGAATCGATCTCGCTGGCGAGATCGACGAGCTGTCCATCCACGGCCATGGCCACGCTGCGCTTGGCGAGCGAAAGAGAGATGCTCTTGGCGATATCGAGCCCCGAAACGCCGGGCTCATATTGTCGGGACGCCCCGTCGGGAAAGGTGACTGAGACCATGCTTTTTCTCCTCATGCGCCCACTCGCCGATACAAGTCGGCGTAAGTCGCGTGCGGTCCGGCAAGCGCCGATCCGGGGCCTTGATAGAAAGAGACGGCGCGGTTTGCAATAAGCCTGAAAGACGGCGACGCCGGGCTGCAGGATTCGAAGGCCGGATCGATCGCGCGCGAGGCGACGGGCGGCGGTCGCGGCGAGGGTGACGAAGGCGCTATGGCTCTCCGCGAGCTTTTCCCGGCTCCTGGCGTTGCAGGCCCGCATTCATCGCGGCAACATGCCTCGACGAGCTCCGTATCGTTCGCTTGCGGGGCGATGGAACTCGCGCGGCGTGAAATTGACGCCGCGCGATCGCGCAGCTCCGATGGACTACGCGTTCTCGCACCGTGCAAATCGCGCGGCGTCGGCGCAAACGCCGAAAACTCGGCGGAGGAGCGCCGATATCTCCTATCTGCCGTTCAGATCGGACCGGCTGCGCTCGTCAGGCTGCGCCGAAACAAGAGCGATCATGGCCGACACCTTCACATCGAGGCCTCGAAATGAGGCAGCGCCAGCCGGGCTTTTGCGAGCATCATGCCGATGTTCACAGTGTTGCGACAGACGAATACTGCAACGTAGTCCGGATATTTCTTGCTGCGCAGGAAAACGTGAATCAGGTTCTCGCTGTTTACGATAATTTCCTGAAAATAATGATTGTTGTTTTCAACACCGCGAGATCTCTTGAAAATCTCCTCGATGGCCAGGACATTTTGTCCTTGAAACAGATCGGCGGTCGCCGCGGCCAAAAGATCGATGACCGCGGAGGGATGCGAATCGATCGTCTTGATATCGAGCAACAGCCCCGACCTTATGTCGACATAGCCGGACGCCAAACACTCGGGTATATTGGCGACTGCCTTGATAATTGCGCCTTTCAAGTCCTGTTCCGTTGCCATTGGTTCAAATCCTCCCTTGGGTCGATCGATCTATTCTTCGCACAACCTTGCTGTTTCTCAAAGGGCGGCCCCGCTCGCAGTCGCGGCTGGACACGGCCCATCGCGGGCCTATAGCCATCTTCGGGAACCGCGCAGCGAGCCGCCCTGGAAGGGATGGGCGCGCTTCATCAATTTCCGGGGCCCGTCGACGGCGCGCCGGCCGGCGGCTTCGGCCGCAGCTTTTCGCGCTGACGTCGCGCCAGCTCCTGACTTTTCCACCTGGCCTCGATTTTTCGGAGTTCGGACGCCGGCAGAGCGGCGATTTCCGAATCGACGCGCGTTTCCGCCTCTCTTGCGCGCGCTTTGCGCGCTTCGGTAACGGCCGGGGCTTCGTTGATTCGCCAGTCCTTGTTCGCCTCCGCCCACCACTCGTTCATGCGCTCGCGCAGCAAGCGCGAGCGGATTGCCGCAAGCTCCTTGTTCCGCTGCGCTTCTAGCTGCCTCCGTCGAATTTGGTCGGCGTCGGGGTGAGGCCGTTCCACGTTGTCCCGCCGTTGCTCGGCTCGCAACTGCGAGGGCGGCGGCGACAACGCAGCGGCTGGGCGGGAGGGCGGAGGAGATGACGGCGAGACTGCCTCGTCTTGGCGAGGCTCTCCGGGTTCGGCGGATGCGTTTCGGCTTTCCCCGGATTGAACCGGGCCGTCGGCGCTAGCCGGCTTGTCCGTCTCCTGCGTCGCCGACGCGGGACTGCCGCCCACCGCCCCGGTCGTAAGATCGCCGTCATTGTGCTCCGAGACGGCGGGCGGCGCATCATGCTGTTCCTGTCGACCGTCGGCCGGGCGCTGGCTGTCTTCCGCGACAGAGGACGAGCGTTGCAGAGGCGACTCGGCGGAAGAAAGAGGATGGCCTCCCTCGACCGCGCGAGAAGCGCCATCCGCTTGCGGCTTGGCGGCTCCGCTCTCCGCGTCGACAGCGGCGTTGTCGGGGGTCGAAGGCCCACTCAGAAAAAAGCTCGCCGCCAGGCCGAGTATTCCGATGGCGGCGACGGCCGCAATCACGATACGCACGCGACTGCGGGCCTCGATCGGCTGATGCTCTATGACGGGCTTGAAAGTCGTCGGAAACGGTTCGTGACCCCAATCGAATCCATCCGACCAGCCCGGCAAGACATTCGAAGCGGCTGGCTCCAGCGGTCGCGCCGATTCCTCTCGCTGCGCTTTCGGCGATGCGGCGCCGCTGATCGCGGCATCTTCGTCAAGTCGAGCAAGTTCTTGCGCAAGACGAGATTCGACGTCGGCCGAAGCCTCTTCGTTCCGAGTATCGGCCGATGGCGGAGCCGGCTGTTCGACCTCGGCCTCGTCGCCGCTTTTCTCATCGTCGATCTCATCGCCGATGAAAAAGATGAACTCGGCTGGAGGACCTTCTTCTCCTCCTGCGGCGGGACGTGGGCGGTAGATGAATCGTTCTTTCACGGACACGAGCCTGCGGCCTTCTTCTGGATGCGGGCTCATCTATTCCGCTTTCCGGGGTGGTCGTCACGAGATAGCGTCATTAGGGCCTTGAGGAGAGGGAACACAGGGCGCTCAATTTCGTTCGTGAAAAAATTGTTCAGCGGCCTTTACCACGGCGCTCGCTCTGCGCATTCAAAATTAAGACTGCGACAGGTTCCGGTCAACCCACACCCCGAGACGCCCCCAGAGCGATCGGCGGAAGGACAATAATCCTGGCCCTCACATCGAGGACGCCCCGCAGGAGCCGTCTCGAAGCACGAGGGCGACTCCTAGACTTGAAAGTCCTTCGTCCTTCGAGACGGTCCCTATCCCCGATCACCCTGCGGGACATTCCGGCGACTCGGCGAATCGCGCGCCGACGACCCCTGGAGAGGGAATCATTGCCACGGCTCCGTGCCGACCCATTGATTCTTCACACGCTCATAATGGTCCTTGGCGTCGTAGAGGGGCGCGTCGAGGCGGAGAGTCTTCGCCGAGAGCCGCCCTGTCGCGGCGAGCAACGCATAGGTCGAGACGACTCGATCGCGCTGGCTGACCACAAATGCCGTTCGAGCGTTCACCAACACCAGTTGGGCGTTCAAAATGTCCCAATTGGTTCTTTGTCCGAAACTCGTCTCTTCACGCATCCCGCGGACAGTGGCTTCGGCCTTTTCGACCTGGTCCCGCGCCGCGCCGAGGACCCGTTCGGATTCCCGCCAAGCGGCCCAGGCCGCCCGAACGGATTGGCGGATCTGATCGACCTGTTGATCGTGCAGAAATCGCGCTTCCGTGAGTTTTTCCTTGGCCTGACGAACTTGGCCGTAGACCTTTCCTCCTTCATATAGCGGCACATTGAGCTGGACGTTCACTCCGCCCTCGAAGAAACGTTGCTTCGAGTTCTGCGTGTAGTCGAGATACTGCCCGGTAAAATTGCTCGAGGCGGTCTGCTGATTGAAAATTCCGGAATAGGCCTGCTTGCCTGCGACATAGCCGGTCAAATCGACAGTCGGAAGCAATTGTCCTTCATATATCTTGACGGCCAGAGCGTTCACTTTCTCATTATAGCGGGCGGCGAGAGCCAGTGGATGGTCTGCGTCCGCAAGTCGAAGCGCTTCGGAGAGCGTTTTTGGAAGCAAATGGTCCAACGGAGCCGCAGGAGCCAGTTTTTTGCCGGGCTTTTCTCCGATTTGCTGCTGATAGACGGAGATGCTCGACTGCAGATTGACATAGGCGCTCGAACGGTCCTGGCGCGCCTGCGCGAGCGCGGCCCCTGTCTGAAAAACATCCGTCTGCGTCGCGTTGCCGTTTTCCAGGAGCTGCTTCGTGACATTGACCTGATTCGACAATATGCCGACATAGTCGTCTCTCAGATCGAATATCGCGATGTCGCGCAATACGTTCATATAGGCCACGGCGCCGTTCTGCATCACGGTCAATTCGGTATTGCGAAGCATTTGTCTGGACTGATGAATTTGCGCCTCGGCCTGATCGATGCCGTTGATCGAACGGAATCCGTTGAAAATATTGAGGCT
The DNA here is from genome assembly GCA_003105285.1 of Methylocystaceae bacterium. GTDB lineage: Bacteria > Pseudomonadota > Alphaproteobacteria > Rhizobiales > Beijerinckiaceae > Methylosinus. The sequence goes on from PQAN01000124.1 coordinate 4,647, forward strand.
GACGACGAGAGACCCCAGTCGCGGGTAAGACGTGGTCTGAGTGCTGTTCGTTTGCAGCAACTGGCCTTGCTGGCCGATGTTCGAGTTGTTCTGATTCGATTTCTGAGTAACGTCGTCGTAGAGAATGCCTGCGTTGCTCTGTATGGCGACCGTGGGGAGAAAGCTGTTGCGCGCGATCGGCAGGTTCTCGTCGACGCCGCGGGCGTTGGCCCGATGCGCATTGAGCTGCGGATTGAATCGATAGGCGCGGGCGAGCGCCCCGTTTATCGTGTCCGCTCGCCCTGTCTGGACAAAGGCCGAATACGAGAGGATGACAACAAGAATCCAAACCCTGCCCATCACGCACCTGAACTCATATCTTCCAAAAAGATTCGGCCGCGCGAATCACGAAGGATGTCGAACTCGAAATTCCTCGCCCCGGTAATTCGCAGAATCTAATATTCGAGGTCCCTGGTCAACGTCTCGATTCGTCATTTTCGAGAATTTACCGCTCGCTGCGAGCGCGGGATTTCCAAATCTTTCTTGTTTGGGCTCGAAAATCCGAATTGCGTCAGATGGCGGCAACCCTTCGCACGAGCGCCGAGGAAGCGTTCGCGCGAATCGCGACCTTGGTTTTTTATGAACCGCGGCGCGTCGATCGGTCGCACCGACCGTCTCGCTCGCCCAGGTCAGGAACGACGTTGCGCCGCCGCGCATTCATATTCGAACAGGAACGCCTCCTGCTCCCGCGTCTGAATGAATTCGGGGTTGAGCGTGCGAACGCGCGTCATTGCATCCTGGGCTGAAAATCCTTTTTCTCCTATCAGATAGGCGGCCAAGACGAGTCCCGTGCGTCCCACGCCCGCCCTGCAATGCACCGCCAGCACCTTGCCGATTTTCAGCAGCTCGCTCATATGCGCGATCAGCATTTCGGCCTGAGCGATCGTCGGCGCTCGACGGTCGACGATCGCGCAGTGGAAGTTGTCCATCGCCAGCCGAGCGAGCGCATCCTGTGAGAAATTTTTCTCGGTAAGCGTAATCAATGTCGTGACGCCTGCATTTTTCAGCAGTTCCAAATCATAGTCGACGTCATGCACCGCGCCTGGATAGGGCGTGCCCGCCAACCGACCTTCGAGGAGCCAGACGAATCCGCGTGGGCCGGAGGTTCCGTATGTCGCATTCGCCCCGAATCGGCCTTCGGCCGCGCCGCGCGGGCCGTTCGAAAGAAAGCCGTCGCTGTCGCCGGCTTTCGATTGCATCGCCGCCAACGCCGCCGGCGGCAGGTCCGGGGGCGCCGCGGCGTTCTCCGCGAGAAATTCGAGTCTCGCATCCGGCGCGGGAAGGGAACAACTGCCGGTGGTGACGAACTGCGCCACAGCCGCGTTCAGCGAGCCCTCGAAAAACCGCTGCGTATGGGCTTGCGCCTGAACGCGGCCGCCGGCGAGCAAGATGATATTTTCGGAGATTCGGCGCGCTTGTTTCTGATTGTGCAAGACCACCAGGACAGAGGCCGAACGGGCTATCGTCTCGAGCAATCCGAGCAGGCGAAACGCGTCGTCGTTGGACAATCCGCTCGTCGGCTCGTCGATCATCAGCAGCGCTGGGTTTGTGGACGTCTCCCGCAGGACGGCGACGATCCGCTGAAACACCGGACTGAGCTGAACGAACGACGTGTCCAGATGTTCGGCGAGGTCGTGCAAAAACAGTTTCGCGAGCCAATCGCGCGCCCAGTCGCGTCGCTGGGCGGCAGTCAGCGCCGTCTCCGATCTGATATGGAACGTCAGATTATCGAGGACGGACCGTCGCGTCAGTTGAATCCGCTGCGCGACGAACGCCGGGCGATTTCCGGTCCGAAGTGGCGCGCCTTTGTAAAAGGCGTCCCCCCAGGTGCTACAAAAGCTGTTTCCTAAATAAAGTCCGGCGAGTGAATTCAAGAGCGTCGATTTTCCCGTGCCTCCGGGACCCATCAACGCCGTGACGCCGAGCGGCGGCAGCTCGAGATCGACTTCTGCGAGGATCACCCTTGCGCCGAAGCCGACGCCAAAACCCTCGCATCGCAGCACGGAAGAGATACTATGCGAAGTTGCCCGCTTGTCTTGTGAGAAGCCGTCCACAATTCACGCTGAATAGCTCAATTCCCGCGTGGAGATCAACTCGCATATGAGAGAATCACCCCAGATTCGGCGGAGTTCGGAGAAGATGCGCGCGGGCCGATTTCGGTCGCTCTGGAAATATTCGATGGCGCGCTTCGTCTGTCGTGAAGCCGATTTTTGGATTTTCGAAAGCGAATGTGAGCGAAGACCTGGTGGGCTACATTCGTTCGAGCGCCGACACGCCAACTGCATCGCCCGCTCATCGGCTCCCGGCAGATGCGCGACCGCTTCATGCGAGTGCGGAACAAGGCTCGATCGAGTCTTGTTCCGCGACGGATCTGAATCAGAGGCCGCCCAGCAAGCCGCCGAGCGCGGCGGTGACGCCGGTCAGGAGGCTGCCCACGAGGTTGACCACGCCGCCGACAATACCGGTGACCGCGCCGAGGACGCCGGTCAGAATGCCGCCCAGATCGAGGCCGCCCAGAAGGCCGCCCGTGACGCCGCCGCTGACGAAGCCGATTTCTTCGTTGGTCAATTCACGCATGGTGTTCGACTCGTGCGTTGATTTCATTTTGACACACTCCGTGTAAAAGGCGTTCGAATACTTGTTTCGAGAATGCCGGCGTAAAAAGCATCGCCGACCAGCTCGATCTAGAGCATGTTGCATGACAAGGCAATGACGAAATTCAATGAGACCTGTGGGATAACATGAGAAAGCAGGGCGGACGGCCATGCGGCGGGAGCCGACTTCCGCCTGTCGACGCCGGCGAGAAACTCAGGGCGGAGTCCTCGCGAGCTTGCTATGCGGCGATCGAAACGCGGAGAGTGATGCGCCTCTCGGGTCGTGGGGCCGAGTAAAGACAACTCCGGGCCGACGCTTTCGGTCCGTCCAAGGCGCGAAAGTCGGGTCTGGGCATGGACTTCGAAAGCGGGAGGCCTGCGGACGCCGCTGTTCGTCACGAGAGCGCGTCGACGTCTTCAGGCGCTCGAAATGCGCAGAAGCGCCCTGACCCCCGAAGCGGCTTTGACATCGCCGCTATCGTCACTTATGGATATTGTAACGGAAGATCAATTACCTGTATGAATTTGAGGATCGGCGCATGGAGTCGAAGTTCAAGGTCACCGAGTGTGTCGTTTTCTTTTCGTTCTTCCGGATACGGCTCCGCCTATCCAATCCCGATCTCGTCGCTGGCGAAGCGATTTTGTCGGCGCAGTTGATTCCTCTCGCATCCGACGACAGGTTGGATCAACGCCTCGCCTTCGATCCAAATCATGTGATTGTCGAGGCGCTCATCGATCGGGCCGCTTTCCCGGAAGGCTATGATCTCGAGATTTTGACGAATAGGGGCAGGCATCGCGTCGGATGCAGTGAGCTCGTCGAAGTGGAGCGTCAAGAGCATGCGCGTTCGAGCATGGGCGAATTCCTGGCGATCCTGGACGGTTGGAAGGCGAGGAATCCGGGCCGGAAGCCAAAGGTGCTCGATATCGGCGGACGGGCCCGCAGCGGCTATTTATTGTCCGAGCATCTGCTCGGCTGCGACGTGACCGTGCTCGACATCAGGGCCGACGCCGGGGTCGATGTGGTGGCGGACATCCACTCGATGAGCAATGCGCTCGAGCATGAGTCTTTCGACTTTCTCATTTCCGTGTCGGTGTTCGAGCATCTCGTAATGCCTTGGAAGGCCGCGATCGAGATCAACAAAGTATTGAAGCCCGGCGGGCTGGCGATGATCGTGACTCATCAGACCGTCGGCATGCACGACCTGCCGTGGGACTATTACCGGTTCTCGGACGAGAGCTGGAAAGGTCTTTTCAACGTCGCCACCGGCTTCGAGATCGTCACGACGGCGATGAATGATTTCGTGCGTGTCGTGCCCAATCATTATTTCAATGTCGGCGAGGGCTACGAGAACGCGGGCGGATTTTACACCTCATCGGTCATCGCGCGCAAGTCGGGTTCGACACAGCTCGCCTGGCCGGTCGAAACGACGTCCATTGTATCGACAATGTACCCCGAATAGTCGTTGCCGCCAGCTCGTCAGATCTGCGTCTCGACGTCCCTCACAAGAGTGTAAGGCATGCATTGGCTCAACATAACCCACGAACCGCGTTTGCTCACTTGCGTCTACTGCGGACAGTCCGGCAGGTTTCGTCACGTCAAATCCTATTTCTACGAGAACGAGACGTTCTCCCTTCACGCGTGCTCGAAATGCAACAGTCTGATCTATGATCTGACAGACATCGACGCTCCGATCGTCTCGCAGGCCGATCTCGTCGGGACGGAGATAAGTCGCGAAGCGCGATGCGTGATCGAGACCGGCTTCTCGTCCTACCATGTCGCCGAATGCGCGCTGTCGACGCTGCCGGACATACCGGAGCACGAATTGAGAGATCACGTCTTTGTGGACGTCGGCGCCGGCATGGGCATGGCGTCCTATTTCGTGAAGACCTTGTTCGGATTGAAAACCGTCACTGTCGAGCCGTCGTACACGGGCAAGCTGGCGCAGGATATTCTCGGCTTGCACGTCTACCGAGCCTATTTCGAGAATCTGCCGAAAGAGGTTCTCGACGAACTCGCCAACAAGCCCTGTCTGCTCCAGCTCAATTCTGTCATCGAGCACCTCGTCGACCCCGCCGCGGTGCTCGCCGACATGATCGATCGCGCGCAGGTGAAAGTGCTGGCCGCCGTCGTGCCGGACGGCATGGCGATGGACTTCGACTCTCCCTTCCTGAGCGCCTTGCCCTTTCTGGCGCCGCGCGATCATCGCCATCTGCCGTCCAAGCTCGGCATGGAACTCTTGCTGAAGCGCCTGGGCTTTCAATATGTTTCGGTCGAGGCCACCTACGGCCTCATCACCGGCGTCGGATCGCGGTCGCCGTTCCCGTTCCCGAGCGAACGGACGATCAAATTGGCGGAGCATGTCTTTCTCGAAAATCTGCTTCGCCATCCCAACCAATTGGTGGCCAGCGGCGGCGCATCGCGACTGCTGCCGACAGCTGTGATCAACAACAACGCGCCGCTGACGGCGCAGCTCGTCGCTTTTTTCCCTTACGAGGAGAAGAGCGCCGACATACTCGCGAAAGTGGCCGCTCGGTCATGGGACGATCTCCCGTTCCATCTCGGTCCGACTTGTTACTGGCTCGCTTACAACGCTTTGCGGGAGGGCCGAGTCGATGGCGCTCTCGCATTGCTCCAAATCTCGAAAGCCTTCGCCGATGTGATCGCGGACGACTATCCGACCCTGGCGATGACCGCTCTCGAGTTCAAATGGGCCGCGCTCCTCTTGGAATCCCAGACCCTTGCGGCGCAAGGGAAGGCGGCGGCGGCCGAAGCGCCGCTGCGCGCCATTCTCGATTCGAAATCGAATGCGAAACACGGCGCGCGGGCCTTGTATATCCGCCAGGCCGAGACCGACCTGAAGGCTCTGCGGACGAGAGCCGAAGACGCGCGATTGAGCGCGATAGCCTGAGTCGAGCGGGCCCCAGCCCGTCATCTTCCTGCGTGCGGCGGATTACCGGTGTCTACAGCCCATGGAGACGATCCATATGCGCACGAATCATACAGGTTTCTTCGATCGGGTCGACGACAGGCTGGTTCGAGGCTGGGCAATTTCCGTCGGGCAGGATGGCCGCAACGGCATCGTCGATGTGTTCATCGACGATCGATTCGTCTCGCGGCTATGCGCGGACGAATTTCGCGCGGATGTCAAAGAACGCGGATACCGAGACGGCTTCACGGGCTTCAGCTTTGAAATACCCGAAGAGTTTTGCGACGACCTCCCGCATGTCATCGACATCCGCCACAGCGAAACCAACGAATCGCTCGGCAATTCGCCGAGAACCTTCAAACGGCCGTCCGCCGCCCAGGCCAAGCTCGACGAGAAGCGTCGCTGGTGCAATGAAAATGTCGTCTTCGAAAACAAGATCGACGACCGCTTCGTCCAAAGCCTGAAGACCCGCCGCAAGCTCGCAATCTTCGGCACTTATCATGAGCTGCCCTCTTATTTCAGATATCATCGCGCCATTCTGGAGAGCCTGACCGACGCCGGCTTTACGGTCTTGATCGTTCATGCGGCGAGCAGATATCGTCATGAGCTGGCGTCGGTGGAGAGTCCCGATTGCTTCGTCGTGCTCAAACGCAACATCGGATATGATTTCGGATCATATGCCGTCGGTCTCTTCGCCGCCTGCGATTGGCTGCATCTGGTCGACGAATTATTGCTGCTCAACGACAGCGTGATTCAGATTTCGGACAATCTCGCGCCGATGATCGCGCGGTTCCGCACCTTGGACGCCGATGTCGTTTCATGCACGGACAGTTTCGAACG
>PQAN01000125.1 GCA_003105285.1 Methylocystaceae bacterium
CCGCCGATGCCGACGCCGCCGGAAAGATGCACATTCTCGCCGATCTGCGCGCAGGAACCGACCGTCACCCAGGTGTCGACCATCGTGCCGGCGCCGACATAGGCGCCGAGATTGACGAAGGAGGGCATGAGAATCGCGCCCGGCGCGACATAGGCCGAGTGGCGCACGATCGCCCCCGGCACGGAGCGAAAGCCCGCTGCGGCATGCGCGTCCGCGCCCCAGCCGGCGAATTTGGACGGAACCTTGTCCCACCAGGTCGCGCCACCGGGCCCGCCCTCGACGACCGACATGTCGTTGAGGCGGAAAGACAGCAGCACGGCCTTCTTCAGCCACTGATTGACCTTCCAGGAGGCGGGCCCGGTTTCGCCGTCGATTTTCTCGGCGACGCGCAGCTTGCCGGCGTCGAGCAGCCGCAGCGCGCTCTCGACGGCGTGGCGGACGTCGCCTCGCGTCGAGGCGTTGATGTTCGCCCTGTCCTCGAAGGCGGTGGTGATGACGTTTTCCAGACCCGTGTGCGGCATGAAGATCGAAGCTCCAGATGACGCCAAGGGTTTGTGGCAAGGCGCTGGCCGAGTCAATCATCGACTTGGAGAAACGGAGACCGAGCGCGTCCGTCCGCTGCTCGGCTCGGGCGGGAAGCCTGCAGAGAGCCATTCGGCCGCTCGGCGGGAGAAACATGTGCGCCAGCGCACGTCGACGGCGGGGATAGGCAGCTACAACGACTTCGACGACGCAGCTTTGGAAAGGGCCCGGCCATGACATCGCGCAAAGCCTTCATCGGCGTCCTCGCCGCTGGGGCGCTGCCGCTCTCCGTCTCCGCGAGCGCCGGCGAATTTCGTCCGGTCGCCGGAGCGGGCGTCGTCTCCGCCTATACGAAGATCGACGTGCGCCGCGACTGCCGACACAGGCCGGGAGTCGAGGCGGAGGATTATGGCGATTGGCGCTGCAGGGGCTATGCTGGCGTTCCCATGTGGGTCGGCGCCGACGATCAACGAAGTTATGTGAGCTTCGGGCCGAAAGCATCCGAGGAACTCGCTGCCGAGCAGACCTTCGCGCCGTTCAACAGTTTCTATAAAGGCGCGGTCGAATGGCGCCTGGAGAAGCCCGAGGGACGCCCCTTTGCGACCATTGTCCGTTGGGGCGTCAAGACGACGGCCGATCTCGACAAGACGAGCGCCAGAGGGCGAGTGCTGGTCGTGACGCGTCTACCGCCCGGCGCCGTCTGCCATGTCGGCTATGTCGACGCGCTGGCCAACGCCGACGCCAATGGGCTGGCGCGCGAGATCGCCGACAAATATGCGCGCGGCTTCGACTGCGGCAAGGACAAGCCGACGTTTCTCGGCAAGGTCACGCCGGGCGAAGAATTCGTCTCTCCCGCCGGCCAATGATCGGCGCGTCATTCGGCCGCCAACCTCTCCAAGAACGCCGTGAGATCGTCGGTCACGAAATCCACATGCGGCTCGCGCCCGTGCGCGATCTCCCAGTGCTCGCGGCGATCGTGATGGCCCGGCTCCGGCGTCACCAGCACGGTCGTCATGCCGCGCCGATGCGGGACGACGAGATTGCGGGCGATGTCTTCGAACAGCGCCGAGCTCTTCGGCTCCACTGCGTGGCGCTCGAAGAAGCGCTCATAGGCTTCCTCATGCGGCTTGGCGATGAAGTCGGCGGCGATGATGTCGAAAATGTCGTCGAAGATATGGTCGATCGCGAGCTGTTCGGCGGTTCTGAGCGCATGGTCGCGCGAGCCATTGGTGAGGATGAGCTTGCGGCCGGGCAAGGAGGCGATCGCCTTCGCCAGCGAATGATCGGGGAGGAGCGAGGAGCGGTCGATGTCGTGCACGAACTCCAGGAACTGTTCGGCCGAGACGTCGTGTTCCGTCATCAGTCCCCGCAACGTCGTTCCATATTGCCGGTAGTAGTGCTTCTGCAATGCGCGCGACGACATGCCGTCGAGCCCGAACAGGCGGATCATGAACAAAGTGATGCGATGGTCGATCTTCGGCCATAGGTCCGAGGAAGCCGGGTAGAGCGTATTGTCGAGGTCGAATACCCAGGTATCGACATGCGCGAAGCGGTCGCCGATCGTCGGCAATCGCGCCGTATCGCGCTGATGGGGCAATGAGTTCATAGCGACGGCCTTATGACGTCATGCCCGCGCGAAGCGCGGGCATGAGGGAAGGATACGAAAGTCATCGCCGGATCGATAGCGGCTCACCTCGTGATCAGCGTTCCCGCGCCGTGGTCGGTCAGGAGCTCGATCAGCACCGCATGCGGCAGCTTGCCGTCGAGGATGACGACGCCTTCGACGCCGCGCTCGATCGCATACATGCAGGTTTCGACTTTCGGAATCATGCCGCCGGTGATCGTCCCGTCGGCGACGAGGCCGGGAATATCGGCGACGCGCAGCTCCTTGATGAGCTCTTTGTTCTTGTCGAGCACGCCCGGAACATCGGTCAGGAAGACGAGGCGCTTGGCTCCGAGCGCGCCGGCGATCGCGCCGGCGAAAGTGTCGGCGTTGATGTTGTAGGTCTCGCCGTCGGCGCCTTGCGCGACGGGAGCGAGCACGGGGATGAGCTCGCGACCGAGCACCTGGTCGAGCACGGTGGTGTCGACCTTGGCGACGTCGCCGACGAAGCCGAGATCGATCGCCTTCCCATTGGCTGCGGCGGCGTCGAGACCGGGCCGCGCGAGCTTTTCCGCCGTCACCATGCGGCCGTCCTTGCCGCAGAGGCCGATGGCGCGGCCGCCTTCCGAATTGATGAAACCGACGATCTGCTTGTTGATAAAGCCCGCGAGCACCATTTCGACGATTTCCATCGTCGCCTTGTCGGTCACCCGCAGGCCGTCGGCGAATTCCGACTTGATGCCGAGCTTGCCCAGCATCGCGCCGATCTGCGGGCCGCCGCCATGCACGACGACCGGATTGACGCCCGATTGCTCCAGCAGCACCATGTCGCGCGAGAAGTCGCGCGCCACTCTATCGTCGCCCATCGCATGGCCGCCGTATTTCACGACGACGATGGCTTCGTCGTAGCGCAGCATATGCGGCAGCGCCTGCATGAGAATCCTGGCCTGCTGGAGCGCGCTGTCCGCTGTGTCCTCGGTCATTTGCCTGTCCTGGGAATTGGAAGGTCGAAGAAACGCAGATAACCGTTAGAATGGAAGGCGGCGTCTGTTCAAGCGTTGCGTTCGGCCAACAGGCGCGCGACCTCGGCTCTGAGCTCGGCGACGCCCTCGGCCGTCTGCGCGGACGTGGAGACGATGCGCGGGAAGGCCGCCGGGCGCCGGGCCAGCGCCGCTCGGGCCGCCTCGAGCGCGCCGCCGCGCTCGGAGATTTTCAATTCGTCGCGCTTCGTCAGCACGATCTGGTACGAGACGGCGGCGCGATCCAGGAGATCGAACATTTTCTCGTCCAGATCCTTGACGCCTCGCCGGCTGTCGATCAGCACGAAGACGCGCGCGAGAGACGCCCGTCCGCGCAGGAAATCCTCGATGAGGCGCGACCAGTCGGCGATCTTCTCCTTGCCGACCGCGGCGTAGCCATAGCCCGGCATGTCGACGAGGCGCAGCCGCTCTTGGCCCGGGGGCGCGCCGATCGCGAAGAAATTGAGCTGCTGCGTGCGGCCCGGCGTGTGCGAGACGCGGGCCAGCGTCTTGCGGCCGGTCAGCGCGTTGAGCAGCGACGACTTGCCGACATTGGAGCGGCCGGCGAAGGCGATCTCATGCGGCCCGATCGGCGGCAGATCGGAGCCTCGGACGCTCGCGAAGATGAATTCGCAAGGCCCGGCGAACAGCAGCCGGCCGCTCTCGATGAAATCCTCTTCGCTGGCGTCGTCCATTGCGCGGCGAGCCTCGCCGATCAGGTCGCTTTTTTGAAGCTGAAGCTTTTCTTCAGATTGTCCCACAGTTCGAATTTCACGCCGGAGCGGCGCATGATGTACCATTGCTGGGTGACCGACAGAATATTGTTCCAGGTCCAGTAGATGACGAGGCCCGAGGCGAAGCTGCCGAGCGAGAAGGTGAAGATCACCGGCATCCAGGCGAAGGCCACCCGCTGAATTTCGTCGGTCGGCTCGGGGTTCATCTTCATCTGCACCCACATGGAGACGCCCATGATGATCGGCCAGACGCCGAGCCAGAGAAACTGGCCGAACACGGGAATATGCGTCGGGTCGAAGGGGATCAGGCCGAAGAGATTGAAGATATTGGTGGGGTCGGGCGCCGAGAGGTCCTTGATCCAGCCGTAGAACGGCGCATGGCGCATCTCGATGGTGATGACGAGCACCTTGTAGAGCGAGAAGAACACCGGGATCTGCAGCAGCATGGGCAGGCAGCCGCCGGCCGGATTGATCTTTTCGCGCTTGAACAGCTCCATCTGCTCCGTATTGAGCTTGTGCTTGTCGTCCTTGTATTTCTCCTTGATCGCCGCGATCTTGGGCTGGATTTCCTTCATCTTCGCCACGGCCTGATAGCTCTTGTTGGCGAGCGGCAGGAACAGGATTTTGACGAGCACGGTCACGGCGAGGATCGCCAGGCCGAAATTGCCGAGAATCTTGAACAGGCTGTCGATGACGCGGAACATCGGCCGGGTGAGGAAGTAGAACCAGCCCCAGTCGATGAGCAGATCGAAGCGCTTGATGCCTTGAGCCTCATAAGCGTCGAGCGTGTCGACGACCTTGGCGCCGGCGAAGACGCGAGCCGTCGTCTCGCCTGTCTGGCCGGGCAGTATCGTCTTCGGCTCGCCGACCGTATCCGCTTGATAGGCTTTGACGGTTCCGGCGCCGGCCGAGGAGAAGCGGGCCTCGAACGGCTTGTCCTGGTCGGGGGCGAGGACGGCGGCCCAATATTTCTCGGTGAAGCCGACCCAGCCGCCGGCGCCCTTCAGCGTCTTGGTCGCATGCGGCTCCTTCTCGATCTTTTCGTATTTCAGCTCCTGCAGGCCGGATTCCCCGACGACGCCGACGAAGCCCTCATGCAGCGCCGCATAGCCGGCGCTCTCGGGGATGCCGATACGCGACGCGCGCAGATAGGGGTAGAGCGTGACGGGCTTGGCGGCGTGATTCTCGATGCTGTCGACGATCGTGAACAAATATTGATCGTCGACCGAAATCTTGCGCTTGAACAGCAGGCCCTGGCCGTTGTCGAAGGTCAGCGTCACCGGCTCGGCGGCGGTCAGCGTCATGCGATCCGCCGTCCAGAGACTGTCGCTCGTCGGCAGAACGGGCGCGCCGTCGATGTCCGCCGTGAGGAATCCCGCCTCGGCGTAATAGGGATGCGGCGAGCCTTCCGGCGACAGGAGGACGATGATCGGGCTCTTGGGGTCGACGGTCTCGTGATAGTTCTTGAGCGAGACGTCGTCGATGCGGCCGCCCTTCAGCGAGATCGAGCCGGCGATCGAGGGCGTGTCGACCGTCACGCGCGCGGTCGAGGCGAGAACGGCTTCGCGAGACTTCACGACGGGCTTTTGCGCGACCGGCGGACGCTGCTGCTGCGCCGGGGCCGGGGCCTGCCGGCCGTCGGGCGCGCCGGGCTTCTGCGCGCCGCCGGGGCGCGGCTGAGCCAGTTGCGCCTGATGTTGCTGCTCGAGCTTGGGAAAAGCGTAGAAATAATCCCAGCCCGCGATGACCAGCAGCGAAAGGCCGGCGGCGATGATCACATTCTTCGTATATTCGTTCATGACGCCGAAGGCCTGTCTTTCGAGTTGCGCCGATGAGGAGAGGTCTCACGAACCTCGAGTTTCGCCAGCGTGTTGGCGATCTGCGAGACGAGTTCCGAGAAGGGCGCGGTCAGCGCGCCGGGGCGGGCGATGAAGACGTAATCGTAACCGGGAAGCGCCGCGGGGGCGCCGGAGAGTCTCAGCGCCTCCTTGAGTCGCCGCCTTATGCGATTGCGCCCGACGGCGCCCGCGATCTTTTTCGTCACGGTGAAGCCGAAGCGAGCGGGGCCGCCGTCGTCGGCCGCTCGCGCCACAGCCTGGAGTTTGAAGACGCGGCTCGAATGGTGCAGGCCGCTCTTGGCCGCGCGCAAGAATTCGCGCCGGCGCCGCAAGCGCTCCTGCGGGATTTTCGCCGTCGATCGCGGGGCGGGGGCGTTCGCGCTCATGCCTCCCACCCGAAATGGTCGAGAAGCCGTCTTTGCTCAGGCCGACAGACGCTTGCGTCCGCGCGCGCGCCGCGCGGCGATGACGTTGCGGCCGCCGACAGTGGCCATGCGCGCGCGAAACCCATGGCGGCGCTTGCGCACGATCTTGCTGGGTTGGTAGGTTCTCTTCACCTTGAATTCTCCGCGTATCTGTTCGCCGAACGCCCTTATAGCAGACGTCGGCGGACCCCGGCCGGCGTCGCCACAGCCGTGATCCGAAATTGTTCTCGAAGGACGCCGCCGGTCGAAATCGCGTCATTTCGTCGCGCCGAGCGCAACTCGATCCGCGCCTGAAACGCCTCTCCTTCGACGCCGCGCGTGGCATATAGGTGAAAGCCTGCGCATAAGTCAATCTCGCGCGACGGCTCCGCTCTCGCGCCACCGCCGTCCGCCGCCTCGTCTTCGCGTTCAGGGTCTTGATTTCGCCGTAATTTTTGCCGCCCGAGCGGCGAAGACGCTTCGCGGACGCGGTCAGGCATGTATAAATGGATGCGGCGGGCGATTCGTCCCATGTCGGGCGATCGTCGAACGGGCGATATCCACAATTAAGGTTTTGGTTCCCGGCCGGGGCTACAGGTCAGGGTTTGTTAACCATTACCGCTTAGCGTTTCGAAAGTTGGAAGTCGATCGAGCGCTCGCCTCGACGGAAACGGGGCGCGTCGCGGGCGTTTTGGCGCGAGGCGATATCGCCGTTTTTATAGATTTGGTGGAGCTGGGTGGGGAACGAACATGCGCGTTTTACTGATCGAGGATGACAGCGCGACCGCTCAAAGCATCGAGCTCATGCTCAAGTCCGAGAATTTCAATGTTTATACGACCGATCTCGGCGAAGAGGGCATAGACCTCGGCAAACTCTACGATTACGACATTATCCTTCTGGACCTGAACCTGCCGGACATGTCCGGCTACGAGGTGCTGCGCACATTGCGCGTCGCCAAGGTCAAAACGCCCATTCTCATCCTCTCCGGCCTCGCCGGCATCGAGGACAAGGTGAAGGGCCTCGGCTTCGGGGCCGACGATTATCTGACCAAGCCGTTCCACAAGGACGAATTGGTCGCGCGCATTCACGCCATCGTCCGCCGGTCGAAGGGCCACGCCCAGTCCGTCATCACCACCGGCGATCTCATCGTCAATCTGGATCAGAAGACCGTCGAAGTGTCCGGCTCCCGCGTGCATCTGACCGGCAAGGAATATCAGATGCTCGAGCTGCTCTCCCTGCGCAAGGGCACGACCCTCACAAAAGAGATGTTCCTCAACCACCTCTATGGCGGCATGGACGAGCCGGAGCTCAAGATCATCGACGTATTCATTTGCAAGCTGCGCAAGAAGCTCGCCAACGCCAGCGACGGCCGCAACTATATCGAGACGGTCTGGGGGCGCGGCTATGTGCTGCGCGAGCCGAACGAGGCGGACGAGCGCATCACCGCGTAAAAGGCGTCGCCCCGTCGATCGCATACGTTATCGCGAGCGGAGCGAAGCGTTCCAGAGCCGTGGGGCGGCCTTTGGAACGCTTCGCTCCGCTTGCGATAACGGTTGTGCGGCGACGCGGCCGCCGAGCGGGTTCTTCGACGCTCTCGACAGCTCGAGCCTGTCGGTCGCCTCAGACTCCGATGTCCGCAGCCTCGTCGGCCGGCCGGTCGGCGCGCCGATCGGCCGGTTTGGCCGTGATCGTCACGAGTTCGGGAGAGGCTGCGACCTCGACCGCCAGTCCGCTCGCTCGCGCGACGAGGCCGGCGTAATAGATTTGGATGGAGCGGGCGTCGATCGCGCCATCCTCCGGCGCTCCGTCCAGCAACGCGGGGATGTTGGCGGCGAGACGGGCGTTGGTTCCCCTCGCCTCGATGCGGAAGGCGATCCGATCCTCGTCGCCGGTCGACGAAACGGAAATGACGCCGCCGCGCGGGATGGTCGCATCCGCGATCAGGCAGAGATTGAGCAGCAGCTTGACCTTGTTCTTGGACATCAGCACGCGGGGCACGCTCCATTCGAGCCGCGTGCGCTCGTCAGCGAGCAATTGGCGCGTCACATGCTCGGCGTCGCCCGTGTCGATCGCCGCTCCCTTGGAGCCGGCGGCGCCGAAAGCGAGGCGGCAGAACTGCAGTCGCGCCGAAGCTTCGGCCGCGCTCGATTTGATGAGCGCCAGCGCGTGGCCGCGCATCTCGGCGTCTTTTTCTTCTTCCAGCACCTCCAGCCCGTTGACGATCGCGCCGACGGGAGAGATCACGTCATGGCAGACGCGCGAAGACAGCAGCGCCGCGAGATCGAGAGGATCGAGCGAGAATTTGGTCATGAAGCCATCCAAAGAGCCGTCGCTGAGCATAGGCCGCTCGTCGCGGTCGGACCCGCCGGTGAAGCCGAATCACGATAACGAGCCATATTCATTGGTAGCCGCGGCAGGCGAGATTGAAAAGTGCGCGGGCTTCGTCGTTCGAACGCCGGASCGGCGTTCGTTCCTCCAACAAGAGCAGGCGCCATGAGCCGGGYCGACATCCACGACTTCGATCATCTGGCCGCGGCCTTCGCCGGCCTCGTCGTCCGGGCGGGCGCCGTCGCCATGGAGACATTCTCGGCCGGGAGCATCGCCGCCCGGCTGAAGAACGACGCCAGCCCGGTATGCGAAGCGGACGAACGCGTCGAGGCGTTCCTGCTCGAAGCGCTCGCCGATCTCGCGCCCGAGCTGCCTGTCGTCGCCGAGGAGGCGGCGGCGCGCGGCGAGCTGCCCGGGCGGGCCGACGCCTTTCTGCTCGTCGATCCGCTCGACGGCACGCGGGAGTTCCTCGCCAAGGGCAGGGAGTTCACCGTCAATATCGCTTTGATCGTCGATCGCGCGCCGCGCGCGGGCGCCGTCTTCGCCCCGGCGCTCGGCGAGTTGTGGTTCGGCGGCGTGAGCGCCTTCGCCGTCCGGGTCGAACCCGGCGCCGCTCTGCCGCCACGCGATCGATGGCGCAGGCTGCGCACGCGGAAGGCGCCGGCGCAGGGACTGACCGCTCTCGTCAGCCGTTCGCATCGGGACGAGGAGACGCGCGCCTTTCTCGCAGCGCTCCACGTCTGTGAGGTCCGCGACGCGGCCTCGTCGCTGAAATTCTGCCGATTGGCCGAGGGCGTGGCGGACGTCTATCCGCGCTTCGGCCCGACGATGGAATGGGACACGGCGGCGGGCGATGCGGTTCTGCGGGCGGCCGGAGGAATGGTCGTCGATCCGTCGAACAGGCCGTTGGTCTACGGAAAGGCCGAGGCGCAGTATCGCAACGGCCCCTTCATAGCTTGGGGCGAGCTTCCGGCGGCAACGCTTTCTTAAGCACGGCGAGCGATTCTGCGCATCAGACAGCGCGCCGACGGCCAGCGGCGCGTGCGCGCCATCGGCGCGACATGATTCGACTAAAACTCGCGTGAAGGTTTCGAGCCCGCGTCAACGGGGAGCGCCGTCATGAATACTCGCAGAGAAATGCTGATCCTGTCCGCCGCCTGCGCGTTGAGCGCGCCGGCGAGGCTCGCCCATGCGGCCTATGGCGAGAAGCCGGAGTCTTTTTCGGGCGACGAGATCGTGCGCAACGGCCACGAGTTCTTCGGCTCCATCGCCCGCAACCTCGCCCAAGGCGTGGAGACGGCGGCCAAGCGCTGGGGGCGGCCCAACGCCTATGTGCTGGGGCAGGAGGCGAGCGGCGCCTTCATCGGCGGACTGCGTTACGGCGAAGGCATGATGTATACGCGCAACGCCGGCCAGCGGCGGGTCTATTGGCAAGGTCCGTCGCTCGGCTTCGACGCCGGCGCTGACGGCGACCGCACGATGATGCTCGTCTATAATCTGCCCGCCGTCGACGCCATTTTCAGGCGCTTCGGCGGCGTCGACGGCTCGGCCTATCTCGTCGGCGGCCTCGGCTTCACCGAGCTGTCGGCTGGTGAAGTCGTGCTGGTGCCGATTCGCTCGGGCGTCGGCGCGCGTCTCGGACTCAATCTCGGCTATCTGAAATTCACGCCGGAATCGACGTGGAATCCGTTCTGACGCGGCGGTCATCGCGCGCGACGCCCGCGACGAATTGACAGACAACGATCGGCTTGACGTGCGGGCCGATCGGTCACATCTTTAAGCGCATAAAGACGATTCTTCGCGGGAGAGACCGGCGTCAGGCGCCGGCGCCGAAGGCGAAACCGCCCCGGAAACGCTCAGGCAAAAGGACCGCGCGGAACGACGAACTCTGGAAAGTGGCGCGGATATCCGCGCCCACCGACGGGTGTAACCTGCGGCGTCGCAGGGAAATCTCTCAGGTCGCCAGACAGAGGGGGCGCCAATAGGACGTAAGCGATCCGTCTTCGGCGGAGCGCGGTCCACGTCGGGAGCGCCTCGTGAACGAACACGCCGCAACAGCCCTCGCGAAAACCCCGCTCCACGAGCTGCATGTCCGGCTCGGCGCGCGCATGGCGCCTTTCGCCGGCTATGAGATGCCCATTCAATATCGAACGGGCATCGTCGCCGAACATTTGCACACGCGCGAAAAGGCGGGCCTGTTCGACGTGTCGCATATGGGGCAGGCGATCCTGACCGGCAGAGGCGCCGCCGGCCTGCTCGAGAGCCTCGTTCCCGCCGACATCGAAGGCCTCGAGCCGGAGCG
>PQAN01000126.1 GCA_003105285.1 Methylocystaceae bacterium
ATCGGCTGCGGCCTGCGCGGCGCCGGCCATGCGTTGAGCGACGACGAGGTCGCGAGGATGAAGGTCGCGGGCGGGCTCGCGGATTATGTGCGCATCGCCGCCGATCTGCTGGCCGCCACCTTCGGCGAAGGCGACGACGCAAACCCTCCGCCGCCGCGGGAGACGCGGATGTAGAACGCGCAAGAGGCGCGCGGGCCGCGCCGCGCGCCTTTCCCTGGGCGCGCGCCATGGCTTTCGGCCTCGGCGTCCTGCGGCTCGCTCCACGTGAATTCTGGTCGATGACGCCGCGTGAATTGGCGAGCGCGGCGGAGGGCGTCTATGGGCGGCGCCCCGGCGCGCCGTCGCGCGTGGCGCTCGAAGGATTGATGCGCGCTTTTCCGGATGGAGGGATTTCGTGACGACGCAATCGGACGCGACGGGCAATAATGCTTCGCTGCTGTCGGAGCTGCCGTTCCAGACGCAGGATTTGCAGGCGATGAAGACATTGCTCGATCAGATCGATGTCTCCGCCGCCGCCGCGACGAAAACTCTGTCGGCGGGATTGGTCGGCGCGGCGACGAGCGGCAAGAGCTTCAACGATACATTGTCGACGATCGCGCAATCGCTCGCCAAAATGGCGTTGAACGCTGGGACGCGAGCGCTGACGCAAGGCTTGACGAGCGGGCTCGGCGCGCTGCTGTCGCAGACCTTCGGCGCGGGCGGCGGCGCGCCCTTCGTCGCCCCTTTCGCCGATGGCGGCGTCGTCGCCAGCCCGACTTTCTTTGGAACGAGCGGCTCCGTCGGCCTGATGGGCGAGCGCGGCGCGGAAGCGATCATGCCGCTGGCGCGCGGGCCGGACGGGCAGCTCGGCGTGAAGATGCAAGGGCAGAGAAGCGCCGTCGCCGTCACGGTGAACATAGCGGCGCAGGACGTCGACAGCTTCAAGCGTTCCGAGGGACAGATTTCCGCCGCTCTGGCGCGCGCGGTGGCGCGCGGGCAACGCAATTTGTGAGGGGACGCTCGCATCGTCGTTGCGAGCGAAGCCAAGCAATTCAGAATCGCCTCATTGCCTTTGGATTGCGTCGTCGCTTCGCTCCTCGCAATGACGGCTGGCCTGTGGCGAAGGATATGAAGCATGACGAGCTTTCACGAGGTGCGCTTTCCGCTCGACGTTTCGCTGCATGGACGCGGCGGGCCGGAGCGGCGCACCGATATCGTCGCGCTCGGCTCCAATCGCGAGCAGCGCAACGCCCGCTGGGCGCATTCGCGCAGGCGATACGAGGCGGGCTATGGCGTGAAATCGCTGGCGCAGCTCTCGCAGGCGATCGCGTTTTTCGAGGAGCGGCGCGGGCGGCTCATCGGCTTTCGCTGGCGGGATCGCGCGGATTATTCCTCCGCCGCGCAAGGCGGCGCGCCGTCGCCCGGCGATCAGTCGCTCGGCGTCGGCGATGGCGTACGAGCGGATTTCCAGCTCGTCAAAACCTACGGGGCGAGCTTTGCGCCCTATGCGCGCGTCATCGCCAAGCCCGTGGCGGAGAGCGTGCGCGTCGCCGTCGGCGGCGTCGAAAAGACGCCCAACGTCGACTTCACGATCGACGCCGCGAGCGGGATCGTGAGCTTTGCGCCTTCCGCCGTCCCCGCGAACGGCGCCGCCGTCTCGGCCGGCTTTCTGTTCGATGTGCCTGTGCGCTTCGATACGGATTACCTCGAGATCGACATTTCCTCCTTCGAGGCCGGCGAGATTCCGAAGATTCCGATCATCGAGATCATTCCCTGAGAAAGGTCGCGCCCTCATGCGCTCCGTATCGTCGTCGATGCAGGCCAAGCTCGACGCGTCCGTCTCGACCTTTTGCAATTGCTGGCGCCTGTCGCGCAAGGACGGGACGGTCATGGGATTTACCGACCACGATCGCGACCTCTCCTTCAGTGCAGTGACCTTTCGCGCGGCCTCCGGCCTGACGGCCACGCAAGTCGAAGCGAGCGTCGGCCTCGGCGCGGGAAGCGGCGAGATTCTCGGCGCCTTGCAATCGGACGGACTCGTCGAGAGCGATCTCGCCAACGGACTATATGATGGCGCGTCGATCGAGGTCTGGCTCGTCGATTGGAGCGATGTCGAGGATCGCCTGCTCATCGACGTCGCGACGATCGGCGAGGTGAAGCGCAGCGAATTCGCCTTCGCGGCGGAACTGCGCTCGCTGGCGCATCTCTTCGATCAGCAGCGCGGAAATTCCTTTCAGCGGTCGTGCTCGGCCGATCTCGGCGACGCGCGCTGCAAATTCGATTTGACGGCGGCGGGCTTTCACACGACGGGCGTCGTCGTCGCGCAAAGGGGCGGCGGGATCATCGTCGATCTCGTATCCATTTTCGACGATGATTTCTTCACCGGCGGGCGGCTGAGCTTTACGAGCGGCGCCGATGCGGGCGCGCGCGCGACGATCAAGTCGCATCGGCGCGCCGGCGCGCAGGCGCGTCTCACGCTCTGGACGGAGCCCTCCGGCGCGATCGCGCCGGGCGATGGCGTCGAGATCGTCGCCGGCTGCGACAAGACGGCGGCGAGCTGCGAGCGGAAATTTTCCAATATCGTCAATTTTCGAGGCTTCCCGCATATGCCCGGCAATGATCGTGTCATCGCCTATCCGAGTTCGCTCGCGCCGACGATGGACGGCGGGAGTTTCTATCGATGAGCGCGAAAGAGATCGTCACGCGCGGCGCCATCGTCGAAGAGGCGCGGCGGTGGATCGGCACGCCCTATCGGCATCAGGCGTCGCTCATCCATGTCGGATGCGATTGCTTGGGATTGGTGCGCGGCGTGTGGCGCGCGCTCATCGGGCCGGAGCCCGAGACGCCGCCGCCCTATTCGCCGGACTGGGCGGAAGCGCTCGGCGCCGAGACGCTGGCGCTCGCCGCACACAGGCATTTTGCCGCGATCGATGTTCGCGCGTTTCGCGAAGGCGATGTGCTGCTGTTTCGCTTTCGCGACCACGCGCCGGCCAAGCATCTCGGCATAGCGACGAGCGCGACGCATATGGTGCATGCGCATGGCGGCGCCTGCGTCGCGGAGGCGCCGATCGGCTCGCATTGGCGAAAGCGCATCGTCGCGGCGTTCGAATTTCCCGGCGTCGCGGATTGAACGATTGTCTCCGCTAACGCGAGATTTTGGGGTTTGTCATTCTCGGTAGGCCGAAGGCCCGCCGGGAATGACACGGGTTCCGGTCGTGCGGAATCGCTTCGCGGGATGAATTCGAGGTCCATATGGCGACGCTCGTTCTTCAGACAGTCGGTTCGCTCGTCGGCGGAATCGCCGGGCCGATCGGCGCGACGCTCGGACGTTTCGCGGGCGGCCTCGGCGGCGCGCTCGTCGATGCGGCGCTGCAGCCGCATGCGTCGCCGCGCTACAGCTTCGGTCCGCGTCTGAAATCCATGGATGGGATCAGCTCGACGGAGGGCGCGGCGGTCGCCCGCGTCTACGGCCGCGCGCGCATCGGCGGACAGATGATCTGGGCGACGCGGTTTCTCGAGCAGGCCAGCGTCTCGGTGGATGGAGGAGGGGGCGGCCGCGGCAAGGGCGGCGGCGGATCGACGCCGACAATCAATGTGACCTATTCCTATTATGCGAATTTCGCGATCGGCCTGTGTGACGGACCGATCGCCTTTGTTCGCCGCATGTTCGCGGACGGCAACGAAGTCGACATGACGACTCTGCCGATCCGCATCTATACGGGCGACGAGGATCAGCATCCGGACCCGCTCATCGTCGCCAAGGAGGGCGCGGAGAACGCGCCGGCCTATCGCGGGCTGGCTTATATCGTGTTCGAACAATTGCCGCTCGCCGCCTTCGGCAATCGCATTCCGCAGTTCACATTCGAAGTGGTGAAACCTGTCGAAGGCGTCGCCTCGATGATCCGCGCCGTCGACATCATCCCCGGCGCGAGCGAGGCGGGCTATCAGCCGTCCTTGCAATTGAATTTTTTCTCGCCGGGCGAGACCCGCGCGGAGAACCGCCATCAGCTGACGGCCGCGACGGATTGGACGGCGTCGCTCGACGCGCTGCAGGCG
>PQAN01000127.1 GCA_003105285.1 Methylocystaceae bacterium
TGCCGTTCGAGAAGACGGTCGCTCGCCTTCTTGCATAGAAGGGGATCTCCGACCATGACGGGCACGATATGGCTCGAATTGTCCATCACGGCGAGGCCCGCCGCCTTCAGCGCTCGCCTCAGCTTGTCGGCGCGCTCCTGGTGCTGCGCGCGTTCGGTCGAACTCGATTTCAGATGCCTGATGCTGGCGAGCGCGCCAGCGGCGATCGCCGGCGCCAGAGAGGTCGTAAAGATGAAGCCCGCCGCGAATGAGCGCATCGCATCGCAGATATTGCGACTGGCCGCGATATAGCCGCCCATCACGCCGAAACCCTTTGCGAGAGTGCCGTTGATGACGTCGACTCGATGCATCACTCCGTCACGCTCGGCGATGCCGCCGCCGCGTGGACCATAGAGTCCGACCGCATGCACCTCGTCGAGATAGGTCATGGCGTGATAGCGCTCCGCCAAATCGCAGATTTGGCCGATCGGCGCGATATGCCCATCCATCGAATAGACGCTCTCGAAGGCGATCAATTTGGGCGTGGAGATCGGCGCCGATTGCAGTTTGGCCTCCAGATCGGCCAGATCATTATGACGGAAGATGCGCCTCTCGCCCCCGCCGCGGCGAATGCCCTCGATCATCGAGGCATGGTTCATTTCGTCCGAGAAGACGACGAGTCTCGGGATCAGTTTCTGGATGGTCGAAAGCGTCGCGTCGTTTGCCGCATATGCCGAGGTGAACAGCAGCGCTTGCTCTTTCCCGTGCAGATCGGCGATCTCCGTCTCGAGCTCGACATGATAATGGGTCGTGCCGGAGATGTTTCTCGTGCCGCCGGAGCCGGCGCCGACAGAGTCGATCGCCTCATGCATGGCGGCGCGGACGCTCGGATGCTGCCCCATGCCGAGATAATCATTCGAGCACCAGATCGTGATCGCTCGCGATCCTTCGGTCGTGACATGAGTAGCCGATGGAAACTCGCCGCTGCGCCGTTTGATGTCGGCGAAGATGCGGTATCGCCCTTCCAGCTTCAACTCCTCGATCCGAATACCGAAGAGACGATCATAGTCGGTCGCGATCGCGTTCCGGTCGGTCTCTGAATTGCGCAGCCGGGACGGCGACGCGGCGGCCTTCGGACTCTTTTCGAGCATTGTCATTTCGCAGGCGGCTCTTTCGGTGTGGCGGGCGCGGCCGAAGCGGCGGGCGCATGTTCTCCCGCGGCGCCGGGAATTTTTCGCAAAGACGAGGCGGATGCGTCGAGTTCGGCGAGAAGGCCGACGACTGCCTTCTTGGCGGCGGAGTTCTCGCCGACAAGCCCGGTAAGCTTGGTCAGAATGTCGCGCGCCTGCTGGATTTCATGGCGGCGAATGAGCCCCAGACCTTTGAGCCATAAGGCCTCGGGTTTGGCCGGATCGTCCGTCAGCACCTTTTCGACGATCTCCGTCGCTTCGTCGCGATCCGGGTCCGTTCCGGTTCGCAGCAGGGCAGAGGCGAGGACCAACTCGATCGCTTGTTCGCCCGGGGCCATCGACCGCGCCTGCCGGTACATCGCCAGCGACTCTGTCTCACGGTCCAGAACTCGATAGCTGCGCGCCAGCATCATCACATCGTCGATCGATGCATTCCCCGCCTTCACCCTATTCTCGAGTTTGGCGACCATGGCGCCGACGTCGGGCGTTCCGTCCGGCCTCAGCGACAAATTTCCTGGGCTCGTGCGCGACTCGCCGGATGCGGCGCCAGCCTTGCCGACATCGCTCGGCAAAGGGATGCGCCCATCGGCATGTGGATTGGAGTTCGACCGGATATCCTGCCTGTCGAGCCCGATCGTCAAGGCCACCGTGCCCACGACGAGCGCCACGGCCATCGTCGCCGCGAGACGAGGATATGTCTGGGCCGGGCGCTCTGCGGCGGCCTGCGCCGCCCGCGCTTTGCTCAACTCGGCTGACGCATGTTCTGCTTCGGACACGACTCGCTCCCTCTCCAATTGATAGTCCCCGTCGTCGATCTTTTGCTCCGAGAACGCGACATCCAACGCGACCAGTTCGCCGACGAGCCTGTCCTTCTCCTCGCGCCACGCCGACAGACGGTCGACCGCCTCGAGCCCATCTCCTGGATCTCTGTCGGCCTCCGCCGTCCAGAGCGGGAAAAGAGTCCATACGCCGATGAGACAACACAGAAGGATTGTCGCGATGATGACCGTCATGGATCGAGTTGCTCGATGCGGCGGACGAGATCGGCGGTGTCGGCGACCGCCGCCGAAGCGGTCGCCGAACGCTGGCCGGATTTTCTGTGGCGCAGCAGGATCAGACTGCCGACGGTTCCCGAAAGGATGGCGAACAATGGAAACGCCCAGACGAGTATCGCGCCGCCACGCGCGCGCGGCTCCATCAATATGAAGTCGCCGTATCGATCGATAAAGAACGTCCGTATGTCTTCGTCGGTCCGCCCGAGGCCGATCTGTTCGCGAATGAGGTCTTTCATCTGATTGGCGACAGACGAATGGGAATCGTAGACGGTTTCTCCCTGACATACCGGGCAGCGGAGACCGGAGGAAACGGCCTTCAGCCGTTGCTCGACCGGATCCTCCTGCTTGAGCGCGCCGGCGGTCGCAGAGACGCCGCCGATGACCAGCGCAAGGGCTACGAGCCGAATCCGACGCATCATGATCCAATTCCCATAGATCGAAGCCGCCGACGAGCGTCCTCGAGCGACAACGGTCCGATGTGACGCGCCGCGACCTTGCCGTCCGCGGTAATGAAGAATGTCTCCGGCAGCCCGAAGACCCCGAAATCCACGCCGGTGCGGCCCTCCCGATCGATAGCCGAAGGATAGGGGAAGGCGCCCAGACGCTGTTGGAAGCTTCTGGCGTTGCGGTCGGCGTCGCGATAGTTCACGCCGAGCATCCGCACGCTTCCGTCCTGAGCCAATTGGCGGCTCAGTTCGATCAGAACGTCATGCTCCGCGCGACATGCGCCGCACCAAGACGCCCAGAAATTGACGATCAGCGGCTTACCGAGAAAATCCTCGACGCGGATCGTCGCCTCGCCATCGAGCATAGCGAGTTCGAATCGAGGAGCCGGCTTCCCCACGAGAGCCGATGGCAAATAAGACGAATCGCGGCCGAGACCCAATCCGAACAGCGTCAGAAGGCCGATCAGAGCGAGAAGCGCCAGAGGCTTCCACCACGAGTGACGGAGTCGCGCGACTCCCTTGGGTGTCGCAGTGTTCATGGCGTGGCCGCCGCTTCTGGAACGGGGCTCGACACCGCATCGGTTTGTCTACGGCGTTGCGATAGTGCGAAAACAGAACCGGAAATCACGATCAGCCACCCACCCCAAATCCAGCCGACGAATGGAATGTGGTAGGCGCGTATGGCCGCGCGTCCGCCGTCGAATTCCTCGCCGACCACGAGGTACAAGTCTCCCGACAAAGTCGAGTGGATCGCCGATTCCGTCGTCGTGGTCCTGCCCCGCGGGTAATTGCGACGCTGGGGCTGAAGCACGCCGATCGATTCCGATCCTGCCCAAACCGCGATGTCGGCTTGGCGCGCCGTCCAGTTCGGCCCTTCCACGGGGGTCATGTTCTGGAATTCGAGCATATAGCCCCCGATCTCGAAACGATCGCCGGGAGCCACGACGATGGTCTTCGTTTCCTGGAACAACCCAGAGGCTAGAACGCCGAACGAAATGATCACGACGCCGACATGCACGATCAGTCCGCCATAACGGCGACGGTTCCATGACGCCAAGGACGCCAGTCCCGACAGCGGCGACTGGCGGGTCACCGACACGCGCGCTCTGACCGACCGCGTGACGTCGATTGCGACGCAGGCGAGAACGAGACCCATGGCGGCGACCGCTGCGAGAGGCACGGGGCCGCGCACGCCGAACCCATAGCCCACGGCGGCGAACGCCATCGCTGTCGCGCCGGGTGCGATAAGCAAGCGCTCGATCTCGGAGCGGCTCGCCTTGCGCCAAGGAATGACCGGCCCCAGCGCCATGAGCATCACCGTCGCCACGAGAATGGGCGGAACGACCTTGTTGAAATAAGGCGCCGCGACGGTAATTTTTTCGCCCGATAATACTTCCGCCGCCAGAGGATACAGCGTTCCGACAAAAACGGTCGCCGCCGCCACGATCAGGAAGAGATTGTTGAAGAGCAACGCCGCCTCGCGCGATAGCGATCCCTCGAGCCTCGCATTGGACCGCAACACATCCACGCGCATGATAAGGAAGCCGAACCCTCCGACCACGACAATGGACAGGAATGCGAGGAGGTAGAGACCGCGGGCAGGATCGACGGCGAAGGAATGAACCGATGTGAGGACCCCGGAGCGGACGAGGAATGTGCCGAGCAGCGACAATGAGAACGTCGCGATCGCCAGGAAGACGTTCCAGCCGCGGAACAGGTTTCTCTTCTCCTGGGCCATGACAGAGTGCAGCAAGGCCGTACCTGTGAGCCAGGGCATCAGCGAGGCGTTCTCGACCGGGTCCCAGCCCCAATAGCCGCCCCAGCCGAGCTCGTAATAGGCCCAGTAGCCGCCGAGCATGATCCCATTGGTGAGCGCCAGCCAGGCGAACAGGGTCCAACGCCGCATTGCAGGCGCCCACCCTGCGCCGGCGTCGCCGCGGACGAGCGCCGAAATCGCGAAGGCGAATGGGACGACGAAGCCGACATAGCCGAGGTAGAGCATCGGCGGATGGATGATCAAGCCGGGATCCTGCAGAAGCGGATTGAGTTCGCGTCCTTCGAGCGGCGCCGGCAGCAGCTCGGTAAATGGGCTGGAGAGGAACAGGATGAGAGCGAGGAATCCAACCTGGATCGCGCCCAGCGTCGCGATCACATAAGGCATCGAGCGCGGATGAGTTCGCCAGTGGATGACAATGGCCGCGGCCGTATAGATCGTCAGAATCCACAACCAGAGCAGAAGCGAACCCTCGTGGGCGCCCCACAGGGCCGTCAGCCGGTAGACCAATGGAAGTCGCGTGTTCGAGTTCTGCGCGACATAGGCCACGGAGAAGTCGTTCCGCACGAACGACCAGACCACGGTGAAGCAAGCCAAGGTCACGAGCGCCAGATTGGCGAGCAACGCCTGACGCGCGGCGAGGATGAACGAAGGCCTTCGCTCGAGGCCGCCCGCAACGCTCAGGACAACGGACAGGATGGCGAGAATTAGCGCGAGAGCGCTCGCCGACATGCCCAATTCGATCAATCTGCCGCTCATAACGCCTCCTGCTTGGATCGCATGGCGGCAGTGATGTCGCGAGGCCGTCGATCGCCCTGCAGCGCCGATGCGAGCCGCGCGACGCCCGCTTCGATTTCGCGCTCGGTGAGAGCGGCAAATCCCAGGACGAGAAAACGATCGCTTTCGTCATCGGGACCGAAATGTATCGCAGCCCCAGCCGCCAATGCGTACACGCCGACGCCGGCGTCGAGCGCCCTAGCCTCCACGTCGCTCGCTTTCGGAAATCCCTCGGGCAGACGCCAGGCGAGATGCATTCCCCCTTGGTCGCCGAGCACTTCACATGCGCCGAAGTGCTTTTCCATGGCGGCGAGCAATGCGTCGCGACGTGAATGATAAAGCTGGCGGATACGCCGCAAGTGTCGTCCAAACCCTCCGCTCGCCATGAAGTCGGCCATGGCCGCCTGCTCGAGCCAGCCCTGGCCATTGTTCATGAGAGTCTTGAGGCGATTCGCGCCATCGACGAGACGGCGCGGCAGCACGACGTATCCCAGTCTCAGCCCCGGACCCATGCATTTCGAGAACGTGCCCATGTAGATGACACGCTCGCCGCGATCGAGCCCTTTCAATGCCGTGAACGGCGAGCCGACAAATCGAAAGTCGCTGTCATAGTCATCCTCGACGACATAGGCTCCATGTTCGGTCGCCCAGGAGAGAAGCGCGATGCGTCGTCGAAGGGAGAGAGTGACGCCCGTCGGATATTGGTGAGAGGGCGTGACGTAGGCGACCGCGCCTTCGACTTGAGGCAGTTTCGCCACATCGAGGCCTTCATGATCCACAGGAACCGGATAAAGCTGCGCGCCGAAGCTTTCCAGCACATAGGCGGCGCCTTGATAGCAAGGCGACTCGACGACGGCCGGCGACCCCGGTCTGACGAGCAGACGCGCGAGGAGATTGAAGCCGTCCTGACAACCGCCGACGATGACGACCTGATCCGGTTCGGCGATCACGCCGCGCGCCGGTCCAAGATGATCGGCTATCGCTTGACGCAACTCCGGCAAGCCGGCCGGATCATTGTATTCGGTCAGAGCGGCGCCGGCCGTCTTCAGCCGGTTCCATATGAGTTGCGACCAGGCTTTGAGCGGGAATGAATTCGGGTCGGACCGGCCGACCCAGAAGTCGGCGATCAAGCGTCGCCGCCTCCGATTGACGAGCGAATGAATGCGCGGCGGAGCCGCATGATCGTCATTCGATTCATCGACAATCGAACGACGATCGGCCTCGGACGAGTCGAAATCGCAACGCACGGCCGACGGATATTTCGTGTGGGGCGCCGTGGCGGCGACATATGTTCCGACATATGGGCGTGTCTGCACATATCCCTCTGCGATCAAACGCTCATAGGCGAGGACCGCCGTATTGCGAGAGACGCCTGTCTGACTGCTCAGTTCGCGGGTGGCAGGCAGCGGATCGCCGATTTTCAATTGGCCCCTGATGATCATGGATCTTATTTGATCGAAGATCTGGTTTTGGAGCGTCGCCTTTTCCGAGCCGTCTAAAACTATAGGCAACTGCATGCATGCGTCCCCGAGTGAACAAACCTTTCGATCGAAGCGAAACCCATGACAGCTTGTTCCCGACCTCGGACGCTGGCGGCTCGCGCGAAGCGCCGCAGCGTCGCTCTTATGATGGACGCCTCCCGCAACTTCGATTTCGGAGACGAATCCTCCGCTGATCCGCGTGAGAAGGCGCCGATCGAGTCGCACGGAAAAGTGAGCGCGTCGCGAGCCGAGAGTTTGTGACTTTAATTGAATTTCGCGGTTTTCCGACCAGCCAAGTCATCGACTCGACTCGGGTCGAAAATTGCAAAAATCGAAAGAGTCACAGCCTCCGAGGACGGCTCCACGCTCCGCTGTTCGCGCTCCAGTTCTCGGAAAGCACGCAATTTCACACGGCGAGTTCGTCAGCGGCTCGCTTTGCGAGCGATCTACCATATGCGCCCGCGAGCATAGCCAGAGGCTTAGCGGAAGAGCTGCGACGCCTGATGCATGAGGATGAGGAAGAAGGCGAGCACTCCGGCAATTCCGAGGACGGCCTCGAGGATCGAGTTGCTGTTATGTTGCTGAATCATGTTTCTCTCCCTTTGCGTCCGTCCTGACTGACTCGAGCGAGCTCATGATAAGGTCACTTGGACCAGTTAAAACCGCCAAGCTTGAAAAATGGAGGGGTCCAACGCCGCGCCCCCAGAAATTCAGTCTGAGCGACGACATCGACGCGCGGCGCGACACGCCGAAGAGCTTTCGGTAATCCGATCGCCTTCACCATTCCCCATGGCGGCTCGGCTTGCCAGAAGCGCGTTGAGCGCTGTGGTGTAGGCGAAGGCGGCGTATTCGGAGACGGGAGCGTTCTCGCCCTGCTCCTTGCCATAGGAGGTGAAAGCGGATTGATTGAAGGAGACGATCGCCGCGCCCGACGACTGGGCCCCGCGCACCCCCTTGATGGAGGGATGCAGCCGGGCGACCGGCGCGTCCTGCCCTGTCACCAGGCAAAGCCCGGATGCGCCCCCGGCCCCGGCCGCGCCAGCGACGACAGCTCTCGCCGCCAGTCGCTTGTGAAGCCAGTCATCGCCGTCGAGCCTAAAGACGACATTGGCGTCCAGCATGTCCGACGCGCGCGGCAAATCATCGTAGCGTCGGGGGTCCCAGCCGTCGAGAAACGCCAGAAAGGCCTTCAGGCCGACATCCTCCGTTTCGCCGATCGCCTCATGCTGGCGCTGGCGGAAGGCGCCGAACTCCTCGGCTCCGGGCCTCAATCCCTTCTTCGCCGCGCGTTTCGACTCCTTGGCCGGGTCGGTAGCGCCGAACACATAGGCCGTCTTGTCCCACAGCAGGTTCGCCGCGATGCCGACGGTGCGCTTGACCGGCTGCGGTACGATCATGCTCTCGGGAACGAGCTTGCCCTTGACCAATTTGCCGAGCGGGACGGCGTCGACAACCGAGCCGTCGGCCGCCAATGTCACGCCATAGGCGATCTTCTCCGAGGAATACCCCGGCACGGGCGCGTCGCCCTTCGCCGCCATGCGCTCATAACGCCGGACCAGGGCCGCGAGCATGCTCATCGCTTCGCCCTCGCGTCTTCCAGGCGCGGCGTCTCGATGACGCCGTCGATCATTTCGGCGCGGAAGAACACCGGGCGGGCGTCGGCGGAAAAATCGATGTCGAGCAGCATGAAGCCGAGGTCGCGGCGCCCGATCAGGCCGGCGTCCACGCGCGGCAATTCGCCTTCGATCAACTCGAAATCCGCGGCGAACTCCCGCGCGCCGAGACAAGGCCGCTGAAAGCACTGGCCGGAGCGGGCTCGGCGGCGGACCATGTCGATGTGCTTGGCGTCGCTGTCGTCGGGGCCCCATTTGCTCGTGCGCTCGAAATGCGCCTCGATGACATAGGCCACGTCGCGCAGCACGGTGGCGGCGCGCTGCTGGCGATCCTCGTCCACCACCGTGACGAGATCGCCGAGCTTTCCCGAGCGCATCGCCGACCGCACGCTCGATTCCGGAATCTTGGAGCCGACCTCGTTGCGGCGAATGCTCTCGAAGCGGATGGGCTTCAGCACATGGATGCGATCGACGATCCAGCGGATCGCCGGCTTCCAATGGATCGCCTCGACAATGCCGCGCGCCGCCGAGGGCGTCATCACGTCATAGGAGACGCGCTCCACTTTCATCTCGGGCCGGGTAAAACAGGCGCGCTCGCCCCAGACATGCAATTTCAGGCCAAAATCCCCGGTCGAATCGGTCAATGCAGCCTCCTCAAATCGAGGCTTATGCTCGGCCGTGGGGCCGCGCCGTGCAATGGCGCTTTCTTGCAATCAACAGTTTTATCGGGAGGCTCCGCATCGGCATCTATCACGGCTTCCGCTAGCGGCATTTTCAGGTCTTACTCGGACGAGTTCGTGTTTCAGCGGGGCCGACCGCTGGGTATTGCCGGTCGAGATTCAGCTTGTTGCTCACGATTGGATTTGAGTCTTTACAATACATCTCTCAATTTATTAGTTTGAGACGCACAATCAACGATAGGCAACGGAAAATGCTACAGAAATCAAAGGTTGTATACAAGATTACTTGGCCAAATGGCAAGCTTTACGTTGGCAGCGATCTAACTGACTCGATCACATATTTTGGTAGCCCGGATAAACGACTTATTGAAGCAGACTTTCCAACCCGAGAATCTAGAAGAGATATGTCTGTTCGCCGAGAGATTTTGTGGGAATCTGGCACCGCTACCGATGCAGAGGTCCTTCAGAAGGAAAGGGAGTTGATAGTCACCTTACACGCCAATGATCCCGCCATTGGTTACAATAAAATTCCCAAATGTAGCTCGCCATAAGACGGTCACCTACGGAATATTGCTGCGGATGGAAGGTGATAACCATTTACAAATTATATCACCAACCGCCTCGCCTCCTCGAACGCCGGGTCCGAAACGTCCAGCCCGACGTCGTCGCGGTAGAGGCTCCTATCCGTCAGCACGACGAATTGCTCGCCGAAGCGCTCGGGCCGGATCACTTCGGCCGCCCCGCGCTGGACCAGCCTGGCGCGGTCACGAGGCGGCACGTTGACCAGATAGCGTTGCAGCCTCCGCGCGACGCCGCCGACCCTCTCCGCATAGCGAAGCGCGTCGATTTCCTTTTGCGCCGTCTCATCCCAACCGATCAGCAAGGGCGCCATGGCGTCGTCGATCATCTTGAAACGTCGCGCGATCGATTCCATCGGCAGTCGCAACGGCTGGCCTCGTTTCGGCGCATAGGGGCGCAGCAACTCCAATATCCCGTATTCATCGAGCGCGGCCTCTCCCTTCAGCCAGAACAGCGCCTTGAAATAGGCCTCGATCGCCGGCGGATCGAGCAGCGAACCTTCGAGTTCCCCACGCTCCAACTTACGCCAGACCTCTTTGGTCGCCGACCAGCGCTTTTGCATCTCGGGATGAGAGTTCTCCTCTTCCGTTTCGAACACCAGAACGCGGCTTTCCGACGCCGCTCGCCGGCCCTCGCGATTACAGCGTCCCGCCGCTTGCGCGATCTGATCGAGCCCGGCCTCGGCGCGCAGCACGAGGGGGAAGCCGATGTTGACGCCAGCCTCGATCAGCGACGTGGAAATCACCCGCGCCGGCCGATTGTTCGCCAAATCCGTCCGGATCGCATCGAGCGCCTCGGAGCGGTGCGCGGCGCACATCATGGTGGAAAGATGCCGCGCGCCGTCCTCGCGGCGGAGGCGGGCGAATAATTCGCGCGCGTGCTTGCGCGTGTTGACGATGGTCAGCGCTTGGCTCTGCTCCGACGTCCGCTCGGCCAGCGCCGCATCGTCCAGCTTGCCGGCGAGCCCGACTTCGACACGTTTCAGAATCTGAAACAGCGGCTTTTCATCGGCGATGATCGGCCGCACGTCACGCAGGCCCCCTTTGAAGGATTTCTCGGGCGCGCCGGGATGTTCCAGCAAGGCCGGCTGGGTGGCGGTCGACAGCACGATGGTGGTTCGGTAATTGCGCGCCAGTTCGTCGATCGCCAACACGATGGGCCTGAGCACCGGCAAAGGCAAGGTCTGCGCCTCGTCGAGAACGACGACCGATCGCGCGATATTATGCAGCTTGCGGCAGCGGGCGTTCTTGTTATGGAAGAGGCTCTCGAAAAATTGCACGGCCGTCGTCACGACGATCGGCGCATCCCAATTCTCCTGTGCGAGCTTCAGCTTGTCGCGCATCTCCGGCGCGTCGCCCTCGCGCCGGATTTTGGTGTCGTCGAAGGCGCCGTGATGCTCCAGCACGACGTCTTTCAGATCGCCGAGCGCCTCACGGTAGACATCGGCCGTCTGCTCCACCACCGAGGTGAACGGAATCACCACGATGACCCGGTCGAGCTCTTTCGCAATCGCATGATCGAGCGCAAAGGCGAGCGAGGCCAGCGTCTTGCCGCCTCCGGTCGGCACGGCGAGAGTGAAAATGCCCTGCCCGGCGTGCGCGCTGGCGCGGGCCGCGGCGAGGATCGCGGCGCGGGC
>PQAN01000128.1 GCA_003105285.1 Methylocystaceae bacterium
TCTGTCGAATTTTCAGCGCTGCCAAGCGAGGCCGCTGCCCGCCTGAACCACGGCTCGTTGCACCGATCGAGAAAGAGGGCTTATCGCACGTGAAAAGGCGGGATTGACCGGGAACAAACGGGATTCTGCGGGATTGCAAGAGGCCATCCGGGCCCTGAGCGCTCGGCGGCGCGCGCTATTGCTCGTGTCGGAACGCCGGCACGAGATCGCCATTGTTGATAGTGATCGATTCTCGCACGTAGACGGGATCGAGCGGGATCAGCCGGGATTTCACGGGAATTACTCGAAATCATCGGGTTAAGCCAGTTTGGCTTTGTTCTGCCAAATTCGCCTAAGAGGTCGTTGTAGGAAATATATCCTATTAATGGATATCCGTGTTCGGAAACTTGAGCGCCGGCCCTCTCACGCAGCTATCGCTATGCCTGTTGCGGCGCGCCCGCCGGGCACTGGCGTCGCCACGCGTCCCTAAATCCCCTCAAATTCCGGCGGCGCCGGCGTTGCAGGCGCGGGCGCGTCGAATTTACGCATGGCGCGATTGCGTCGAGACAGGGCGCGGCGCTCGTAGCGATCGAGCCGCGCGAGTTTCGGCATGAGCGCAGGCAAACCTTCCTCCGGCGAGGGCGCTTTCTCGAGCATCAGGACACGAAGCCGGTCCAACGAGTCATCCCAAGACGCGTCGAGATCGCGCTCTCCGTCAACAAGATGTTCGCGCTCGACCGCCCCAATGGCGCGATCGAGCTCTCGATCGGACAGCAACGTCGCCCGCTCTTGCGGATCAGCGAGCAGCGCCAGTTTGACGCTGCAGATTCGCGTCAGATCATCTGCGCTTCGGAGACGCGGTATGCGAGCTCTCGCCGAAAATCGTCGGTGGCGTCGCCAGCGATTTTCCGCGCGAGCCGTTCGATTTCCAGCACGAGAGTGGGGTCGCGGTCGACCGCGACCGCCAGCCTATGCTGCAGCGCGTTCCTTGCGACTTTTTGCTTGCCGGCGGCCGTTTTCGGCCCGATCGAGCGGCGCGCATTCAATCGATTGGCCCGCACCCGCGCCGACATCCTCATTCGGCGGCGCCCTTGTGTGAAATCTCAGTATATTCGGCGTCTTCGATTTGCGCCGCCGCGATCGCATCCTCGCTCAAACCGCCTTTCTTCAGCAGGGCGGCCACTTTGCGAACAGCTTCTGCGTCGCGCTGCATCCAGCGGGCGGCAAGACCCGGTCCAAGTTGCAGAAGCGGCTCGCTTTCGCCCAGAGCCTCTAAAACCTTCTCGAGACCCTCGCCCGTCGCCATATGCCGGGCTCGATGATCAAAGCGGGCGAAGCCGCATCAAGCGCTGGGACTTACTCAGGACCTACGAGATCGCCTGATCGCCAGCTGTCCCGACACACTGGCCGGAAAGCGCGATCGGGCTTTGATCGCGCTCGGCTATGACACGCTTTGCCGCCGTTCGGAACTCGTCGGTCTGAGGGCAGAAGACCTTTCAGTAGTGCGCGGTGCGGGCCAGATTTTGACCCGCCGCTCTAAGAGCGACCCCTATGGGCAGGGACGCTTGGGCTACGCCTCGAGCGACACGCTCCTGTTGTTACGCGACTGGCTCGCCACAGCAAAGATCGAGCGCGGTTTCATTTTTAGGCGTGTCCGTTCCGACAACATCGGCGAAAAGCCCTTGCACCCATATTCCGTCAACCGTATCCTCGAACAGGCGGCTTCACGCGCAGGCCTGCCGGCTGAAACCATCAAAGAATTATCGGGCCACTCGATACGCGTTGGCGCCGCGCAAGACATGATCGCGTCCGGCATGGGCTGCTGCCGATCATGCGGGCCGGCGGCTGTCGGACGACGAACGTCGTCGCGCGTTATCTCAAAAACGCTGACCTTGCCGCAATGATGCGCAACCGCTGATCGCACTGCAAAAAATTGAGCCCGCCGCCGCTCATTCGCCCGTTGAGGACAACGCGCCCATCGCGGCCCCCACTTCTGGTCTATTTCGTACGATCATGAAATCGCGGAGGACGAGCACGTCCATATTTGTGCGCAGGAAGCAGTCGAGCGCCTCCTCGGGCTTGCAGACGACCGGTTCGTTTTCGTTGAAGGAGGTGTTCAGCACCATCGGCACGCCGGTGATGTCCTTGAACGCCGAAATCAGCGCATGGTAACGGGGATTCGTCGATTTCTTGACTGTTTGCAGTCGGCCGGAGCCATCGACATGGGTGACGGCCGGAATTTGCGGACGCTTCTCCTCGCGGATCTGGAACACCTGCATCATGAACGGCACGTCGTCGTCCTCTTCGAACCATTCGGAAACCGCTTCGGACAGAACGGAGGGCGCGAACGGCCGGAAGGATTCGCGACGCTTGATCTTGGCGTTCAAAATATCCTTCATATCGGCGCGGCGTGGATCGCCGATGATCGAGCGATTGCCGAGCGCCCGCGGTCCCCACTCCATCCGTCCCTGAAACCAGCCGATCACTTTCCCATCCGCGACCGCCGCCGCAGTCCGTTTGCAAAGCTCCTGTTCGTCGTCGATACGCTCGATCACGCAGCCCGCCTGAGCGATGCGCTCACCGTGCGTCTTCAGAATGTTTTCGATATAATCCGTACCGAACTGCGGTCCCCAATAAGCGTGGTCCATGACGAAGGACCGCCGCCCGCCGTTCTTGTGCCAAACGGCGAAGGCCGCGCCGATGGCGCCGCCCGCGTCGCCCGCCGCCGACTGCACGTAGGCATTCTGAAACGGCGTCATGCGGCGCACTTTGCCGTTGGCGACGGAGTTCATCGCGCAACCGCCGGCGAGCGCGATGTTCGGGATTTTGTGCCGCTGATACAGAACATTCAAAAGATTGAAGAACGCCTCTTCGTACATCGCCTGCGCCGAACGTGCGATGTCCTTGTGCCGTTGTTCCAAGGGTTCGCCCGGCGTGCGGGCGGGGCCGAGAAGCTCTTCGAGCGCGGGCGTAAAGAGCGGGGCGAACTCCGGCGAACCGCCGCTCCATTCGAAGGCGATCTTTTCCTTGTGGTGGCGGAAGAATGCGAGGTCTAGTTCGAAGCCGCCGTCGGCCTCGAGATGCACCAGCCGCCGCATTTGCGGAAAATATTTGGGCTCCCCATAGGGGGCAAGCCCCATCATCTTGTATTCGTCGCCGTAGTGTGGAAAACCGATGTATTGTGTGACCGCCTGATAGAAAATGCCGAGCGAATGCGGAAACAGCGCACGACCTTCGATCATGATATCGGTTCCGCGCCCAACGCCCCACGCGCCGCTTGCGAAATCGCCGAACCCGTCGACGGAGGCGACCACGGCTTCCTGGAATGGGGAGACATGGAAGGCCGAAGAAAGATGCGCGAGATGGTGTTCGACATAATCGAGCGTCCAGTTTCTATGCTCCCTTGGAAAATGCAGTTCAAATAGCTCCCCGACGCCTTCCCTGGCGCCGCGGTTTTTCAATCGCTGAAAAATGAGTGAGAAGTTAGGACGACTTGTTAACAGATAGCGCAGCTTGCCCGCGAAATTTGCGTTGCTATCCTGGTTGAGGGCGATTCGATCGACATCACTTAACGTGACGCCCGCCTCCAAGAGACAATATTTGATCGCCTCCAATGGAAACCCCGCCCAATGCTTGATACGCCGGAAACGCTCCTCTTCCGCCGCGGCAATGAGAACTCCGTCGCGAATGAGACACGCCGACGCGTCGCCATGAAATGCGTCGAGTCCAAGGATAATCAAAGTGTCGTTTTCCTATTCGAAATGCTGTGGTGAATTTCGTGCCGTCAGATAAATGCTGTCGGCCATATAGGCCAAAGGCCGAACGATTGTGGATGTTCGGCGCAAAAGTTCGGAGAGCTTTACAAGCGAGCGCATTGGCGGCGAGTATAATTCAATGTCCGATGACTGCAATCCCAGACCAAAGTAGCAATCCACTTCAAGTTCTGCATTGCCGAACGCGTCCCGAAACGCGTCGAGCAATTCCCAAGGCGTCCAATAGCGAACCTCGAACTTCATCGGCTCGCGGAAACGGCGGCGCACGATATGCTGAAACGATCTGACGCCAATCGAAGACGCCATCTGGATTTTCATCGTCCCGCCTGGACGCGTGACGCGGGCGATCTCTTCGAAAGCCTGACGCGCGTCGGGTTTCGAAAAATGTTGCAAGACGCTGTAAGAAAAAGCCGCGTCGACAACGTTCCGCTTGAATGGAAGGTAACGGGCGTCCGCGACGACTCCCTCAAAGGGGAGGCCCAATGTTGTCGCAAGGCGTTTTGCCGCCAGCACTGCGCCGAGACTCGGATCGATGCCGACCGGCTGATAGCCCTTGGCCGCGGCGGCCATCGACCATCGTCCCCAACTGCATCCCACGTCCAGTATTCTTCGACCTTCACCGAGCGGCAGCCGCAACTCGGGCAAGGGAATTCTGTCGAGTTGTCCAATGACGTTCTTGTACAAAATCCCGTTCGTCGCGCCGACGAGAAAGGAAATGACAGGGTCGATTCTTGACTCGCCCGAGGCGTAAACAGATCGCACCTGCTCTTTTTGTTGATCTGAGATTCCGAGCGTCTCGATGAAGAAGGGATCTTTTCGAACGCCTCGCGCCCAATCGTAAGCCAAGGACAGCGACCGCGCGGCCAAGCCAATTGTCTCCTCGACGTCGCCCCTTAGCAGAACAGGCACGCCCTGAACGATCGGGTAGGAATGGCCTTTTTCACATTTTAGCCCCTCCCCCGCTTCGTTCAACTCCAAACCATCGACTGGACAGGCAAGCAAATTATGTCCGTCACATTCTTGATGCGTCATCACTTCGCTTCCACAATTCCCAAAGTCGACATCTTGACTTCCAGACGGCGGCCGTTGAGCAGACCTATCTGCCCACCGAGCTCAGCCAGTGGGTTTGAGGAAATCTTCGAGACCGACAGAGGCGCCAACCTTCATGCCGCATCGGCGGGTTCGGCGGTCGCCTCATCGCTTCTTCGAGCCCGTGCTTGCCTGAGCGCGGCTCTCGCGCAACGTTGCAGACGGCGACTTGAGCTTGTGATCGATCAACTCAGCCGCAATCATGGTCTCCGCCACGGTCCGCTGCAGCACGTAGAGCCAACCGGGCCAGCCATCGAGAATGCAGCGCTTGGCAAAGAGGGTATAGAGAAATACTAGGCACGGTCCGAGAATGCCTGTCAGCCGGATCCTGTCGACCCACCGCAAGCTCGTCCGCCGGACACTCAGCAGGTGATCGGCTTCGAGCCGAGCATACCGCTGTTGCGACGACAGCCACCGGGCGAGCGGCTTGCGGTCATCATGGTCGATACGCGCCCTGAGCGCACCGATCCATCCCTCGACCACCACACGCTGCGTGTGGCCTTCCTGGACGTAGCGTGCCTGGTCGCGCCGGTAGAGCACGACGTGGCCCGGATAGAGCGACGCCGACAGCCGCCGACCGTGGATGCAGTAGCGGAACGCGACCTCATAGCCTGCCTGCGCGTCCGCCGGTTGCAACGCCGCGATCTCGTCGACCAGCGCGTCCGGCAGCAAATAGTCCGCATCGAGCGCCAGAACCCAGGGGCGCTCGATGCCGCAATTTTGCAGGCCGTGATTCCATTGCGTGGCGTGCTCGTCGAATGAGCGGGTGACGAGGCGCGCATTCGGGAATCGCGCGACGATATCCCGCGTTCGATCGGTGCTACCGCTGTCGAGCACGACAATGTCGGTGAACCGCGCCAGGGCAGCGAGCGTCCGACCGATATTGGGCTCCTCGTTGTAAGTGAGGATCAGGACGGAGATCTGGTCGAGCAGGCTCACGTTGCGTCTGTCCTGTCATCTCCTCGAGTGCGCGACTCGTCCGACGCCTTCGGCTTCAACAATCCGATTGTATCGATGGTTTGCAGCAGCATTTCCATGACCAGCTCCCGCCCCGCATTGCCGAAATGGCATCCGTCAGCCCCGGCAAGATCAGCGAGCTGGTCGAGATCCGGGCCCGTGTAGATGCGATCCGCCTCATCGCCGCCGAGGCAGCGTAGCCATGCCTGTCGATAGATTGCGTACAATCAAGAGGTCCGACACGAGCTGTGGCCTTCCCTCGCGAAATAGACGGCCATGTTGAGCAGGCTGCGCGAGCCGCTGTCCGCGAAATCGGCGAGCACGAAGCCGCGGATGTGACCGATGACGACAACGAGCGCTGCGACGCCACGCAACGCATCGAGATGGACAAGTCATGACGTTATCGTCGTCGAACTCACGCCAGCGGCTTTCGCGCGGTCGCCACCATCGTTTTCGCCAGCGCCGGGATGCGGCCCACCCGGCTGAAGCGCGGATCGGCAAAGCCTGCCTCATTGAGCAGGATGCCGAGCGTCAATCGAGAAGAACTTGATGTGGCCACCATCCCACAACTCGGTGAAATGGCTCTTGAGCTTGCCTGAAACAGCCAAGGCCACGTTCTTCAGATAGCCATGATACGGCGTGGACACGACTGCGACGCCGCCCGGCTCCAAGAGGTCAAAGAGCGTCCGAGCATAGTGCCGCGGATCGAATACGTGCTCGACCACCTCAAGGCTGACGACCAGCGGAAAACGCCCATATTGCGCCGATATCGTCATATGCACTGCCGATCTTGAGCCGAGTCTGCGGGTGTCGCGATCGCGCCAGATCGATCCCGGACGGAGACGGATCGACGCCGGTGACATCGAACCCGCGCTCGTGCAGCAGCCCGGCGATGGCGCCATTGCCACAGCCAAGGTCAAACACCCTCGCGCCGGCCGCGAGCCCCAGCGCCTGCACCTCCCGCTCCAGCACCGGCCAGAGATAGAGATCCGCACACGAAGACTCCGAGGAGTCGTGGCGAAATTTATACGTATTTCCACTCAATTTGGGTCTCTCCAGCAGGTCTTACCAACTCAGAAATCCCCTTTGCGCAAACGGGTGATCAATGAACCGTCCTGTTTCTGCAGCGCCCAAAACGAGTCCGTATCTCCGAGCACCAACAGGCCGCCTTCGGTTAGCGACGACGCCAGATTCGCGATGCCGGCCGCTATAACGGCTGGCGGAAAGTAGTTCTTCTGCAGCAAATTAAACGATAAAATTACGTCGTAGTTATCTGGGATAGGCTGGAAAATATCCATCACTTCCAAGTGATATATTCCCCGACCCAAGTGCTGCTCGACTTCGGGATGAACCACGAGTAGCCGTCGGCACTCAGCACCAGGATCGAAGCGATAAAGCTTTTTTAAACACCACGCCGCAATGCTATGAGGGAGCAAAAGGCACGTAGATATAAACGTATACTGATCGCCGCACTTGTGCCCTTTGTAGATACTAAAATAGAACTTCCTAAATGCGACCTGCAATAGATTTCCATGTTCGTCAAAAATACAACAGCGTC
The DNA here is from genome assembly GCA_003105285.1 of Methylocystaceae bacterium. Lineage (GTDB taxonomy): Bacteria > Pseudomonadota > Alphaproteobacteria > Rhizobiales > Beijerinckiaceae > Methylosinus. Next base: position 7,357 of record PQAN01000128.1, read on the forward strand.
GCGCATCATGCAATATGCAGTGATAGAGATCGCCGAGTACATATGATGTTATTCGATAATTTTCCTGTAGAAGTTCGCTGATTTGAAGGCTTGGCGCCCCGGCCGAGGAGGGCAGGTCCAAGACGCGAAGTTCCTGCTGCGGAAGCCGAACAGCAGTTAAGATCTCAGCGATGAGGTGAGACAACCGATCGCTGTAGGTGGTCTTTTTGACCCCATTGGGCATCACCAGCCCATCGACAATTCGATCGAATTGTCTCCTGATCTCAGCCTTAACATCGTCGCTACCCTCGCGATAGGCAGCGTTCAATTGCTCCAAATTGCCGGCGAAATTCTCAATCCGGTGCGACTTCCGGTAGTTCAAGATGTAGCTCAACGCATATGGAGCGCCTGAGCGGGCCAATAGCCTTCTGAGACCAACAGGAGATTGACGCCACGCGTGACGTAGTGATGTTATCATTGACGCGCCCGGGGACCAGCCTGATCTCGCTCCTCGGCCAGGATACGCTCGGCAACGTCCGAGACGTCGGAGAGAACCCATCTGAACTTGCCGCTGGCCGCTGGCGGGATGTCGTCGACCTGCCGCACTTCGATGACGGCGCTCGCACCAACCAGCCTAGCGAGATCGTGCTTGATTTGTGCAGGGACGTCATCGAGTAATGGGCGCTCGCTGACCAGCCGTACCACGAAACGATCGAGTGCGGTCTGGTGGATCTGATACTTGCACACGTAGCGCAAGTGGGGGTCGATGACATGAGCCAGCGCTACGCCATGGATGTAGCCACCAGTACGGACCGGGATCAGATCCACGGTACGGCCGGTGACCTCGGCCAGGACACCATAGGGTAGATCATCGTCTGCGGGCGGCTCGGCGAGCACGGCCAAGTCGCCGAGACGAAAGCGGATCAGCGGGTACGACTGTGAAAACAAGTTCGTCACCAGCAACTCGCCGGTCGGCAATGTCTCGAGCTTGAAGAGGTCCTCCGCGATGCGCAAGCGACCTGCTGTATCCGGCTGGGCGATATTGCCGAACTCGACCGAGCCGTAATGCTCGAGAATTCGGCAACCGAATGCGGCGTGCATCGCCGCGCGCTGGAAATCATAGAGCTTCTCGCTCTCGGTGATGACGGCGATGGGTGCGAACCCACGGAAGCTACGATTGGCATCTGCCATGCGTCGCGCAATGGCATAGAGCGCGGAGACGTATCCGTGGAGGTAGACCGGGCGAAATCGCTCGATCAATTCGATCGCTGCGTCGATGTTGTCATTTGTGAGGTCATAGGCATTGATGGCGAGCGTGTTGTTGAGCCAGTCGCGGATCTGTTGCCGAGCGCGAACCTTGCGGATGCTTGCACCTGTTGCATTGAATTCGTAGCTGCGCCCCCAGATGTAGACGCGCCGATCGCCGGGTCGCAAGCCATGGCGGCGCAGCGAGCGCCACAGGCAGGCGTAGCTGTAGTCGGTCGACGAGCGATGGACGCGAAGCTGGAACGGTTCTCCGCTGCTGCCGCTTGTCTTGGCGGTTGCCGTGTCCTTGACAGGCACGGCTTCCGACTGGAAGGCCCCAATGTCGGAGCGAAACAGCGCCTTGGTCGCAATCGGCCATTGCTCCAGTGGCGGCGGGGCCTCCGCGCTGACCCCCTGTTGGCGAGCCCAGTAGCGATAGTAGGGCACATGCCTGATCGCGTGCTCCATCAATATGCGGAGGCGATCCGCCTGCAACTGCAGCAACTCGGCGCGACCCATGCGGTCGACTCCGACACAATCCGCCCAGTAGCCGAAGGTCAGCGGGTGAACAATCCGCTCCTTCGCCACCATGCGCCAGCCCCGACAAAGGGCGGCATAGGAAGCTGCGTCCTGGCTGCGCAAATTTGGGGCGACCGGCAGGATCATTGCTCTTTCGCCTCTCCAGATGGTCGCGACGGCTCGCTCAATGCGGCAACGGCATCGCTGGTCGGCTTGCTCTGCCGCGCGGGTTCGACCGGCCGTGCGATGCGGCAGTAAAGCTCAACCAGTCGCTTCGCCATCGCGCTCGAGGCGTATTCGCGCTCTGCCAGCTCTCGGCCACGTGCGCCCATCTCCCGGCGCAATGTCTCCTCGTCGAGCAAACTTTTCAGAGCGTGCGCGATCGATGGCGGATCGGGTTCCGTCACCAGCCCGGCGCCAGCGCCCGCAATCTCCTCGGCGATGGCGACGCCGCGCCCGATCACGCACGCCCGTCCCGCGATCATCGCCTCGACTGCGGCTATGCCAAAGTTCTCGGAGAGCGACGGGAGGACGAACACATCCGCAGCGGCGAAAGTGCTCCATTTTTGCGGACCCTCCACATGCCCGGTCCAGGTGGTCGCCTCCGCAATGCCCTCTGCCTCGGCGAGCGACTTAAGGGATCGCACATATTCGGCAGGACCGTCGCCGGCGATTACGAGGACAGCGTTCGAGTGCGACTGACGCACCGATCCGAACGCCTTGAGCAGACCTTCGACATTCTTTTTTGGATCGAGGCGCGACAGGAACAGAACGATTTTTTGTCCTGCCTCGACCTCGATGGGCGGCTTGCATTGCTCGGTCACCTCCGCACCATCGACACCCAGTGGAATGACCACTCCGCGCGACGGAACGCCGAGCGACTTCGCTTCATCCCACTCGCCCTGGCTTGTGAAATGAACGGCCGCCGCATGAGTGAGTATCCGCGACTCGATCAGCCTGAACGACGCAGTCTTGAGCCACGGGCGCCGTCGTTTAACACCGTATTCATTGAGTGTGCCGAGCGGCCGGACAACGTAGGGGACACCTCTGGCCCGGGCTGCGAATGCGGCGGCGACGCTGCTGAACGAGAACAGCGCGTGGATATGAATGACGTCAAAGTCCCGGACATGGCGCAGGAGCCAAGTCAGCAGGCCCGGCGAAAACTTATAGAACTCGCTCCACTTGCGCGCATAGAGACGCATCGCCCCATCGACGCTGTGCGGTCGCGACGCGCTGCTCAGCCGGCGCCCGGGTCCATCGTCGTCGGTGGTGAGCGTGGTCACTGCGACACCGAGCGCGGACAACGATCGCTCCATCATGGTCAACGCGTGGGTCGGCCCACCATGCACCTTAGAGACGGACGGGATGACGTGAAGCACATTCATCGAGTGTGCGTCACGCGCTGCCGAGACCGCGCGGCGCTAGATCGCCATGCTCCTGTGTGCCGTGAGCGTGGGACTCCTGGATCGCCGCGAGCACACGCTCGACACCCGCCGTGATGTCCTGGCCGGCGGCAATCGATCGTCCCCTGGCAATGCGTGCGGCTCGCTCGGGGCCGCTCGTAGAGGCGGCGGTGCGCAACGCCTCGATCAGCGGATCGAGCGCGCCAGCCTGAACGACCCACCCGCAATCTGAATCCACTAGGTCGAGTGCGGCTCCGGTTCGGTTCGTCGACACGACGAGCAACCCTGACGCCAGTCCTTCCGGGATGATCAATCCCCATCCATCATAACGGGACGGCGCACACAGCACATCGGCCATTGCATAGTAGGTAGGCAGCTCCGCCCATTGCTTGAAGCCGTGGAAACGCACGCGTCCGGCAACCGGCGCGCTTATGGCGCGAAGCTGCTCGCGCATCGGGCCGTCGCCTATAAGATGCAGCTCCAGCTTCGGGAACTCGGACGCGATCGCAAGGAACGCCTTCACCAGTAGGTCGACGCCCTTGCGCTTGATGAGGCTGCCGGAGAATAGAATGCGACGCGGCGGCGCAATTGCGTCCGCGCGATCAATGGCCAGGAAGTCATCCAGTTTGGAAAAATACGGAATGTTCAGCAGCTTTCGACGCGAGCCGAACTCGCGGCGATACCCATCGACCGCCCAGGAGCCGATTCCCCAGATCGGCGTCGTCGGGGAGCTCAGCTCTGGAACAACCGCCCGTCGATAACAGCGACCGAGCCAACTCGGCAGCAGGAATCCGGGTCTTTCCCCCCAAAAAGCCCACGGTTCTCCACTCTTGGCGCGCAAGGCAATGAGCTGCCGCAATTGGCGCGTATCATAGCCAGAAAACACAACCAGTTTGTGCCCACGCATAAGGTCATGCGCCGCCTCGATGCTGATCTCGCTCAGAACCCTGTAGTTGTGGGCTAACCTGGGTAAGTCCCAGGAGCGGCTACTGTGCTTGAGCAGCGAATAGAGCACCGTGATGTCAACCTTGCCGGAGGCCGCCAAGGCATCGAACAACTCCACCTGATACGGTGACGGTATGGCCGTCGTGAAGAGCACGTTCATGGGCGCGCCGCCAATGTGAATACGAGTTGTCAAATCAGTACGGCCCACGTTGTCCCTCATTCGCTGAAGCGTTGGCTCGGGACAAAAGACTAGCAACGAAAATCCAGGCGAGCACGATATAGCTCATCTGTACCAGGGCCTGAGCGGACCGCATGCCAGCGAACAGCGCCATCAAGCCGAGCCCGTACATCAGCGGGCGACTCGCACCTGTTGGCAATTGCAGAATCTTGTTCCACATTCCCGCGATGCGCCCCATGATCCAACCACCCCCAAGCACAGCCCATAGACCATAACTGACGTATAGCTCCCCGATGATCGAGCAGCTCAAAGAGAGGCCTTGCATTCCAAGCAGCCCTGGCAAGTTGAAACCCGGCCCTAAGGGTTTGCCGGGCCAGAGCACGCGCGGTATCGGCAAGGTCAAGGCATGGAACAACGGCTGGTGTAGCACAAACTCCACGGTATCTGGGTAGAAGTTGATCAATTGAGCCAGGCGCAAAAAATTGTCGTCGACATGAAGATAACCGATGTCGTTCCCCTCCACCTCCCCCGCAAAGCCGACGCCTCGATGACGCAACATCTCTTGCATGAACATGAGGAGCGTGACAACGGTCGCAGCTCCGCCGAAAATGACCCTCGGCCCAAGACGCGGCTTTGCAGCCACCCATGTGAAGAGTGCGGCGCCGATCACCACGCCGATGATCCGCCGTCCACCGGATTGGGCAAGAAACGCGACGACGATGGCCGACAGTAGCAATGCTGTGACCACCCGCCAATTGAGCCAACCGATCTTCATGGCCATCAGCACACACAGCGACGGCATGATGTAGCCGAAGTACTGCATGTGATCGAGGAATGCATCAGCGCCGCCAAAATCACCCCGCGACCAAGGTGTATCCCATCGACTTGCGCCGAGACCTCGGATCAGGGTCGCCGAATCGAATCCGCTGCCGATCACAAATTTGGCCATGCCCAGGACGAATGCGATCAGCGTCGCGCTGTACAGCGTCCTCGTGGTGAACTCACGGACAGCGGTCGCTGCGACCATACGCGGCAACGGCCAGCCGCGGCCGGATGCACCGATCCACAAGGCGCCGGCGAAAGCTCCGACCATGCCGAACGCCGACTGCACGTTCGCGGCTGTGACGAATTGAAATGGATAGGCGGACTGCAGCATGTCGAGCAGCAGCCAGTAGATTATTCCCAGCGTCAGCGCGTTCTCGATGCGAAGCACTGCGGTGAGATCAGATCGCATCTGGAACACGACCGGGAGGAGAAGCGCGATCGTCAAATAGAGAGCGGGCATGAACAGTGCCGTCGCAACACCGACATCATCGGGAACGTTGCTCATGGCGAACATCGTGCCGAGCCCGATCGAGCCACAGGCGGAAATAGCCAAGCTGATGCGCGCTCGCGGCCGGCGCTGACTCGCGTTCGAGACGGCAGACCGTAAAACGGGCCTTGTGTCCATCTATTGAGACCCCGGCACTGCAAATTCTTGTATAGCGTCGAGGAAAGCGGTTGCGCTGTGATTTGCGAAAGCCGCCCCCGCCGCGAGCGCGGAGACACTCATTGCAGCCAGCCGCTCCGGGTGATCGAGGCAAATGCTGATGGCGCGAACAATGGCAGCTGCGGACACCGCCTCCAGGAGCAGGCCGGTCCTGCTATGCTCGACAATGGCGGCGCAGTTGCGCGACGCGATCACCGGCAAGCCGGACTCCAAGGCCTCGATCTGGGTCATGCCGAAGCCGTCCGAATGGCTGGGGAACAGAAAAACGTCGGCATCCCTGTAGAACTGCGCGACCCGGCTGCGCGGCACGCGGTCGTGCCTTGTGACGTTCGGCTGTCGTACCATGAGGGAGGCGCGAGCCTCGGGATCCCCGCCGACGAACACGAATTGGACGGGGCGGCCGGCGAGTGCGCGAGCAGCCTCGAGCGCCTCGATCACACCCTTGCGCAGCGTCAACGCTCCGAGAAACAATACGCGGAGTGGCCGCGCTGCATCGAACGCCTTCGGATACCGGTGCGCAACCAAGGCGCTGGATCCGCCGCCCTCGTAAACGACAGGGGTGACGACCAGCTTGCGGCCATCTACGCCAGCTTGAGCAAGCAATTGCTTCGACCATTCGGAGTTGACGAGGATCCGATCCGCGAGCCGGCATTCTTCCCGCCACGCCGCCCAGTAGGAGCCGGGCGCTTTGTCCGGCATGGTCTCCGAACGCTCGGACCAGCGCTTGGAGATCAGCGCCTCGTCGGCCTCTCCGCCGTCGATCTGAGCGAGGATCGTCGTTGCGCCGGCATCACGGGCTAGGGCGAGGATGTCACGCGCCGCGTAGCTGTAGGCGAGCACCGCCGGCCTATAGTCCTTTCCCTCGAAGGCCCTGCTGGCTCTGAGGTGGCGCACGGCCTCGACCTGGAACCTGCGGTTCTGGCCGATCAACTCGTCCCATCGGGATTTCCGGCTGGACACCACTTTCATCATCTCGCAGCCGAGCGCCGACGTTGTGAAATGCGTGACGTTCGCATTGCTGAGCTCGGGATGATAGCGCCCGCGCAACCGCTCCCCGGCGCGACCCGGCACATGGCGAAAGGGACTGTCCGGCGGAACCCAGACATCCGTGATTAGTTCCGCGAGCAGACTGGCGCGATGCAGCGTACGCGGCGACGCATAATGCTCGCGTGCGCCGATCTGACAGACGATCATTCTCATATTAGAGCGCTATTCGATCAAGCTGCATCGTAGCCAGACGACGCGAAGTAGTTCACGCATTCTTGCAGCGTGAAGTCTGCAACGTCTCGCCGACTGCCGTGTCCAGCGCTTCGACCGTGCGCGCCGCGATGCGCTCTAGATGTTTGATCACGGAATTTAATGGTGCAATCTTTTCCAGCGAATGGAAGGATGCGCTATGGGCCAGATTCTCCAAGGGAGCGCCCGCACGACAGAGGCGGTGTGTCGAGCGATATAGCATAGTCAAGAGAGCCTGAGAGCCTTCGCCAAGCGGTATGGCGTCAATCAGAAGACCGTCGCCAAGTGGAAGAAGCGTTCGTCCGTTTGTGACGAACGCACCGGGCCGAAAGAACCGAGGTCGACGGTTCTGACGATGCAGGGTCTGGCGCTTCAGGTGCAGGGGCACTTGAAGTGCGACCTTCGCACGGGCAGCCTTTGCATTTTCCGCGGACGCCGTGGCGATCTCGCCAAAATCCTCTGGCACGACGGGCTCGGCCTGTCGCTCTACGCCAAGCGGCCTACAGCGCAGGCTTACTCTGCAATATGCGGTGTCTCAAGTGATCGGGTATATCAAGGGCAAGTGCGCGATCCACTTGACCCGCGTTTACGCGGAACGGAAACGCGGGTTTGTTGGGCAGAATTTTTGGGCGCGGGGATATTTCGTTTCGATGGTTGGTCGAGACGAAGAGGCGATCCGGGAATATATCCGCAACCAGGAACAAGAGGATGCGCGACTGGATCAGTTGAATTTGTGGCGATGAGGCCACGAGGCCGCCTTTAGGCAGCCAACAGAAGTTGGGGCCGCGTTAGCGACCCCGTTAAGCCGCTTTGAGCGGCTCACAAACTAAAGCCCCCGGCTTTGCCGGGGGATATTTACAACGAAACGACACTTTGAAAGAAGCTCGCCCTCCGTGTGTGTCACGCGACGTTGGCTGTTGCTACACGCGATGGTCTCTGTGAGCGCGCGAGCAACCCCCGGAGCGCGCGCAAGTAAGGCGTCTCTTTGACCGACGCATGGACGAACATCACATCACCATGCTTCAAATCGACGGTCTGGGGCTCCAGCAACGGCATGAACCCCCTTGTCACCAGGAAATGCTTGATTTCCGGGTAAAGCGCCCCGCCCTCGTAGACCTCGACGGTACTGATCTCGATTACGATCGCCTTGCAGAAGGCCAGGCTCTTCTCGGCGCCCTGAAGCACCAGCAGCTCGGCCCCTTGCACATCCACGACCCAATGGTCATAGCCGTCCAAGTCGATGCCTTGTGATTCCACGAAGCGATCCAGCGTCTCCATGCGAAGGCGAATGCTTCTCTGCATTTTGAGGCCGGCATCCGGCCAAAGGCTTCGATCACCGGTCGAATAGCGTCCGAAGGAATACACCGAGGACGAGAGGCCCGAATTCGAGGCAATATGGAAGTCCACTTCGCGCTCGCCGTCTCCAAGCAACGCGCAATACGCCTGCTGCCTCGAGTAAGGAGCGATGTTTTTCAACAGCCCCGGCATCAACTCTGGATTGGCCTCGATCCAGATCACTTTCCTGTTCCCGTATTTATAGGCTTCGGCACCCTCGTTGGCGCCTATGTGAAAAGTGCCGCGATACCTTCGATCCAAATGGAGCTTGATCAGCTTCTGGTACAGTCTCAGCGCTTTCTCGTGCAGCGGCATCCGCCAAATTGGCAAGAGAAACCTGATGGCTCGCAGAGCAAACGACGAAGGCATACGCGACTCCTCAGTGTTTTGAGTGGGTAGGGGAACGCGGATTGCCTGTGTTGGCGCTCGACCCGTCTTCATTTCAACCATTTGCGAATAGCCCTTATCGACAGTCTAGCATAGAACAATAAGACAATTTGAAAGAAGCTCGCTTTCCTTTTCCATATGATTATATTTGTATCCCCTTGTTGACGCAAATGTCGTTGACGCTCCCCAGCTAAGATTTTTGTTCTTGGGCGCGATTGTCTCTACCCATCGACAAAATTTTGTAATTGATCAATTGCAATTTTGAGAAAATCCACTTTATTACTCGGCTTCGACATTCCCATACTTCATAAGACAGTCCTCGCACGGTAGAAAAGCATCGTCTCTAGTCAGATGGCGAGCATCTGCTCTTCATTTTTTTTTCGAATATTTGTCCAATGGATGTCCATACGCCGTCAAAGCTCGTTCGCCTAACCTCTTCATTTTGCAGCCACCTTTGGTTTTCAATTTGAAACTCCTTGATATCCGCCGAGAGGGCTTTATCAATTGTAGCATCAGGATCGAAATCATAATCTTTCGGGTCGATCCACCTGGCTCCACGCAGAATCCCATCAGCGATCGTTGGGTGGGCGTGATAAACTGGAATGCACCCGCCACGGACTGCGTTCACGAATTTCTCGGTGAAGTAGTATGGCTCTACGGAGTTCTCAAGACATATTGCCACTTTGTAGCGACTAAGAAAGCGCGGCTGCTCATCGCTCATCCAGTCGTCTTTCCAGTCCAATTCGCCTCGATAATTGCTGGGGCAGCCAAATTTGGGCCAAAAACCCAGTTGAAAGTAGCGCGACCAATTGCTTTTTCGACCATATAGGTCCACCTGGCGATTGAGAATGAATTTATTCCTCAACCTCACGCGTGCTCTCTGGCGCGGGGAGTAACCGCCAAAATTTGAGACAATTGCAATCGCCTTTCCGGTACGATTTTCGTTGGCCACAACATCCAATCCACCTACGCGAGTGATGTGAGGTACTCGCCAAGCGGGGTCCATTTGTCCGTACCAAAGCAACGATTCTGACTGTCCCGCGTTATATAGCTTTTTGGCTAACCTTGATAGCCGCATTGAATGCCAGGATGGCTCCCAGAAATACCACGCTTTCGGGCCATTATACTCTAAGATATCGGGAGACACATTGTACTCCCACAGCGCTCCGTCCGCTTCATCCAGATTCACGCTCGGGCTGAAACGCACGCCTCCGTAATTCAGATCGCGCTGATGCCAAGGAGAATACAATTTTATCACTGGCTCTGGCATGATTTTCCTTACTCTACTTTTGTTGCACTTGTGGCGCGCTCCTGCGTCTCGTCATGTATTGACTGAACGGCTTCAGCCTAGCCGTCCGGGCGAGAACGCGCTGGCGCATGGCTTCTTTCGACACCGGATTGCGCAAGCTTCGGTGCCGCGCGAGGTGCGGTGGAATCGCCGCGAGCCCTGTCAAAATGCCGGTGCGCCGGCCGACGCGAATGCACCACACCACGCGGTTGGCGACCTGCAAGACACCATAGGGCCAGTAGCTCACCGGATAACGCAGCCACGCGAGCAACGCGAGGTTGGCGATCACGCCGGACGTGATCCTTGCCGAGCTGTGGTGGCTCAGGTCGGTATCATGGAAGACGCGCAGCCACGGGGAGCGCAGCAGTGTCCGCCCGCGATTGAGCAGACGAAGCGCTAGGTCCTCCTCCTCCATGCCATAGGCGACGACGAGCGGCACGAACCCGCCCGCCGCCAAAAACTCCGAGCGCCGGAAGACGACACCGCCCGCACCGAAACTCGCGGTGTGTGACGCGACCTTCATATCCTCGGGCCGTGCTTCGTTCTTGTGAAATATGCTCGCGGCAAACAAAGCTGCGTCGGGAAATGTTTCCGCCAGCGTCCTCGCCCGGTCGAAGAAATCAGTGTCGATGGGATAGGAATCATCGTCGAAGCTGGCGATCAGCTTGTTACGCGCTGCGGCAACGAGCTTGTTGCGTCCCCCACCGGGTCCGACCGAGGTCTCGCTCACGATCACTGTGAGATGCGCAAACGCGGCCCGCACTGCATCGGCGCAGACGACCTCGTTGCCGTCGACGTGAACCAAGATCTCGTCGGGCCTCGGGCGGCACGCCTCGATGCGCCGCAAGGTGTCGAGCGTCTGCTCGATGCGTTGATAGGCGGTGACGATGGCTGTGACGGGCGCCGCGATTTCTGCCGCCGGGCTCACGCGATCGCCCATCCACTTCGGCTGGCGAAGTCATCGACATCTCGCACGGCAACCAGGTTTTCGACCCTGTCCGTCGCGAAATCCGCGCCGATGCGCACGGCGAGCGTCTGCCCGATCGGTCGCAGAAGCGTGAAGCCCCGTGTTGCGAGCAACTCGAGCACGGTCGCAAGGTTGTAGCCGTACTGCTGGAAATGGCTCTCCGCCACCTCGAACAAGACGCAGCGCGTGCGCAACAGGATATCAGGCGCGCCGCCCAGCACCTGCAGCTCGTAGCCCTCGACATCGATCTTCAACAGATCGATCGGTCCGTGATGAGGTACGAGGTCGTCGAGGCGCCGCGCTTCCACGTCGATGCCCGTCCCGCCAACCCGGTTCATGTCGTCCCGTCGATCGTCGCTGAAGCTCAGGCTACCGGGCTCGGACGCGGCCGCCGCGTTGAGCGCCATGATGTTTTTCGCGCCATTGAGCGCGAGATTCCCCTTCAGAAACGAATAGGTTCGCGGATGCGCCTCGATCGCCCAGACGCAGCCCTCGGCGCCCACCTGGAGCGCGGCTGTGAGCGCTGTGTCGCCGACGTTCGCCCCGACATCGATCACGTGGTCGCCATTGCGGAGATAGGCGCGGATCAGGCGCAGCTCCGGCTCGCGCCAAGTGCGATCCACCCAGAGCTGCTCGGACAGGTTCGACGGATAGAAGCGCAATCGATATCCATTCTGGGGGATGGTCAACAGCGTGCAAAGTCCGCTCTTGACCAGCACCCGCCCGGCAAGAAAGCGGAGGGGCCGCTTGTGGTTGCGCAGAATACTGGCATAGCTCTTCATGACGCCGATGACCTGCTCGCGGCCCGCTCACCAGGATTATTGGCCTTCGAGCGCACGACGCGCCCGAGTGCGGCCGTGCGTCCGCGCAGCAAGCTGCCGGACTGGCCCCAATTACCGCGCAGCAATGCACCCAGGAGATTGCTCCCGCTTTCGATGAGAAAGTACAGCGACACAATAATGAAGGCGGATAACCGCGATCGACCGAGGGATCGATGCAGGACGTGGAACCGGTTGAACAGATCATCCTCCGCGGCTTGTTGCGGGGAAACTCGGCCAGCCGGATCATGAAAATGCCCGAGCCGGGCGTGCGGGCAGAACAGGATGTGCCCCTGCCGAGCCAGCCGGAGGCTCAAGTCCACATCCTCATTTATCGTCGAGCGGTGCAGGAAGAAATCTGAGAAGCCGCCCGCGCGTTCGAAGGCGTTACGCCGAATGAGGCTGTTACCAGTTCCAAGCCACTCGCAACGACGCGTCTCGTTTGGCGGCGGGTTAAACCCGTAGCGGAGCAACGGCCCGATCACCCGGCCCTGCCAGGCTCCGTTGGTGAGACCATGCGCCAACCGCAAATAGATGCGCCACGCCCGTGTCGGCATGGCCCAGCTCTGATTGTTGAAATCGGCCATCACCGCCACAGCGTCGGGATCGCTCACAAGCGCTTTCAACATTTCGGCGACGCAGTCGGACTCAAGTTCTACGTCATCATCGAGCAACAAAAGCAGATCGCCGGCGGACGCCCCGATCGCCGCCTCGCGCTGGCGAACCGCGTGGGGGGGCCGAACTGCTACGCGTTTGACAGTCAGGCCTGCGTCGACCCACCGCGCATCGGCGATCACGGCTGCTGTGCGCCCGTCAGGGCTGCCGTCGGCGATCACCACCTCGTCGACCCAATGGGTCTGCGCGGCGAGCGAAGCCAGTAGTCGCATCAACGACGCAGGGCGCCCAATCGTCGGCACGATGACGCTGATCACGGGCGGACGGTCGCCTACCATGTCTTGCGCCTCGCTCACGCCTCGCGCCGCATCCAGAAGCTGGCCGGCGGAGCGACCGTATCGGCCCCATCGAACAAAAGACTTGCCGTCTCGTGCTCGTGCCGCCACATCCAGGCGTTCGCCAACTGCACCGAGAACCTCGAATTGAACGCCAGAAACGCCTCCAGTACATACTGCTCGTTGAACGCCTGCCGCCGCTCCAACACCCATTCCGCCGGATAGTCGGTTGGAAAGAAGATGTCGTGGACATGAACCCAAACGCCGGGCTTCAGCCGCGGCAGGATTTCCAGCAGCTCGAAGCACACGTCACTGCCCACCGTCGCTACATGGCTCGAGTCGATCATCAGGATGTCGTTAGCGCCGAGCCGGTCGAAGAACTCCAACGGCAAGTCCTGCACCTTGGTCGTGACCAGCTCGAACCGGGCGCTGGATGCGGTCAGGCGCGGCTCGGGATAGGGCTCGACGCAAAGCAGCTTGCCCGGCTTGCCGGCTTCGACGTTGCGTTCCAGCGCCTTCGAAGCGATCTGCGTCGAGTAACCCGAGCCGATCTCCAAGACTACGGCGGGCCCCAGATCACGGATCAGCGCATAGTAGGCGGCGGCGTCGAGACCGGAACAATAGGGGTTGGCAAAGTCGAAGCCGCTAGGTTCTGGCTTGCCGGCAAGCTCCACGATCTCGGCCCCGAAGCTCTCGCCGAGCCGGCGCAAGAGCGTTCGCTGCCCCGTGATCCTGAAGTCGATCGCCGGGGACACCCTTTGCCGCGCCAATTGCGCTGGCGTGATCCGCCTGAAGTCGGGTATCGGCTCGTAATAATGCACGGCGCGAATGTGATAGCCCCAGCGGTCGGTGAGGTTGGGCCGATTGCGCAACAGGAAAAGAAGGTGCGCCATCAACTGGGCCGGGATGAGCGAGGCGAGCCCGAGGAAGGCGCTCTCCATGCCGCGCTTCAGCGCACCCATCATGCGCGCGCCGTCGCCTGTTTGCCCGACGACTGGGCATCGCAGCGTGCGTTGGCTGTCGTGGCGCCAAGGCCAGCCAGTCCTTTGTAAAACACCTCGCTCGCCGCATGGTGCGAGAAGTAGGCCTCGCCGGCCGCGAGCGCGTTTCTTGCTAGCGTCATACGGCGCTGCGGATCGCGCGCGAGCCGGTAGATCGCTGCCGCCAGGGCGTCTTCGCTCTCCTGCGTGACGACCTCGGCGACGCCATCGTTCGCGGCGGCCCATTGCACGGCGGAACAGCAGGGCGGGCCATAGATCAGAAGCGGCAGGCCGATGGCGGTGTAGTCGGTGAGCTTGCTAGGGAAGCTGAACTGCATGTTGTTGCGGTCCGCGGCGGCAAACGACATCGGTACGAACAGCGCGTCGGCGCGCTCGCGCAGCGTTTCCATCAATTGCGCCGACGAGAGCAGACCGCCAAGGTCGATATTCGATGCGGTGAGCCCGCTGGCGCGCGCGACCTCGGCCGTCAGCGGCCCATAGAGCAGCAGCCGGCCGCGGAGCGGCTCGAGGCATCTTGCTAGCTGTTGCAGCGCCATGACCGCTCCGCCGGAGTTGATCGTGCCGGCGAAGACGCAGGTGAACGATCCAGTGTCCGCGCCCAGGCGCGCAGGCGGCTCGTCGTAGTACACCGCGTCGACCGCGCGTGAGGGATAGAGCACGAGGCCATCGGCGCCGTAGCGTCGGGCATACTCCCGCGCCATGAACGGCGACACGCACAGCCGTGAGGCGGCGCGGCGATAACGCTCACCGAACACGCGATCCTTCCATGCCTGCATCGCGCCGGCGCGCGCCCACTCGTCGTGGCAGATGAGGTGCAGGGGCAGGTCGAGGCTCCGGGCAAGCTCGGCCGCCGTGATCCAGGAATAGCCATGCGTCACGGTGAGGATGGCCTCCGGCCGGCACGCGCGCGCAAAGGCTTCGAGGCGCCCAGCACGCAGCGCCG
>PQAN01000129.1 GCA_003105285.1 Methylocystaceae bacterium
TCGGTGGTCAGAACGGTGAGCGGCGTCTTCAGACCATGAGCGAGATTCGCAGCGCGCGCCTTTGCACTCTCGACGGCCTTCGCTCTCGCCTCCAATAAAGAGTTGACCTCGTCGACGAGCGGCATGATTTCTTCCGGCTCGTCGACCGCAATGGTTTTCTGTTGACCGGAGCGGACGGCGTTCACGCTCCGTCTGAGGGCTTCCAGCGGCCACAGGCCGATAACGATCTGTCCCCATGACGCCAGGAGAAGGACGACGGCCAGAATTGCGAGCGAGGCCGCGACGTCCCCGATGAACTCACGGCGCGCATCGTTGATCTCCTTTCGGTCGAGTCCGACCGTAATTCGCAGCCGCCGTGTGGAGGCGCCGATCGGATAGACAATCCGCCTCTCGCTCGTAAAAAGCGTTTCCCCACTCGGACCGACCATGTCGTGATGATGCACCGCTCCGGGCTCGAGAGGATGATCGGGAAGTCCGATCACATGGTCCCATAGCGAGCGCGAGCGGAGCTTCGCGCCGCTCGCATCGTCCACGATCTGCCAATAGAGCCCACTGAGCGGCTGCTCGAACCGCGGATCGGCGAGCGGCCTGTCGAAACGGAGCGATCCGTCAGGCTCGACAGACACATTCGCCGAAATCTGCCGAATATAAGTGTCGAGCTCGTTTCCGATACGGCGCTCTACCTGTCGCTCGAAAAGGAAGACCAGTGCGACGCCGGCGACCGACAACGCGATCGCCAGGGAAATAGCCGCCGCGATCGAAAGGCGCAGGCGGAGCGATTTAGCGATCATCCGTTCTGGCCGATAATGTAGCCGAAGCCTCGCCGTGTCTCGATGCAATCGAGACCGATCTTTTTTCGCACACGGCCGATCAGGACCTCGATCGCATTGCTCTCTTTGTCGCAGTCGTGAGAGAAAAGCTGCTCGAGCAGTTCGCCGTGAGGCACGATTCGCCCCGAATGGTGCATCAAATAGCTCAGCAGGCGATATTCCTGTGGCGTCAGATTCACAGGCGCGCCTTCTCGCGTCACTCGCATCTGACGAGTGTCCAGGCTCAAGGAGCCGATCGTGATGATCGGTGTGGAGACCCCGGCCGAGCGCCGCACGATCGCGCGAAGACGGGCCAAGAGCTCCTCCATGACGAAGGGCTTTGGTAAATAATCATCGGCGCCGGCATTGATTCCTTCCACTCTCTCGAGCCAAGTGTCGCGCGACGTGAGGATGAGAATCGGCATGGAACGCTCATTGGCGCGCCACTTCTTCAAGATCGACAATCCGTCGAGGCTGGGCAGACCGAGATCGAGCACCACGGCCGCATAATCTTCGGTGTCGCCTTTGAACCACGCCTGCTCGCCGTCGCGCTCATGATCGACGACGTAGCCCGATTCACCGAGCGCCGCTTTTACATTGCGTGCGATCCGTTCGTCATCCTCCACGAGAAGCACCCGCATTATCGGCGTCCTTGGGGCGAAAGAATCGCGGCGGTTCTGGCGTCGGCATAGACTTCGACCATCAGGTTCCCGGGCGCGAGGATCTTGAATTCATACACCCATTCGCCGCTTTCCCCGCCGTTGGTCAGGGCTATGCCGACCACTTCGCCTCGAACCGACTTCCGAATTTCGGACAACACGGTTTCCAGGCGGAGAACTTTCCCCTGCTCGAAGGCTTGCAGCGCGCCGTCGTGGTCAACCTGACCCCGCCGGGCGCCGGCCTCGCGCGCCTGCGGAAGGCCTGGAGCCGACGCAAGCACGAGAGCGACAAGCGGCGTAAACCATAAGCGTGCCTTTCGAAGGTCTCGGGGCATACGGAAATTATCTACTAGTGAGGCTGTCAAAACTCTAACAGAGACCGACAGGCAAATGACAGCCAACCGAGGGTAAAATTCGTAGTAACAGTGGCGGCCTGGCTTGTCGCCTATCGGTTTCGCGCGGCCGTTGCCGCCCAGACGGGTTCCAAGTCGTTCGGCGCCGAGATTTCTCATGAATTGTCAGCAGGTCGGATAGCGCGATGACAAGGCGGGACTTCGGCGACAACGTCACCGGTTCGCGGGATAGCGAGAGCACGGCGAGAAGGATAGCGATCCGTCCATTCGGCGCCTTCCTGCTGCTCGTCACAATGGCGCTGATCGCCGTCGGCCTTGCTCGTGGGGGACGGTCAGACCTTGCGACGCAATCGCGGGAGAGTGAGGGGAAGGCCGAGGCCGCCGAAAGCAAGGTAGCCGACGGATTGGTGAAGGTTTCGCCCTCGCAGATCGAAAAGGCGAAAATCGAAATATCGCCAGTCGGCCCCGGAACTTTGCGCAAACGCCTGACGGTCCCCGCGGCCGTCGCGGCGGATCCCGACCGCATCGGGCGGGTCGCGGCGAAAGTGGCTGGCATTGTCGCGGAAATGCGAAAGCGAATCGGCGACCGCGTCGCGGCGAATGAGGTGATCGCGATCATCGATTCGCGTGAGCTTGCAGACGCGAAAAGTGGATTCCTCGCCGCCGCGGTCGATCACGACCTTCAGAACACACTGTTTCAGCGTGAGAAGGGCCTTTTCGAGAAAAAGATCACCGCAGAACAGGCTTTCTTGAAGGCCAAAAGCAGTCTGGCGGAGGCGAAGCTGCGCCTCGATCTCGCTCGTCAGAAGCTCGTCACGCTCGATATGACCGAAGCCGAAATCTCGGCGCTCGCGGCGCAGCCGATAGCGAACCTCAAGCGGAAGGAAATCAGGGCGCCGCTCGCCGGCCGTGTGATCGAGCGCCTCGCGGACATTGGTCAGCCGGTAGGCGGAGAAGGACAGGCGAAGGAACTCTATGTGGTCGCCGATCTCTCCGTCGTCCAGGTCGATCTCTCGGTCCTGCCGAACGATCTTCCTTTCGTTCATGAAGGGCAAACCGTGTCTATCAAAACTGTCGATGGTCGGCGATTGACGGGAAAGGTCGCCACGGTTGCCGCGACCGTGACACGAGACACGCGATCTGGTCGCGTGCTTGCAGATTTCAAGAACCAAGACCTCGCCCTCCATCCCGGCGTTCTTCTCGATGCAGACATCGATCTCGAAACCACCCGCGTGAAACTGCGTGCGCCGCGCGCGGCGGTGCAGACGATCGAAGGAGTCCCCACGGTCTTCGTGCGTGCCGCCGACGGCTTCGTCAAGCGTAAGGTCCAGATCGGCGCGTCGGATGACGACGCATACGAAATCTTACGCGGACTGGCGCCGGGAGAAGCCATCGCCACCACGAATAGTTTCGTTCTGAAGGCCGAAGCCGGCAAGAACGAAGTGTCCGAAGACTGACAGCGCGCCCATGATCGCCCAAATCGTCTCCTTTTCCGTTCACCAACGTTGGCTCGTCGTGTTGTTCGTCGCCATGGCGAGCGTCTTCGGCGGCTGGTCCCTCGCGCATCTGCCGATCGACGCAGTCCCAGATATCACGAATAGGCAAGTCCAGGTGAATGCGCGCGCCGCTGCGCTCTCCGCGAATGAAATGGAGAAGCAGGTCACCTATCCGATCGAGAATGCGATTGCGGGCATACCAGGGCTGGAATTCCGACGCTCTCTTTCTCGCAACGGGTTCGCGCAGGTGACGGCGGTGTTCAGCGACCGCACCGACATTTATTTCGCGCGCCAGCAAATCACGGAACGGTTAGCCGACGCACGGGAGGAATTTCCTCCCGGCGTCGAGGCGCATATGGGACCGATTTCCACCGGGCTTTCCGAAATCTACATGTGGACGGTCCGTTTCAAGAAGGACGATGAGACGCAGACACGGCGCGACGGTGAGCCCGGTCCACAACGCGACGGCTCCTATCTGACGCCCGAGGGCGCGCTACTGCGGACGAGCGTCGAAAAAGAAGCCTATCTGCGGACGGTGCAGGACTGGATCATCAAGCCGCAGCTGCGGACGATCGAAGGCGTCGCCGGCGTCGATTCCCTCGGCGGTTATGTCAAGCAGTATCTCGTGCAGCCCGATCCGGCGAAAATCTATGCGCTCGGCCTGTCCTTTTCCGACATAGCGGCGGCGATCGAGCGCAACAATACGAGCCGCGGCGCGAATTATGTGGAACGCAGTGGCGAGAGCTTCGTCGTTCGCAGCGGCGGCCGCCTCGAGACAATCGAGGATGTTGCGGCCGTCGTGGTGGTCACCCGCGACGCCGTTCCTATTCGCATTGCCGACATCGCAGAGGTCGCGATCGGCGGGGAGCTGCGCACGGGCAGCGCAAGCATGAACGGCGAGGAAGTCGTCATCGGCACGGCGCTCATGCTGATTGGCGGCAACAGCCGGACCATAGCCGGCGCTGTCGATACGAAAATGCGCGAGATCGCAAAATCGCTGCCGCCGGGAATCGAGACGAAGACGGTCCTCGACCGCACAGCACTTGTCGACGCGACCATCCGGACGGTCGCGTCCAACCTCCTCGAAGGGGCCGCGCTCGTCATCCTCGTGCTCTTCGCGCTACTCGGGAATTTCCGCGCCGCGTTGATCACGGCGATGGTCATTCCCGTTACGATGGCGCTGCTGGCCACCGGAATGGTTCAGGCCAGGATCAGCGCCAATCTAATGAGTCTCGGCGCGCTCGATTTCGGCCTCATTGCCGACGGCGCCGTCATCATCGCCGAGAATTGCCTGCGACATCTCGCCGAGCGCCGGCACGGCCTCGGCCGCGATCCGACGCTCGACGAGCGCCTCCAGACGATCATCGCCTCCGCCGAGGAGATGATACGTCCGACCGTCTTCGGCCAGCTGATCATCATCCTCGTCTACGTGCCTATGCTCACCTTCTCCGGTGTCGAAGGAAAGATGTTCGAGCCCATGGCGATGACCGTGATCATAGCGCTCGTATCGGCTTTCATTCTGTCACTGACCTTCGTTCCCGCGATGATCGCGATCGTGATATCCGGGCGCGTCGACGAGTCCGATAACGCGATCGTACGGCGAATGAAGGACCTCTACCGCCCGCTGCTGACGTTGGCGACGCGCCGGCCCAAGACGACGATCGCTTTCGGCGTCGGAGTGTTCGTGGTCTCGCTGCTGCTTGCCGGGCGGCTGGGCCAAGAATTCATTCCGACGCTCGACGAAAAAAACATAGCGATGCAGGCGAGCCGTATTCCGAGCGTGTCCCTGACGCAGTCCCAAGCGATGCAGTTCGAGATCGAGAACGCGATCCGCGCTCTTCCCGAAGTCGAATATGTCTTTTCCAAGACGGGAACCGCGGAAATCGCGACCGATCCGATGCCGCCCAATATGACCGACACTTTCATCATGCTGAAGCCGCAAAAGGAATGGCCGGATCCCAAGCTGCCGAAAGACGAGCTCGTCGCCCGGATCCGAGGCGAGGTCGATGAATTGCTGGGCAATCTCTATGAATTCTCACAGCCGATCCAAATCCGGTTCAATGAGTTGCTGGCGGGCGTGCGCGGCGACATCGCCGTGAAAGTGTTCGGCGACGACTTCGACACGATGCTGAAGTCCGCCAACCAGATCGCCGCAATCTTGAGAGGCGTCCCTGGAGCGGTCGATGTGAAAGTGGAGCAGGTCGAGGGCTTGCCACTTCTCGACATCAAGATCGACAAGCGGGCAATTGCTCGGCTCGGCCTCACGCTGGCGTCGGCGCAGGACGTGATCGGAGCGGCGATCGGCGGTCAGCAGGCCGGCGTCATTTTCGAGGGTGATCGCCGCTTTCCGATCGTCGTTCGATTGCAGGACAGATTGCGGGATGACATCAAGACGATGGAGAATATCCCCGTGGCGCTGCCGGAAAGAGGAGCCGGGCCGGCGCCGACCGTTCCGCTCAAGCAAATCGCGAAGCTTTCGATCGGTGATGGGCAGAATCAAATTTCCCGAGAGAACGGCAAGCGCCGCGTCGTCGTGACCGCCAATGTGCGTGGCCGCGACATCGCCTCTGTCGTCGACGAGGCTCGAGCCGAGGTCGACGCCAAGGTTGCGATTCCGGCGGGCTATTGGATCGCCTGGGGTGGACAGTTCGAGAATCTCGCGGCCGCGCGCGCGCGGCTCGCTGTCGTCGTGCCGGCCTGCTTCTTTCTGATCTTCCTGTTGCTCTATTCAGCGCTCGGCGGCGTCCGCGACGCGCTTCTGGTGTTTTCGGCGGTTCCGCTCGCGCTTTCCGGCGGCATAGCAGCCTTGTGGCTGCGCGGAATGCCGATGTCGGTATCGGCCGCAGTGGGCTTCATCGCCCTTTCGGGCATCGCCGTGTTGAACGGCCTCGTCATGCGCACCTATATTCGCCAGCTCATGGAGCGGGGGCTTTCCTCGCGCGACGCAATTTTCGAGGGCGCCATGACCCGTCTGCGTCCCGTCGCGATGACTGCGCTCGTAGCCTCGCTCGGCTTCGTTCCCATGGCGATTGCGACCGGAGCCGGCGCGGAAGTGCAGAAGCCGATAGCCACCGTCGTCATTGGCGGTCTGATCAGCGCGACCCTTCTCACCCTCGTGGTCCTGCCGGCGCTCTATACGATCTTCGGCGACGGTGGCGGCGGAACGACAGGACCTTCGCCGCTCGCCGCACAACCGTTCCGCCGCACGTGGAGGATTGTGAAACGGCCTGCCGCCCTCGTCGTCCTCTCTGGCATGCTGATAGGTGGCGTAGGCGCACCACAATCTCGTGCCGAAACATTGGAGCGTGCTTTAGCGTTGGCCTATCGGGCCAGTCCCGTGATCAACTCCAGTCGGGCAGCATTGCGCGCGGAAGACGAAAATGTGCCCCGTGCGCTCTCGCAGATTCGTCCGCGCGCCCGGGCTGACGGATTTTTCGGAGTCGAGAGGCGCCGATCGGTTCAAAACGCCACCGAGATTGTCAACGGCAATTATCTGCAGCCCGACTTCGTTCAGAGCTTTCAGAATAATGGAGCCTTGCCGAGAACAGCGATTTTGACCGTCGAGCAACCGCTGTTCGATGGTTTCAAGACGCTCAACTCGGTCCGCGCGGCGGAAACAGGCGTGTTTGCAGGGCGCGAACGGTTGAGGTCGATCGAGCAACGCATCCTGTTCGACGCCGTCGTCGCCTATATGAATGTTCTACGGGACACTGCGGCGCTGCGGCTGCAAGAGAACAATGTCACGGTGCTCGCGGAGCAGCTCCGCCAAGTCAAAGAACGCTTGACGGCCGGCGAGCTGACGGCGACCGATGTCGCGCAGGCGGAGGCTCGCCTGTCGAGCGGGCAAGCGCAAGCCGCCGCGGCGCGCGCAGCGCTCGAGTCGAGCAAGGGCGTCTACAGGCAGATCATAGGCGAGGAACCCAAGCGGCTTTCGCCGGCGAAGCCGGTCGACAGGCTTCTCCCGGCGACAGAAGTGGAGGCGGAGCGGCTGGCGCAGAGGGAACATCCGCTGATCCTCGCGGCCTTGCACAGCGCGGACGCCGCCGAATTCGACGTGAAGGTCATCGAAAGCGAGTTTTGGCCGACCTTGTCGATGGTCGGCAACATCTACACCCAGTCGGACATAGACGGCAGGGGTAACCGGGCAGTCGGAGCAAAAGTGCTCGGACGCGTTTCTGTTCCACTCTATTCGGGTGGAGAATTGTCGGCACGCACGCGTCAGGCCAAAGAGATCGTGGGGCAAAAGCGATTCGACGCGGATGCCGCCCGCGCGGAACTGATAGCGCTGATGCGAGCCAATTGGGGTTCGCTACAGGCGGCCAGGACGCAGTTGCGCGCCGCGCGCGCCCAGATCGAAGCCGCCGAGCGCGCGCTCTACGGCGTGCGGGAGGAGGCCAAGGCCGGACGGCGCACGACCATCGAAATTCTGAACGCACAGAGAGAACTCCTCGACAGCCGAGTCGCGCTCTTGTTCGCGCAACGCGATCAAGTCGTGGCCTCCTATGCTGTTCTTGGGGCGATGGGCCGACTGTCGGCCGTTATTCTCGGCCTTCCCGTTATCGGCTACGAACCTGCTCTCCATTTCGAGCAAGTGAAGGATTCATGGGGTGGAACGACGCCGCCGCCGTGACGCTATGAGAATGCAGAATTGCCACTTTGTAACAGCGACATGGGAGTGCGTTTCTGCAATCCCGTCATCGACTCGCAAAGGCTCCGGCAGCCAACCGGAGTCGGTGAGCGGGCGTTCCTGCCCCCTCGTGATCAGCGTTCTTGAGGCGCTGCTGCACCAAGTGGGCCGTGACCGCGTCGCCGCCATAGCGATCCGCCTTCTCATGCAGGGCGTTCATTCCATGACTGACACAATGCGCGAGTAGTGCCAGGCGATGCGTGTCTTGAGGTCGCCTCCACGACGGCTTGACGGCACGTCACGCGCGTCAAAGTCGCGCTCGAGTAGACCGAACACCAGATCGGTGGCGAGACGCCTGCCCACGCCTGCCATCCGCCCCATTTCGAGCGCCTCGTCGAGCAGCCGCCGCCTTGGGCCATCGAGCGTCGCGCCGAGAATTCGGATGACATGCCGGCCGAGGCGCTCGAAGTTCGGCAGGCGTGCATTCGCCTGGAGCACACCCGCGCCGCAGAAGAAAATCACGTCGCCCTCGTCGCGCGCGACAAGGAGCTCTTCGGGAATATCGGGGCCTCTGGCAATGACACGCATGCTGCCACTGTGCATGAGAGGCGCCGGGCTTCGTCCATGCGGCGCGGATGGGCTGCACCCCGGCTGAGCAGGGGAACTCAGACGCCGTTTCAGGATTTCGCCCCGGTTCATGGATGTTGCAACTGTTGGCCAAAATCTCTATTTCGTCTAACCAGGAGAGTCGCCATGCCGAAGCCGATCCATGAAGCTTCCGATATCCCGGTTCAGGCGAGCATCAGGCGCCGCGCGGTCATGGACACGGCGCGAGAGCTCGGCCTGCTGGGCGGCGAGAACGGCCGGATCGGCGGGCGGATTCGTCGCGACCTCGTGGCGGCCGCGAAGAAGAAGTCCGGCATAGCCTCCGACACCGAACTGCTCGAATACGCGCTGGCGAAAGTGGCGCTCGAGGACGACTTCGGCACGAAGCTCGTCCGTCGTAAGGGCCGGATTGCCCAAGATCTTGACCTTGAGCTTTGATCTCGCCCGCGCCCTGCGGCGGGTCAAGCCGCAGCGCAAGGCGGACGCGCTCCCGTTGCGCCCGTTCGAGGCCCTGCCGGTCGTCGAATCGCCGGTTTCCGCGGGCGCCGAGCTGCTGCTCGATACCTGCGTCTACATCGACGTGCTGCAAGGGCGCACGCCGGCGAGCGTCGACGCGCTGCTCGAGGCGCGGATCATCAACCACTCCACCGTTTGCTTGGCGGAGATGACGCACCTGTTCGGCCGTCTGGATCCCGCTCATGTCGGCACGAAAGATGTGCTGCGCGAGATCCGACGGACGATCGAGGATATTCCGGGCCATCGCATCTCCTCGCCGTCGGAGACCGCGATGGGAGAAGCAGGGATGCTGGCGGGTCTAGTCACGCGTCTCCTGCGTTTCGAGCGAAGCGAACGGACGCTATTGTTGAACGACGCGAGCCTCTATCTCCAGGCGCTCGAACGCGGATGGACGGTTCTGACGCGCAATGTCCGGGACTTCGACTGTTTTGACCAAATTCTTCCGGCAGGCCGGGTGCTGTTCTACGCGCAGCAACGCCAATGTGGCTCGACATGACGAAGCGCATCGAGGCGCGAGACTCTCGCAGTCAGCGTTATGTGCTCGAGCCGACAGCCTTGCCGTCATCAGGTGCAACACTGCGGATTCAGCGGTCGTCGCATGAAGTCGATCGACCGTTCGAGGCCGCACGCCGATGGTGCGATCAAGGCGCCGCCTGCGGCGGCGTGTCGGCGGCTTCCGGGGATTCCTGCGATTGGCGCGCCCCGCGTCGACGCTGGCGCGCGATCGTCGCCCGGCCATCGAGGATGTCGGCCATCTCGTCGGCGACGCGATCCGCCGCCATCCGCAGGGCTTCGTCGATATGGATATAGCGCTGGGTCACGCCCCGCGAGGCATGTCCCAACAGCGCGGCTATAGTCAATTCGGAAAAGCCGAGGTCGCCGGCGAGACTCGCGAATGTGTGGCGCAGCGTGTGCGGCGTGACGTCGACGAGGCGAGCGCGCTCGCAGATGCGGTCGAGCACCCGGACGACCCCGATGAAATGGCCCTCCCCCCAGTCTGCCGGAAAGAAGAACGGCGACTTTGCTTCGGGCCGAGAGAGGAGCAGGTCGATGGCGGCCTGTCCGATCACGCGGGTCTGCGCGCCGCTCTTCGTGTCCGGGAATCGGATCGCTCCCTCTTCTTCGTCGAGCCAGCCGCGCTCGACTCCGAGTCCTTCCATGCGGCGGAAGCCGGTCAGCAGGAGGAAACGGATGGCGGCCAGTGCGGTCGGATGCTCGCCGTCCTCGGCGGCGGCGCGCAGCGTCTTGCCGAGACGCTCGATCTCGGCGCGGCTGAGCCGCCGTTCGCGAGGCGCGCTGGCGAGCCGGCGAACGCCCTTGGCCGGGTTGCCCGGGATTTTGCCCACGCGCACCGCATGTTCGAAGATCGCGTGCAGCGTCGACAGCGTTCGGGCGGCGACCCCTTCGCCGCCGGTGGTTGCGCCGCCGCGGCTGCCCTTGCGCGCCTTCGCGGTCTTCCCGGCGGCGATGTCGGCCTGGGCGGCTTCGATATCGCCGAGCTTCAGCGCGCCGACTTGCCGCCGTCCGAGCAAGGGCTTGATGTGGGAGTCGATCCGGCTGCGGTCCATCGCCAAGGTGGAGGCTTTGATCGGTCGCCGGCGCCGGCCGAGGATGCGGCCGGCTTCGGCCTCGGTGAGATACCAGTCACAGACCTCTGCGACGGTGACGCGTCCTTCGGCCTCCGCTTCTGCGGCAAAAGGGTCGAGTCCTTTGGACACCGCGACCAGTTTTTCGTGCGCGAGATCGCGGGCTTCCTCGACGGTCATCAAACCGAACCGGCCGATGACCGCGCGGCGCGGCCTGCCGTCGGGCGTGCGGTAATGGATGACGAAGCTCTTGAGGCCCGACGGCATGACCTGGACGCCGAAGCCGCGCAGCGCCAGATCCCACACGAAATGCTCCCGAACCTTGACCCCAACCTTCGAAGGTTTGGGAGCCTTGAGGGCGTCGACAATCCGCTTTGTGAGCTTTTCTGAAGCCATATCAATCACCTGCTGCAAATCCGCTTAGAATGACCGGATCATACCCCTGATCGGAGCCAGTTCCAAGCAGTTCGGAGCAAGTCGGAGGCCACTGAGGCGTAAACACGGCGGCCTAGCATTCCAATAATAGATTGTTTTATTGTCATATTTCGTAGACGGGCGAAGCGCGTCGCGGCGCAGCGAAGGCTCTGGGGCACCTTGCCAAGGTTGGGGTCGAGGGTTCGAATCCCTTCGCCCGCTCCAAAAAACTCAATTAAAATCAATCTACTGAGAAATGGCCGCCACAGGCGGCTTTTCTCACATTTGGCATGGCGTCCACGTGATATCCACCACAGTGAACTTTGACGTGGCGCCATCTCCCAAAGGGTGTTGGAATTGCCCGCCGACCGCATCTGCGGGACTGACGCGTCGACTTGTGCCCGCCGGGTCAGCGCAGGCCCTTTTCCAAGGCTTCCTTCATTTCCTCGTACAAGTCGATCTCGAGGTAGTCGTTCAGGCGTTCCGAGAACTCGCCCATCTGCCAGGAATAGTCGAGCTGGAATGGCAAGGCTGATGCAAAGTCGCAATCAGCGTTCCAGTTTCTTCCTGATCAGTGAGAATTCTGCGTCGAACTTCAAATCATATGTTTTTCCATCATCGCATTTCGCGTCGTCCACCTCATAATAGCCATCGTCGAATTCCAGCTTGCCGCCCGAGCATCCTTGAGCCGAGATCACGGACTGAAGTTTGACCTTCTCCTCTTCCGTCAACGGCCGATCCGCCAATGCGGGCGCCGCCACCATGAGAACGGCTCCCAAAGCTAAAACCAAGCTTCGCATCGCTTGCCTCCGAGGCTCGTCCATTGATCCGTCCTCCCGCGACAGGCCCTTCATCACATATGACTCGAACCGGTCAGCGACAGTGCGTCGAGCCATCAGTTAGGGCAATCGGCTTTTTCCACCAAACATGTACTCCCCCCGCGGCGTCCATCTCCGCTCATTTGAAGAGTTGCTTTATGGCTGCCATCCTCCGAAACAACTTCATGGGCTGCACGATCCGCCTCCCTACGTCGGGGCGCGACGCCCATGATCACCTCCACCTGAGACAACCGCGGCTCATCCATTCGCCTCAGGCGCGCTCCAGCCGAATGGAACTCCGACAGTTGCGCCCTGGGTCCGTTCCGCCAGCAAGGCGGCGACCTCGAAGATCATTCGGCGCGCTCCGCCGTAGCCGATCTGCACGCGGAAGGGCGCGTCGATCCGGTCGGTGATGGGAAGGCCGCAGCGCCAGAGCGGAACCCCGAGACGCTGGGCGGCGCGCCGCGCCACGGAAGGCGCGGCGATCAGATCGCAATCCGCGGCCGCCATTTCGAGGTCCTGGAAATCACCGACGATGAATGGGGCGCGGAGGCCCGGCGCGGACGCCGCGACGATCGCCGCTTCGACGTCGACGCCCCATTCGCCGAACAGCGCCGCGAGCGCGAAAGCCATATCGGCCTCGCCGGCCACAGCGACGCGACTTCCCGAGAAAATTTCCGCGGAGTCGGCGAGGACGTCGATCAGCCGATCGCGCGCCTTGCGCTGCGCCTGCGGCGCCGTTCGCCCGGAAATCTCCGAAAGAATTCGGATCAGCTCGTCGGTCGCCGACAAGCCGAAAGGCGCGTCGAAAACATACGCCGGCACGCGGCAGATGTCGGCCAGGGATTCGCAGGCTTTGCGTATGTGCGCGCCGAAGCCGAGCGCCGCGATCGAGCTTCCGATGGCGCGCAGCTCGTCGAACGCCACGCCGGCGAATCCCTTCTTCCAGTCGCGGCGATCGAGCGCGCCCGACAGATCGGGCAAGACGACGGGCTTCAAGTCGAAGCCGAGGCAGAGGCTCTTCAGCGCTTCGACATCGGCCGGCGTCAAGTGGCAGCCGGGAAGAAGAGCGATCCGACGGCTATCATGCTCGGCCGGCCGGGCGAAAAATTCGACCATTCGCTCGACCGCCCGACTCCAGCCGTCCTGGAGCGAGCCGGAGAAATCCGGCGTCGAGACGCCGATCAATTCGGCCGAAGGCCTTTGCCGACGCCGGTTCAACCGTCGCAGCAGGCCGTCGAGATCGTCGCCGCGCGTCTCGTTGACGCCGCCGGTGACGAGGCCGATCAAGTCGAGCGGCTCGTCGCGCTCCGCCGCGGCGAGCGCCTTTTCGATTTCGCGCTCGCCGCCGAGCGCGGCCGAGGTCTCGTTCATCGCCACAGCGCGTATCGGCGCCGGTCGGCGGAAATGCCGGGCGAGCAGCGAGCCCGCGACCGCCGCGCAGCCCTGAGCGCCGAGCAGCAGCGGCGCCGACCGCGCCACGCCGGAAAAAGCCAGCGCCGCGCCGATCGACTGGCCGAGCCGCAAAGGCTCCGCCACATAGGGCTTGGTTCTCACCATGGCGCGGCAGCTCGCAGATCGCGCCAACTCGGCCGGCTCGCGGCGTTCGCAATCGCCGAGGCGAGCGCATAGGCGCCTTCGTAGCCGGTGAGCGCCATGCGCCTTTCGTGATTGATTTCGATCCAAGGCAGGCCGGCGGCCGCGACTTCGAAACGCGCGCCGCCGCCGCCGAGCACGATATCGACGCCGCCTTCGGCGAGGAGCCTCCGCAGTTCGGCGAGCGGCAGGCCGTCGTACAGCGTTCCATCGTCGCCGAGGGCGTCGCGCAGAAGCGCGCGGTCTTTGGGCGTGGTCTTGTTGGCGGTGCAGCCGACGACCGTCATGCCGAAATCATTGAGAGCGCGGGTCAGCGACCATGTCTTGACGCCGCCCGTCATCAATAGGGCGCGCTTGCCGGAGAGGTGGGGCCGAAGCGGCCGCAGCCGCCAGTCGAACCGCATTTCTTCATGCGCGATGAAGCTGCGGCATTGGGCGAGAAAACGGCGCGGCGCGCCCTTCGCGACGAGCTTCTCGGCGGCTGCGCGCAAGCTCTTGGACGTCTGCGCGGCGCCATAGAAGCTCGCCTCTATATGCGGGACGCTCCAGCGCGCAGAATATTGCTCGCCGAGGTCGCCGAGCGCCTGCGAGCAATGCGACAGGGCGAGCTGTGCGCGATGCGCGCCGGCGATTTCGGAGAAGCGGCCGCCGCCGGGAATGGACGCCATGACACGAAAGCCGGCGCCGTCCAGAAGTCTCGAAATCTGCCCGGCTTCGCCCGCGACATTATAGTCGCCGATCAGGACCACGTCGGTCGCGGTCGAATAATTCGGCTCCAGCGAGCCGATCACTTTGTCGAGCAGAACGCGGCCCGCCTTGCGCGCGCCGGCGAGCTTGCCGCCTGAAAAGCCCGGCGCGTCGATGGCGAGGATCGGGCGGCGGAGCTTCTCCGTCGCCGCGCGGCAGACGGAGTCGATGTCGTCGCCGGTCATGCCGGGCAGGCAGGTCTGATAGACGAAAATGGCCGGCGGATCGTATCGTTCGACCAGAGCTTCGAGCGTCTTCGAGAGGCGCGCGTCGCCGCCGAAAACGACGTCGAGCTCGCCGATATCCGTGCTCAAGGCGAGACGGTGCAGCGTCGAGCCGGAACTCTCCGTCGGACGCGATTCCCAGCCGTGTCCCTGGCAGACGATCGGCCCGTGAATGAGATGAAGAGCGTCGGTGATGGGCTGCAAGGCCATTTTGGCGCCGCGAAAGGCGCAGCTGCCCGTGACCGGCTTGCCGGGCCCGCATGTCGTCTTCGCCTCCATTGCTCCCTCCTTCAATTGTTGATGGGCATGAAGCGGCTTCCGTCGGGGCTTCGGCCGCGCAAGATCTGCCGCGCCTGATCGTCGGTCAGAGCGAAGCGATAGAAACGCGCATAAAAGGTCTTGATCTCGGCCTCGAGATCGAGGTCGGGAAACAGGGCGGGGTAGAGCGTCTTGGCGATGAACAGCATCATCAACACGCTCTCCGGCCCGCCGTCCCAATAGAACACGCCGGCGGGCGAGGGATGGACCTCGCCGCCGCGCACGGCGGAAACCGTGCGCCAACGCGGATCGTCATTGACCAGATCGACGCCATATTGCCGGCCGACGATGATGACCTCTGGGTCCCAGAACAGGATGTCTTCCATATTCGCCGGGCCATTGGCGGCGAGCGGCGTGTCCCCGACGACCATATGAGCCCCGGCCAGGATTCCGATCCAATAGACATAGCCGAAGCGGTTCTGCGTGTTCTGCGATCGCGGTCCGCGCACATAGAACAGCCTGCGTCGCTTTTCCTGCGGGATCTGCGCCACCCGCGCGCCGACGAAGCGGAGCTTGTCGTCGAAATAGGCGCAATACTCCTCGGCGCGTTTTTCCGCCTCGCCGCCCAGCGCTCGGCCGTAGAGGCGGACCATCGCCTCGGCCTTCTGCACATATTCCTGTTCGGTTTGCGGCGGCCGTCCGGGCTTCTGCGAGATCAGCGCCGGCAGGCCGATGAGATCGAGCTTCGGCCGGATACG
>PQAN01000130.1 GCA_003105285.1 Methylocystaceae bacterium
GCGCAGGCGTCGACCATCTTGCCGATGGTGTAATGCCAAAAATCCTGCTGGAAGGAGGCGCGCAGCCCCTGGCCGGGATCGGCGTCGGCGATGACCTTGTATTCCGGATGGCCGCCGCCGACGCGCGTCGTTTTCATCGCGCGCGAGGCCGCAAGATCTGCCGGGCCGAGGCTGATGCCGTGCATGCGCGGGCTGGCCGCGGCGATGGCGTCGACATTCTTCACGCCTTCGGCGGTCTCGAGAATGGCGTGAATGAGAATGGGCTTCCTCACGCCGTTGCGCGCCTCGAGCTGCGCGAGCAATTGATCGAGATAATGAATGTCCCACGGCCCTTCGACCTTGGGCAGCATCACGACGTCGAGCTTATTGCCGATCGCCGCGACGATCTCGAAGAGATCGTCCAATACCCAAGGCGAGTTCAGCGCATTGATGCGCGTCCACAAGCCCGTCGCGCCGAAGTCGGTCGCCCGCGCCAGCTCGATGAAGCCCTTGCGCGCCGCCTCCTTGGCGTCGGCCGGAATGGCGTCCTCGAGATTGCCGAGCACGACGTCGACCTGGCGGGCGAGCTCGGGAACCTTGGCGCGCAATTTTTCGATATGCGGCGGGACGAAATGGATCATCCGCTCGACCTTCACCGGCTGCTCGCGCAACGGCGCCGGCGCGCCGATGGCCAGCGGACGATAGAATTGATTGGGGAGTTTCATGGACGTCTCTTTTTTCCTGTGAACAGCTGACTTGAGCGATAGCCAGTCTCGCAAGGAAAGGGAATAGGGCGAATTTTGCTCGCTCGTCGATGACGCGCGCGATCGCCTCCCTCTCCCGCGCAGCCGGGAAGGGGGAGGCGCGCGCTTGCAGCGCGCAACGCGAGGCTGCATCCTGGCGGTCGCGGAGTTTTTTCATGACCGATTCATCGGCTGAGGCCGGCAAGGCGCCTTTGCAGTTTCGCAATCGCGACGCGCTTGAGGCGTGGCTGAAGACGCAGCCGAGCGAGGTGAGCGTCGTCATTGCGGCGCGCGTGTCGCTTCGCATCCTCCCACTGGCGGCGTCAGCGTATCGGCATGACGCGAATGAAGAACAGGCGCGGCTATTTGCACGGTTGATCCAGGCGGTGTTTCGCACGACCGCGAGGGCGTGGGTCGCGGGCACATATCCAATCCATGTCAGCGACACCGCCCCTGCCGCTGCCCAATCCGATGCCGCCGTGGCCCGCACCGCCGAGGCCATCGCCGCTGCAGCTGCCCAATCGGCCGCTGCCACGGCCGGCCCCCTCACCCGCGTTACTTTGGCCTCGATTGCTGTTGGCCCCGCCATGGCCGCCATCCGCACTGCGAACGCCGCCATCCGCGCCGACGCGATTACAGCCGTCCGCGCTACCGACACCCCCGCTGTCTATGCCGCCCGCCTCGCCACGGCCGCGGCCGCCAACGACGCTGAGTGGATCGCGGGCGGCGACAGTGCGAGGGAATTGGCCAGCCGGCCGCTTTGGCCGGAAGGGACGCCGGATTCTGTCGCATTGAGCTGGCAGAGTCTGTCAGACATTCTCGCTCCGGATCGACATTGGAAGGTGCTGCTCGACTGGTATCGGTCGCGGCTCGATGGGCGCTCCCGGCCCGAGTCGATTGAACTCGTCTACGCCCGCACGCCTCAAGAACTCTGGGATGAGCCGGCGAAGGAAAACGAGTGGATCGCGGCGGAGATCGAAAGGCTCGAGCACCCCGAAGCCCCGAGGGATGCGATCGCCGGTCTTCCACCGATTGAGGCCATCCCGCTGCAGTCGGGCGCCGCGACCAGATTTTCGACTGAAACGAACCGCCCGATTGACGTGGCGCGCGACCCGCCGAGCCATGCGCGCTCAAGAGACGACGAGCAGCGCATCCTATATTCGGAAACGCGCTACAAGGCTCAGGTCCTGCGGGGGCTTTCGGACAATGAGCTCGGCGAATTGAAGACTCCGGCGGCGCGATGCCTCGAGGCTCTGCCGGAAGACATCGCCCTTGTCTCCATCTCGTTTCTGTGGTCCCGCGCCAATACGTTGCGCACGAAGCTGAAAGCTCACGATCTCGCGGTCGAGCGGCACAAAGGCGTCCGCGAGCCGGAGCCCGATCCATCGCTATTGCCGATCGGCGCGGCGGAGACGCTTCGCGATTTCGTCGAAAGCTATAATCTCTTTATCGTTCATGACCCCGAGGGCTGCGAATACGACGAGAAGAGACTGGGGCCGGGCGAAGCCGACGACACGCGAATAGCGCTCGAGGCCGCCTCGACGATCGCCGACAATCTCGCATCGGCGCCGGATGTGGCGACGGCGGCGGCGCGGGAGAGCCTCGCTGAGCAGATCGCGGCCGCGCCCGCCGAGCCGAAGGGCGTTCACGACGAGCAGGCGGCCGCGCTCGCGCGCGATTCAGCCAGCAATTTCGTGGTGGAGCTGCTGCGGCGCGGACACAAGGTCGTCGGCGCGGAGATGGGAACGGCATGGAAGGGCGTCAGGGAGGGGGCTTATCGGGGCGTCGGTGCGGCGGTCGCCGGGGGGACGGTGATCGCCAGTTGGCCCGGCATCGTCAAATTCATCGCCGATAATGCCGAGGCGTTGAAACGCTTCGTCGCGGCGGTCTATCACAATCCGGCGCTGGAACAGATCATCGACGTCGTTCGTCGTCTGCCGCATTGAGGAAGGCCCCCTCCCCAGCTTCGCGGGAGAGGGGGCGGATTCGGCCGCTTTCCGCCGATGTTCTGAAACGCCGATCGCCGGCGCGTCACTCCGCCGCTTGGTCCGCGAGCCGCGCCGAGGCGTAGCGGTTCTGCGGGA
>PQAN01000131.1:0-4527 GCA_003105285.1 Methylocystaceae bacterium
CTCCTCCAGAAAGGAGAAGAATGACAACCGATACAATCCACCAGGTCCTCGATTGGCTCATCGAGCTGTCAATGCGGTCCATGGGCAGGGGTGTTCCATCAGTCCGAAAAAACGAGCGACGTTCGTTGTTTCACAGATCCTCGCTGAAATTGCGGCTTCACGCCAGACCGGCCAAACTTTGTGCGTCATGGGCGCTCCTGTCGAAGGAGCCGCTTTCAACGAGGGCTGCCGACATCTTCAGACGGCGCCTCGTTTCCGGCTTTTCCCAGAACGCCGAATGCCTTCGGCAGCTCCGTCGAATATGCCACCCAGGATGATTGAAGAAATTCCGACTGACGTTTGAACAGATCCCACACGTCTTCGCTATCGGCCCAATCTTGAAGTAGTGCGGCGTGCGCACGCAAACGCTCTGCAGAAAAGCAAAGCAGGTCAGAGCTACGCTTTGCGGACAGTCTTGCCAGCTTCTTCGACCATTCCAATTGTGGCAGGAATGATATCGAAAGTCCTCGAGACAACGTCGGATTGGTCGACGAGTTACTGACCGTCATGATTAGGGCTCCTGTCGCCGACAGCCCGCACTTTGCGCGAAAATGCAACTGAATCGCAGACGATATCAACAGATGTTGATTTTAGAGCAACAATCCACATATTGGCAATCCCAGACGGCGAATTCGGAGGGTGCTGAAGCGAAGAATAAACGCCTCTAAATTCGTCACCGGCAGTCGTCGGAAGCCTAATTGCAGCCGGTGAAAAAAATAGCGGCGAAATGATTATGACGCGAGATGTCATGGAACCACGATGACGGCGCAAGGGGCCAGAGACGCCAGCTTTTGAGACACACTGCCGAGAAGCAGTCCGGCGAGCCGGCCGCGTCCTCGCCTGCCCACCACCACGACGTCGGCTTTCTCCCGATGCGCGAGGTCTATGATCCCTTCAGCGGCATCTCCCCATCCTGAAGAGGTTTGGATTTTCGCCGCGCCGGCACGCTCCGCGCGTTCCCGAGCCTCACGCAAGATCAGATTCGAGAGCAACTCGATGGCTTCCCCAATGCCGCCTTCGGAGCGAGCAAGCTTACCAATTTCCTCGGCCGAAGAGCTTCCACCAAACGTCACGATCAAGAGATCGGCATCGAACTTCTTGGCGAGTTCCGCCGCCGCCTCGACGGCGCGATTGGCTCCAACAGAGCCGTCCGTCGCGACCATGATGCGTTGCATTGACATTCGTCGACTCCGTCTGGCGCCTGATGATGTCTGCGTGTCTTTGTCGCTCGCATTGATCGCCAGATCGAGCAATTACGATCATAATGATGAAAAACGGTAATGCGAGTGCACGTATCCCGCGCTCGATCATACAATTCAGTAATTTGTCAAATCAGCAACAATCTTTTCAGACGGAGAATGACCCCTGTCTCCTTGAATGACCTCATTCATTGCCAAGCGAATCTGAAACCGTCGGCGGCTCTTTCATTTTGGCCAGGACCCGTATTCAGGAAGAGCCCGGCGGCAACGCCGGGCTCGCGTGTAATTTGGGATCGCCTCGATCAATAACGCGCAACGACGGGAGCAACGGGAGCAGGCGAGAACAGATTGAAATGATAATTCACGCCGGCGCGAACCGTGTGAAATTTCGTGTGACGGTTCGCGCCCCAATTGTTCCAGTTATTCCAATCGTCATTGTTGAGATCGGTATAGAGGTATTCGACCTTCGTCGACCAGTTGGGCAGGAACGCCCACTCGACGCCGCCGCCAGCAGTCCACCCAGTCCGTGTGCTGTTGACGCCGGCCCAATCATTCTTCACCTCGCCATAGGCGAAGCCGCCGGTTCCATACAGGAGCAGATGCGAATCCAGGGCTGCGAGGCCGACCCGACCCCGGATGGTTCCGAACCAGGGCAAGCTCACGCCGGCGTTGAGCCAGCCGTTATTGCGAGTCGAGATGCTCGTGCCATGAAAATCGGTTTCGACGCCGACGACGAACAGCGGCGACAATTGATAGTTGAAACCGATCTGTCCGCCGCCGATCACGCCGCCGACCTCATTATTGGCAGTCCCCCACCAATTGCCGGCGCTGAAACTGTTGTTCTCGCTCCAACCGCCGCCGACATTGAGACCGGCATAAAAACCGGTCCACGAAAACACGGGCGGCGGAATATAGACCGGCGCTTCTTTTCGAGGAGGAAGGTCCGCTGCGTGAGCCGAACTCGTTGCGAGCGCCGTGCATAGAGCGAAGGCCGAAATTGCGTTCTTCATACGCCTCAGATCGTCGAGGGTCATGGGGGAAACTCCTATCTCGTTATCGTAGCATGAGCGACGCTATAGGCGGAATGTAACCGTGGCGACTTACGTTGTCAACAGTCATTGACATTGATCCATATCGGCATATCGTCACCCTGCGGACGACCGAATTGTGGCCGTAAGCTCCATCACTAGTCGACCTCACGAAGCACGTTGCGGTCGAAGCTGGAATTGCCCTGGCGGGGCGATCGCCAAAGGACCGAAATCATGACGAAACACCACGGCGCTCACGAATATCTGACATGGGCGAAACAAAAGATCGATGAAATCGATGCGACGTTGGCGGCGCTCGACGACTCTGCCGACGCCTTGAAGAAGGATGCTCGTGAACAAGCAGATCGTGCGATCGCTCGCGTAAGGGTGGGGCGAGACGCGCTCGGGGCCAAAGTCGACGTCCTGAAATCCGATGCGGCGGCCGCCAAAGCCGTCGCCGACGACGCATATCTCGCGATCGAAAGGGAATTGGCCGAGATCGAATCGGCATTCCGAGACTTTCTTGCTGCTGCGGAGGGGCAGGCGAACCTCGTCGAGGAGACGCTTACGGCGCGGATCGAAGCCCAACGCTTATCGTGGCAGGCGTCCCTGCGCACGGCTCAGGCTTCCGTTTCCGCTACCATCGATCAGGCACTCGCCGAGTCCGATTCCGCTCTTCGTCGCCTCGCGACCGAAACGAAGAAGGCGGAAGCGACGCTCGGTCGAGCGTCTGCCGCCGGCGACGAGTCTTGGAAAGCGATAAAGAGCGGCGTCGAAGAGGTCGTTTCCGCCTATGGGCGGACGTGGAAACAGATGCCGACGCCGTGTCCAAAATTCGATAGCGCCGTATGCAATTCTATTACCGGCGATGCGAGGCTCGCGCTAGAACGACGCGAGCCTCGGCCGATCGACGCATGCTTCATCGCATCGCGCTCGCCATGCCCCAATCATTCAAAGACGCCTTCGAGACGTTCGTCACCCTTGCCGAGGGAATCGATCCGAATTGAATCATTTGACATATATCAACTATTGTTGTCTCAATATCTGCGACGAAACAACAATGGATTTTCATATCCCCGACCGGAGGTCTCATCATGCATTCGGGAACCCTGGAGAAGCGTCCCGGGCTGGAAAAGCGTTCTGGGGAAGCGACGCGCCAACGCATTCTGGACGCCGCGCTCGCGCGCTTCGCGCGAGCGTCCTACGACGAGGTCACTCTACGCGACATTGCTGGAGATGTCGGAGTCGATGTCGCTCTCGTCCACCGATCTTTCGGTTCGAAAGAGCAGCTCTTCGCTGCGGCGTTCACGGCCGCGATTCAAGTCGATCGTTTGCTCGCTCATGAGAATGACGAGCTGAGCGCCGTCTTCGCGAACGATATTTTCGAACGCGATTCCAGTCGAGGTTCGACGCGCGCCGACGCGCTTCAGATTTTCATTCGTTCATTGTCCAGTCCACTGACGAGAGACATCTTACACGCATACGCTTCGAGAGATTTCATCGCCTCCGTGGCCGCCAAGATCGATGGCCCCGCTCGGCAGCAACGCGCAGCGTTGTTCGCCGCATGTCTGATCGGCGTCAGCATCCTGCGTGACGTGCTCCATCTCGAGCCGCTCGGCGATGCATCGAGAAAGAAAAGTCAGCCGCTGATCGAAAAAATTCTCGGCGTCTGTCTCGATGAAGCGTGTGAAGCCGTTCCTTCGACAGCCCGCTTGGCGTCAGTGAAGGCGAAAATCGGTAAACCGCGCGGTTTACCCGCCAGTGACGCCGCCGATGGCTCCGACGCCAGACCGGCAAGGCGCCGCCGCTCTTCCACGCCCTCGTGACTTGATCGAGCCGCTCGTAGGATGTCGACCGGCGCCGCCGCCCTCGACAGCGCGCAGAGGCGTCGGGGGTCTCGTTCCGCCCTATCGAAATCCCGCCGGCGATCGAGGCCGAGGCGCTGACGCGCCGCTTCGGCGACTTCGTCGCCGTCGACAATGTGAGCTTCCGCATCGGCAGGGGCGAGATCTTCGGCTTCCTCGGCTCGAACGGCTGCGGCAAGACGACGACGATGAAGATGTTGACCGGGCTGCCCGACGCGACGAGCGGAACGGCGAAGCTGCTCGGGCGGACGATCGACGCCGGCGACATGCAGACGCGGCTGCGCGTCGGCTATATGTCGCAGTCCTTCTCGCTCTACGAGGAGCTGACGGTGCGGCAGAATCTGATGCTGCACGCGCGCCTCTATCGCGTCGAGCGGGCGCGGGTCGGCCCGCTCG
>PQAN01000131.1:4648-8213 GCA_003105285.1 Methylocystaceae bacterium
GCGCGCCACATGTTCTGGCGTCATCTCGTCAGGCTGTCGCGCGAGCGGCAGGTGACGATCTTCCTGTCGACCCATTTCATGAACAAGGCGGAGCGCTGCGGCCGCATCTCGCTGATGCACCGGGGACGGGTGCTCGCCGTCGGCGCGCCGGACGAGCTGAGGCGCCGGCAAAAGGCCGCGACGCTCGAGGACGCCTTCATCCTCTATCTCGAGCAGGCGGAAGCCCGTCTCCGCACTCTGGAGCCTTCGCTGCACATCGAGGCCATAAAGGATCGGCACGGCGAAGACCGTCGGCGACCGCGCTTTCAGCGGAA
Organism: Methylocystaceae bacterium; assembly: GCA_003105285.1. GTDB lineage: Bacteria > Pseudomonadota > Alphaproteobacteria > Rhizobiales > Beijerinckiaceae > Methylosinus. The sequence goes on from PQAN01000131.1 coordinate 4,963, forward strand.
TAAAAAGGAATTGGATCAGGATTCGGAGGGCCTAATTCAGGAGGTGTAATCCTGGCCGGCGGACTCGCCGCCCCCCGCGTCTGGTACGGCGCCTGCGGCTCGATCGTGCCCTGGTTGGTCGAGATCGACGGCGCTCTCGAGTCAGGCGGTCTCCTCGGGTCGAAGCGAGCGGAGCAGACGCCGAGGGAATATGAATTTGCCGGAGGCTTCCAGTCGATTTTGTTATTGTTACTTAAGATAAGGCGCCTTATCTATCGACCCGATTGGAGAGACGAGCCTTGTCGACGGACGAACAAGACCGAGAACTGGCCTTCGTGATCAGCGACGTGGCGAGGCTGCTGCGGACTTATGCCGACCAGCAGGCCTGCCGCCTCGGCATGAACAGGGCGAAATGGGCGGTTTTGTCCCGCCTCGAACGATCCGAGGGAATCAGGCAGAACGAGCTCGCCGACCTGCTCGACCTCCAGCCGATCAGCCTGACGCGGCTGCTCGACGGCCTCTGCGAGAGCGGTCTGATCGAGCGGCGTCCCGATCCGGACGACCGGCGGGCCAAGCGTCTGTATCTCACGCCGGCCGCGCATCCGGTGCTGGCCGGACTGAGGAGCCTGAGCCGGGAGTTGATGGCGAACGCTCTCTGCGGCCTCGAACCGACGCGTCGAGCGTCCATGCTCGCCGGTCTCTCCCTCGTCAAATGCAATCTGCGAAACGCCATACATCAGAAACAGCTCGTCCCGGAGGACGTTCATGACTGAGGCTTCCCTCGATTCCTCACGGATTCGAGCTCGTTCCGTCGATTCACGAAGCGTGCGCTTCGGCCGTTTTCTGCGCGCCAATCTTCGCCGGCTGCTGCTCGTCGCCGTTCCCGCCGCCGCTTTCGTCGTCGGCCTCGGACTCTATCTGACCGGCGGACGTTATGTCTCGACCGACAATGCCTATGTCGGAGCGCAAAAAGTGCTGATTACGCCCGACATCTCGGGGAAGGTCATCCGCACGCTCGTCCGGGAGGGGCAGCGCGTCGCCGCGGGCGACGAGCTGTTCGAGATCGACCCCGCGCCGTTCCAGATCGCGCTCCGCCAAGCGCAAGGCAGGCTCGACGGCGTCCGCACCGATTTCGCGAACCTGAAGAGCAATCACCTTTCTTTCTCGCGCCTTCTCGATCTCGGTGTCCAATCCGCAGACGTGAAGCGCCGCGAAGTCGAGCGCCGGGCCGCTCTCGTCACGAACCGCGCCGGCTCGCAGACCGACCTCGACGCGGCGCGCGCCGCCCTGCTGACCGCCGAGCTCCAAGTCGAGCTGATCCGGCAGCAGGTCAATTCCACATCGAATCAATTGCAGGGGAACTCGGACCTGCCGATCGAGGACTTCCCCGCCTATCGGCAGGCCAAGGCGGCGTTGGATCAGGCGCGCCGCGACGTCGACCACACGATTGTCAGGGCGCCCATCTCGGGAATCGCGACGCAGGTCGACAATATCCAGCTCGGGCGCTTCGTCGCCGCCGGCACGCCGGTGTTCAGCGTCGTGGAGCAGGAGAGGCCTTGGGTCGACGCCAATCCGAAGGAGACGGACGTCAYGCATTTGCACGCCGGCCAGAAGGTCGAGATCGAGATCGACACTTTTCCCGGCCGGACCTTCCACGGCGTCGTCGACTCGATCGGTCCCGGCACCGGCGCGCAGTTCGCCATCCTGCCGCCGCAGAATGCGAGCGGGAATTGGGTGAAGGTCGTCCAGCGCGTGCCTTTGCGCATCGTCTTCGATGAGGGGCAGGACCTCTCGATGTTGCGCGCCGGCATGAGCGCCACCGTCGAGATCGACACCGGGAGACGGAGCAAGCTCGCATCCCTGTTCGGGACGAGCCAGAGCCGCGCCGCCGAGACGAGGCCGTGACTTCGGCTGCGACCGGCGCGCCGCGCCTCATGTTGACGGTGTGCGCGATGAGCGCGACCATCATGCAGGCGCTCGACACGACGATCGCCAATGTCGCGCTGCCCTACATGCAGGGCAGCCTCGCGGCTTCGCTCGATCAGATCAATTGGGTTCTGACGTCCTACATCGTCACCGCCGCGATCATGACGGCGCCGATCGGCTGGGTCTCCGAGCGCTTCGGACGCAAGCGGCTCTTCCTCGTCTGCGCGACGGGCTTCACCGTCGCGTCGGCATTTTGCGGGCTCGCCCAGACGATCGAGCAGATGGTCCTGTTCCGGCTTCTCCAGGGCGCGTTCGGCGCTGCGCTCGTCCCTCTCTCGCAGGCGGTGATGCTCGACTCCTATCCGCCCCGTGAGCGCGGATCGGCCATGGCGATCTGGGGCATAGGCGTCATGCTCGGTCCGATCATGGGCCCGACGCTCGGGGCATGGCTGACCGACAATTACAATTGGCGCTGGGTCTTCTTCATCAATCTTCCGATCGGCTTCCTGACGATCATCGGCCTCATGAGGTTCATGAAGGAGACGGCGATCAGCGACGACCGCCCTTTCGATCGTTTCGGCTTTCTCGCGCTCGCCGTCGGCATCGGCGCGCTGCAGCTCATGCTCGACCGCGGCGAGCAGCGCGACTGGTTCCAGTCGTCCGAGATCGTCGCCGAGGCGATCGTCTCGGCGGCCGGCTTCTATTTCTTCATCGCGCATGTGCTCACGACCGCGACTCCGTTCGTGCGCCTGGACGTGTTCCGCGACCGCAACTTCGTCGCCGCCTGCCTGCTGATGGTCGTCATCGGCGTGGTTCTCTTCGGCACGATGGCGCTGGTGACGCCTTTCATGCAGAACGTGTCCGGCTACCCGCTCTTGACGACCGGCTTCCTTCTCGCGAGCCGCGGGGTCGGCACGCTCGCCGCCATGGCTCTCGTCGGGCGATTGCTGGCCTTCGTCGAAGCCCGTTATCTCGTCCTCGCCGGTCTGGCGCTCGCCGCTTTCACATTGAGTCTGATGTCGGGATTTACGGATCAGACCGCATCGAAGTCGATCGTGACGACGAGCATCGGACAGGGTTTCGGCCTCGGCCTCGTTTTCGTCCCACTCAGCACGGCGGCGTTCGCGACGCTGCCTCCGAGCCTTCGGACGGAGGGCGCGGCGATCCTGACGCTCGTCCGTAATATCGGCAGCTCCGCGGGCATCTCGATGGTCGTCGCCGAGCTCACCAGCATGACGACGGCGACGCACGCGCGCCTCGCGGAATTCGTCACGCCCTTCAACAACGCTCTGCAAACGCTCGACGTCGCGCCCGTTCTCGACCTGACGACCGATAGGGGCCGCGCC
>PQAN01000132.1 GCA_003105285.1 Methylocystaceae bacterium
CGAGCCGTTCCGCGCTTCAATTCGACGCATCGTCCAGTCGGCTGCGAAGATGACGATGAGTTCTCCCGGATCCTGCGCTATGAACCGCCGGCAACAGGTGAATTCCGGAGCGAAAAGGCCATGGAAGTCGGCTTCAACCATCCAGTGAGAGACAATAGCGTGTCGGACTTGGCAATCATCGAGACGCGGCCCCACGCCGCTGATGTCGAGCGCGGGAAAGTCCTCGCGCGGCTCGCCTTTTTCGACTTTTTCTTCCACAATTTGACGCGTTTCGCGGCGATCGTCGTGCTCGTCATTCTCGGCGGCGTGATCTTCTCGCTCGTCTATGGCTCCCTGCCGGCGATCCATGCCTTCGGCTTCGCCTTTCTGACGACCGAGTCCTGGAATCCGGTAACGGAGAAATTCGGTGCGCTCGCGCCCATCTACGGGACYCTGGTGACCTCGGCGATCGCCATGATCGTCGCCGTGCCGCTCGGCCTCGGCATCGCCATCTTCCTCACCGAGCTCTGCCCGCATTCGCTGCGCCGGCCGATCGGCGTGGCGATCGAACTGCTCGCCGGCATCCCCTCGATCATCTACGGCATCTGGGGTCTGTTCGTGCTCGCGCCCTTCCTTCAGCAGCATGTGCAGCCCGCGCTGATCGCGGTGACCGGCGATATTCCCGTGCTGTCGACCTTGTTCGCCGGCCCGCCCTATGGCATCGGCGTGCTGACGGCGGGATTCATTCTCGCCATCATGGTGCTGCCTTTCATCACCTCGATTTCCCGCGACGTGTTCGACACTGTGCCGTCGGTGCTCAAGGAAGCCGCCTCGGGCGTCGGCTGCACGACATGGGAAGTCATGCGCCATGTCGTCATCCCCTACACGCGCGTCGGCGTCGTCGGCGGCGTGATGCTGGGACTGGGGCGGGCGCTCGGCGAGACCATGGCGGTCACTTTCGTCATCGGCAATGCGCATAGAATTTCGGGCTCGCTGCTCGCGCCGGGAACGACGATCTCCGCGACCATCGCCAATGAGTTCACGGAGGCGGTCGGCGATGTCTACACTTCCGCCCTCATCGAGCTCGGCCTCATCCTGTTCGTCATCACCTTCATCGTCCTGGCCGCCGCGCGTCTCATGCTGATGCGTATCGAGCAAAAGTCGGGAGCCTGACCCTTGTCCCTCTATTCGCATCGCCGCCGCGTCAACGTCGTCGCCACAGCTCTGTGCTGGACAGGAACGGCGTTCGGCCTGAGCTGGCTCGTCCTCATTCTGGGCGCTTTGATCTGGGAAGGCGCGAGCGGCCTCTCGCCGGCGGTGTTCACCGAAATGACGCCGCCGCCCGGCTCGGACGGCGGATTGCTCAACGCCATCGCCGGTTCGCTGGTCATGACCGTGATCGGCGTCGCGGTCGGCACGCCGCTCGGCATGCTGGCCGGCACCTATATGGCGGAATACGGCCGCTATTCGAAGCTGACGCTGGTCGTGCGTTTCATCAACGACATTCTGCTCAGCGCGCCGTCCATCGTCATCGGCCTGTTCGTCTACACTGTCGTCGTCGCGCGGGTGGGGCATTTTTCGGGCGTCGCCGGCGCGCTCGCGCTCGCGGTGCTCGTCGTCCCCGTCGTCGTGCGCACCACCGAGGATATGCTGCTGCTCGTTCCCGGGCCGTTGCGGGAAGCGGCGGCGGCGCTCGGCTTGCCGCGCTCCCATATGATTTTGCGCGTCGCCTATCGCGCCGCCAAATCCGGCATCGTCACCGGCGTTCTGCTGGCGATCGCCCGCGTTTCCGGCGAGACGGCGCCTCTGCTGTTCACCTCGCTCAACAATCAGTTCTGGAGCACCGATCTCAACGCCCCGGTGTCCAGCCTGCCCGTCGTCATTTTCCAATTCGCGCTGTCGCCGTACAAGGATTGGCAGGAACTCGCCTGGACCGGCGCATTGCTCGTCACGGTCGCGGTCCTCGCCCTGTCGATTACGGCGCGCGTGCTCAGTCGCCAAGGGAAATCGAAATGACTGCCATGCCGGTTGTCGAAGCTCATTTGCCGACCAAAGTGTCGGTGCGCGGTTTGGATTTCTTCTACGGGCAGACCCGCGCGCTGAAGTCGATCTCGCTGCCGCTCTACACCAATAAGGTGACGGCGTTCATCGGCCCTTCGGGCTGCGGCAAGTCCACTCTGCTGCGCGTGCTGAACCGCATGTACGATCTCTATCCCAAGCAGCGGGCCGAGGGCGAGGTGGTGCTGGACGGCGAGAATATTCTCGACCCGGCCGTCGATGTGAACCTGCTGCGCTCGCGCGTCGGCATGGTGTTCCAGAAGCCTACGCCTTTCCCGATGTCGATCTACGACAACATCGCCTTCGGCATCAGACTTTACGGGAAGTTGAGCCGCAGCGAGCTCGACGGCCGGGTCGAGGCGGCGTTGCGCGGCGCGGCTTTGTGGGACGAGGTGAGGGACAAGCTGACGGCGAGCGGCCTCAGCCTCTCGGGCGGTCAGCAGCAGCGCCTGTGCATCGCGCGCACCGTCGCGATCCACCCCGAGGTCATCCTTTTCGACGAGCCCTGCTCGGCGCTCGATCCGATCTCGACCGCCAAGATCGAAGAATTGATCGACGAATTGTCGGAACGTTATACGATCGCCATCGTCACGCACAACATGCAGCAGGCGGCGCGCGTCTCGGATTTCACCGCCTTCATGTATCTCGGCGACCTTGTCGAGTTCGGCGAGACGAACAATTTGTTCACCTCGCCGCAGAGCAAGAAGACTCAGGACTACATCACCGGCCGTTTCGGTTGAGCACGCCGGCGCGCATGGGGAATTGGAGCAATGAGCGACCATATCGTCAGTTCGTATGACCGTGACTTGGAAGTGCTCGGACGCAGAATCGCCGAGATGGGCGGCATCGCCGAGAAGATGCTGGCGGAGGCGATGGATGCGCTCGCCAATTTCGACGTCGATCTCGCACATCGCGTCGTCGCGACCGACACGCGGCTCGACGCCTTGCAGCGCGAGATCGAGGAGAGTGCGATCCTCACCATCGCCAAGCGTCAGCCTCTCGCCATCGATTTGCGCGAGTGCATCGCCGCCATGCGCATCGCCGCCGATCTCGAGCGCGTCGGCGATCTCGCCAAGAGCATCGCCAAGCGCACGGTGAAGATTTTGTCCGAAGCGCGCGTTCCGCGGGCCGTCATCGGTCTGAAGACGATGGCGGAAGTCGCAGCGCTGCAGCTCAAGGACGTGCTCGACGCCTATGCGCAACGCGATGTCGAACGCGCGCGGGCCGTCTGGACGAACGACAGCGAGCTCGACGCGCTCGAGGATTCGGTGTTCCGCGATCTCCTCACCTTCATGATGGAGGACCCGCGCAACATCTCCTTCTGCACGCATCTGCTGTTCTGTTCCAAGAACATCGAGCGGATCGGCGACCACACCACCAATGTGGCCGAGACGATCGTCTATCTCGTTACCGGCGAGTCCATGCCCGTCGACCGGCCGAAGAACAAGGCGGCGGCGTCTGCGGTCGCCGGCTCCAGCGAGTGAACGCTATGAATGAAATTCGCGTCGCCTCTCCGCGCGAAACGCCGAATGATCGCGCGCCGCGGATCCTCGTCGTCGAGGACGAGGCGGCCTTGGCGTTGTTGCTCGCCTATAATCTCGAGGCCGAAGGCTTCCAGGTGGAGCATGTCGAACGCGGCGACGAGGCGGAGTTGCGCCTCGCCGAGGCTCTGCCCGATCTCGTCATTCTCGACTGGATGCTGCCCGGCGTCTCCGGGCTCGAAATCTGCCGGAGACTGCGGGCGCGCGACGACACGCGGACGATGCCCGTGATCATGCTGACCGCGCGCGGCGACGAGAACGAGCGCGTGCGCGGACTTTCGGTCGGCGCCGACGACTATGTCGTCAAGCCGTTCTCGACGCCCGAACTCATGGCCAGGGTGCATGCGCTCTTGCGCCGCGCGCGTCCGGAGCGCGTCGCCTCGCGGCTCGTCGCGGGCGACATCGATCTCGATCGCGAAACGCGGCGCGTCAAGCGAGGGGGGCGCGAAATCCATCTCGGACCGACCGAATTCCGCCTGCTCGAATATCTGATGGAAAAGCCCGGCCGCGTCTTCTCGCGCGCGCAGCTTCTCGACAGCGTGTGGGGGCTTTCGGCCGAGATCGACGAACGCACGGTCGACGTTCACGTCGGGCGCCTGCGCAAGGCGATCATCCGCGGCCGCGAGAAAGACCCGATCCGCACCGTGCGCGGCACGGGCTATTCGTTCGACGAGACATTCGGACGAAACTAGAGTCTTGTTTTGGCGCGTGTCCGACGCCGAACCGGCATCCGCTTCGGCGGGAAGCGCTCTCTAGCGGGCTGCATCGGATCATCCGCCGCATCATTCCCGACGCTCGCCAAGCGAGCGATCGGTAGTCCAGAGGGACAGCAAGATTTCCGGTCGTCGCTCCGGATTCCCGGCCCGGCGTTCGGCCCGCCGGGAATGACGACCGCTTCGGCTTACGTGACGCAGTCCGCGCTCGCGTTTCGGCGCCTTTTCGACGGCGAACCAACATCCGCTTCGACCGGAAACGCTCCAACGAGCGCGCTCCCGCCGCTTCACGCGAGCCGCGCCGTCCTCACCTGCTCACGCGCGCGCCGGCGATCCTGAGCCGGCTGATAGGCGACCTGCGCGTGATAGCCGCAGTAGGGGCTGCCGCCCCCCGGCGACTTCGCCCCGCAAAATCTGAACTCCGCCGACGTCGGATCGCCGATCGGCCAGCGGCACATCGCCTCCCGCAGCTCCATGATCGTCACCCGCTCCGACAGCGGGATCACGACTTCTTCCTGCGGCCGGACGTCGGGCAGGGCCAGCGCGCGCGGCGCGAGAGCGAGAGCGACATTGCCGACGACGCTCGGCGCGAGCGGCCGCGTCTGCGTCACTGTCTGCGTCCGCGGCGGCTTGGCGACGCGCGGCCGCGCCGCGATCGGCGTTTTGGCGCGTTGTGAGAGGCCGAGACGATGAATTTTTCCGATGACTGCATTGCGCGTGATGCCGGCGCCGATCTCGGCCGCGACTTGACTGGCGCTGAGACCTTCGTTCCAAAGCTTGCGCAGCAGCTCGACGCGCTCGTCGGTCCAGGACATCGGGTCCTCCTCGAATAGCCGGCTTTTGCCGAAAGAATCGGCGAACGCTCGCGCAGCCGGGCGAGCCGGCGTCGACACGACGCACTCACACTCGATTGAAAGATCGCCACACGAGATGTCGTAGGCGATGACGCGAACGCTACCCCACCAGTTGAATCACGCGCAAGAGTCCCTGGCAAGCGAAACGCACGTTCCCCACAGCGTTATGCTGTTCATTGTCGAAGAGTGTTGCGCGAAGGACTCACATCGCGCGTGTCGCGAGCCTGACGACCCGCTTTCCAAGGCGCGTCGCGGGCCGCGAGCCGTCAGACTCGCACTCTTGCGGGGCGTGGGATACGGATTTGACCGCCGTCCGGCGAGCACATAAAATGCGGTCGCGTGGAGAGATGCCGCCCCTCGAGGGCGGCACTTTGATTTTCTGACCTTCGCTGCACGCTCTACCCGGCGCGACGGTTGTCTGGAGATGGGGAGTTCGCCTCGTGGTTTCGGCGCTGTTTCCGACTTATGCGCGGGCCGATCTCGCTTTCGAGCGGGGCGAGGGCGCATGGCTCGTCGCGAGCGACGGCGAGCGTTATCTCGACTTCGGCGCCGGCGTCGCCGTCTTGTCGCTCGGCCACGCCCATCCTCATCTCGTCGGAACCTTGAACGCCGCCGCGGCCAAGCCCTGGCACGTCTCCAACCTGTTTCAGATTCCGCAGGCGGAGCGTCTCGCCGAGCGCCTCGCACAGGCGACTTTCGCCGATCTCGCCTTCTTCACCAATTCGGGCGCCGAAGCCATCGAATGCGCGATCAAGACGGCGCGTAAATATCATGCGGCGGAAGGCCGGCCCGAACGCTACCGGCTCATTACGTTCGAGGGCGCGTTCCACGGGCGCACGCTGGCGACGATCGCCGCCGGCGGCAATCCGAAATATCTCGACGGCTTCGGCCCCCCGGTCGACGGCTTCGACCAGGCCCCCTACGGCGATCTGGAAGCGGTCGAAGCGCTGATCGGACCGCAGACGGCGGGCGTTCTCGTGGAGCCGGTGCAAGGGGAGGGCGGCGTGCGCGTCGCGCCGCCGCGTTTCCTCGCCGGCTTGCGGGAGCTATGCGACAAGCACGGCCTGCTGCTCGTCGTCGACGAGGTGCAGACCGGCGTCGGGCGCACCGGCCGCTTTCTCGCCATCGAACATGCGGGCGTCATCCCCGACATCGCCGCGCTGGCGAAGGGTCTCGGCGGCGGCTTCCCGCTCGGCGCCTGCATCGCCACGGCCGAGGCCGCCAAGGGAATGACCGCCGGCGCCCACGGCTCCACCTATGGCGGCAATCCGCTCGCCACGAGCGTCGGCAACGCCGTGCTCGACGTCGTGCTGGAGCCGGGCTTTCTGGAGCGCGTCGCGAGCCTCGGCCTGACGTTGCGGCAGCGATTGGCGGAGCTCGAGGATCGTCATCCGACGATCATCGACAGCATCCGCGGCGAAGGCCTGATGTTCGGCGTCAAGACCCGCGTTCCGAACACGCAATTCACGGCCGCGGCGCGCGCCGCCGGGCTGCTGACCATTCCGGCCGGCGACAATGTCGTGCGTCTGCTGCCGCCGCTGATCGTCGGCGAAAGCGAGATCGCGGAGGCCGTGCAGAGGCTCGGAGTCGCCTGCGCGGCGCTCGAGAGCGAGGCGGCGCGAGCGGGAGCAGCGCTATGACGGCACATACGCAAACCACGGGCCTTCGACATTTTCTCGATCTCTCGCAGGTCCCGGCGAGCGAGCTGAGGCGCGTGCTGAACGATGCGGCGGCGATCAAGTCGCGCCGCGTCAAGGGAAAGACCGCCTCCGACAGGCCGCTCGCCGGCAAGACGCTGGCGATGATCTTCGACAAGCCGTCGACGCGCACGCGCGTCTCCTTCGATCTCGCCATGCGCGAGCTCGGCGGCGAGACGATCATGCTCACGGGCGCTGAAATGCAGCTCGGCCGCGGCGAGACGATCGCCGACACCGCGCGCGTCCTGTCGCGTTTCGTCGACGCCATCGTCATCCGCATTCTCGATCACGACGATCTCGAGGAACTCGCCCGCCACGCGACCGTGCCGGTCATCAAC
>PQAN01000133.1:0-6687 GCA_003105285.1 Methylocystaceae bacterium
GACGACCTCGACGGCGACCGTCTACGCGAATATTGCGGCGTCTTCGGCATTTTCGACCACCCCGACGCCACCATTCTGACGGCGTTGGGGCTGCACGCCTTGCAGCATCGCGGCCAGGAGGCCGCGGGCATCGTCTCCTTCGACGGCAAGCGCTTCAACTCGGAGCGCCGGCTCGGCCTCGTCGGCGACCATTTCTCGAAAGAGAGCACGATCAAGCGCCTCCCTGGCAATTCGGCGATCGGCCATGTCCGCTATGCGACGACGGGCGAGACGATCCTGCGCAATGTCCAGCCTCTGTTCGCCGAGCTCAACACAGGCGGCTTCGCGGTGGGACACAACGGCAATCTCACCAATGCGCAATCGCTGCGCCGCGAGCTGATCGACGAAGGCGCGATCTTCCAGTCGACATCGGACACGGAGGTCATCCTCCATCTCGTCGCGCGGAGCCGGAAGAACCGGATCATCGAGCGCTTCATCGAGGCGCTGCGGTCGATCGAAGGCGCCTATTCGCTCGTGGTGCTCTCCAACAAGAAGCTGATCGGCGCGAGAGACCCGCTCGGCATCCGCCCACTGGTGATCGGCGAGCTCGACGGCAAATATATCCTCGCCTCGGAAACCTGCGCGCTCGACATCATCGGCGCGCGCTTCGTGCGCGACGTGGCGAATGGCGAGGTCGTCGTCATCTCCGAGGACGGCGTCGAGAGCCTGAGGCCCTTCCCGCCGCAGCCGATGCGGCCCTGCATCTTCGAATATATCTATTTCGCCCGGCCCGACTCGATCGTGCACGGCCGCCCGGTCTATGAGGTGCGCAAGGCCATGGGCGCGGAGCTGGCGCGCGAGCAGAGAATAGAGGCCGACGTCGTCGTGCCGGTGCCGGATTCGGGCGTTCCGGCGGCGCTCGGCTATGCGCGGGAATCGGGGCTTCCGTTCGAGCTCGGCATCATCCGCAATCACTATGTCGGCCGCACCTTCATTCAGCCGACGCAATCGGTGCGCGAGATCGGCGTGCGCTTGAAGCACAGCGCCAATCGCTCGGTCGTCGCCGGCAAGCGCGTCATCCTGATCGACGATTCGATCGTGCGCGGCACGACGTCGGTGAAGATCGTGCAAATGATGCGCGACGCCGGCGCGCTCGAGGTGCATTTCCTCATCTCCTCGCCGCCGATCACTAATCCCGACTATTACGGCATCGACACGCCGCAGCGCGACAAGCTGCTCGCCGCGACGCATACGCTCGAAGAAATGCGGCAGTATATCGGCTCGGATAGCTTGGCCTTTCTGTCGATCGAGGGCATCTACCGCGCCATGGGCGAAAAGGGCCGCGATCCGATGCGCCCGCAATTCACCGACCATTGCTTCACCGGCGACTATCCGACGTCCTTGACCGACGTGACGGGCGAAAAGGTGAAGGCGCAATTGTCGCTGCTCGCCGAGGCGAGCTGAAGAGAACGCGCGTCGCGCGATTCTTGCCTTTATGACCCAGGAATTCGCGACGATCGACCGTCTCGCGCCCTCCGCCATTCCGAGCGAGGCGGAAATAGTTGCGTGGGAGGCGCTGCCTCGGAACGAGCAGTTGCGTCGGCTGCGCGCTATGCTCGGTCATGCCGACTGCGCCACCGCCACACCAGCGACGATGGCCGACATTCTCGCGGAGGCCTGCGCTCGAGCCGGAACTCAAGCAACATATAAACGAGTTTGACTTAAGAAATAACGCCGCACCCTAGAGTGCGCCGTGAGTTTACTCAACCTTCTGGAGTATAGACCCCTGGAAGAGGAACGTCACGCACCCAGTATCCTAGCCCCTCAAGGCTGACGAAGTGCTGCGGGTGCCTCCAGATGATCGTGCCGAGGTTTTTGTTCTTGTCTTTTCCGGATAGCGGGATTTGACGACTCATCAACTCAGCCACCAACTCGCCGCGCTTCATTGGTCGGCCGACCTCTAGCAGGGTAGCACGGACTGCCGCTGCGACGTCCTCAGGCGGGAGAATGCCACGTGGCCTCTTCCGCGACGCTTCCACACCGGGAGTCGGCGGAATTGCTTCCATAAACTTTACCAGTTCATCAGGACCCAGAACATCCTTTGCCTTCTCGAGCAGGTCTATAGCCGCATTGAGACGCGACAAAACCGCTTCGGCATTCTCTTTCTGCCGTTTTAGTCGAGCCAGCAATTCTTCGAATTCAGCCATACGCTTACCGCTCACAATCACACTCTGAGGGATATCTAACATTCCGGCCTCCGGAAAGCGATGACCGGACTCTGAATATGGTAAACGAATCCCAAATGTGGACACAATTGTGAAAAGCGGGCAAATCTGAGTTGGCCTCTTGCGCCGCAAAAAATGACTCTGTAGAATCACTTACAGCTTAAAACGCAAACGGCTCCCCCGGAGGCTGCAACCTCCAAAGGAGCCGTTGTTTAGGTCACCGGACGGGGAGTCCTTCCACAGATCCCGTCTAGCGGATAGGTCGGGCCGGCGAGCCGTTCCTGAAGGAAGGTATCATTACCCGGCCGTCTGTTCAATCCTGTGGACCCCGAAAGGGGTCAAAAATGGCCAAACGGCCTCGGCGGCGTGCGTGCTGCCACCACGTCAACAGCTATACTCGCATCCGGTTCGGGCGCCTTGAACATGTCAGTGATTACTGGCGCTGCTGCGAGCAGCTTGAATTCGGGTTCTAGGTCGAGCTGTTTCGGCGCTTAACGCGCCCATGCCGCCGCAGGGAATCGCCCTGCGGCGGCTTCTTCGTTTTAGATCGCTCGATGCTTTCGTCAACCTGACTTGGCTTCGTTGCCAGGGCAATCGGGTGAAGGACCACAGTCCTTCCCCTCATGCTGAGGAGGCCCCGAAGGGGCCGTCTCGAAGCACGAGGGGAAGCTCCAGATGGCGGAAATGAAGGTTTCCTCGTCCTTCGAGACGCCCGCTCCGCGGGCTCCTCAGGATGAGGAAACCTTCCCCCGATCGCCCTGGCTTCGTCGCGGCGAAACGGCGCAGAGGCTCCGAACCTGCAAAGCCATTGCGACAGGTTGAAGCCGCCCTCCCCACCCTCGCAAAGCAAAAGACGGCCGAGCGCCCGCCTCTTGACTTGTGCGGATTTTTTTCCTATATCAAACTTCACCCTCGCCGAACGGCAAGGGCGTGGCCCGAAGGGTGAGGGCCGCGCCGGCGGGGGACGGTTTCGGGAGAGGGCGGAGACGCAAACCCTCGTCTTACGCGCCCGACGCCACGCCGCCGGTTTCGGCTTCTCCTTCGTGCGGAGGCCTGTGAAAATAGGCGAAAGCCAGCCGAATATTCGAGGTTCGCGCGGGGATAGACTACCCGAGAGGGGAAAACAACCCTGGGCCCGGAGGCGGTGTAGAGGAGAGGCAGACCGTGTCCGGGACGAAGCGACCCCGATACGCGCAACATCTTTGCCCGGCCGACGGAGCCGCGGCGTCCCGGACTCCTTGTCCCCGCGGCCGAAATCGGCGCGCGGACGCTTCCGCGCGCCGCTCGCGCCGAAAGCCGCCGCCGTGCTAGATAGAGGCCCATGAACGCTCCCGCCGAAAAACGCCTGACGGCCCCCGAATTCCTCGCCTGGTGTGAAACCAAGGGAGAGGGTCGTTTCGAGCTCTATTGCGGCGAAATATTCGCCATGGCCCCGGAGCGCGTCGAGCACGGAAGGGCCAAGGCCGCCATCTGGCGCGCGCTCGCCGACGCCCTCGCACACACGGGGGCGCCCTGCGAAGCCTTCGTCGACAGCCTCGGCGTGGCGGTCGACGCGCAAACCATCTACCAACCGGATGTCCTCGTCGACTGCGGCGACAAGATTCCGACCGGCTCCCTGCTCGCTCCCGCGCCGGCTATCATCGTCGAAGTGATCTCGCCATCGTCCCGCAAGCTCGATCAAAGCCTGAAGCTCACCGACTATTTCCGCGTGCCGAGCCTCGTTCATTACCTCATCGTCGATCTCGAGCGCCGCTATGTGCTGCCTTATCGTCGCCAAGGCGAGGAGCCGATCACGCTGAGAATCCTGAGAGACGGCTCCATCCGCCTCGACCCGCCCGGTCTCGACCTCGCAACATCGGATATTTTCGCGTGACCTTGCCGCTCTCCAACCGCCTCGCCCTCGTCACCGGCGCCTCGCGTGGCATCGGCCGCGCCGTCGCGCTCGAGCTCGCGCGCCAAGGCGCGCATGTGATCGCGCTCGCCCGCACGCAAGGCGCGCTCGAATTTCTCGACGACGACATCCGCGCGATCGGCGGCGAGGCGACGCTCGTCCCGGCCGATCTTACGGATTTCGACGCGATCGACCGGCTCGGCGAGCAGCTCTACGAGCGCTGGGGCAGGCTCGACATTCTCATCGGCAACGCCGGCCTGCTCGGCCCGCTGACGCCGCTCGCCCATGTCGATCCGCCGCAGTGGAAGAAAGTGTTCGACGTCAATGTCACCGCCAATTGGCGGCTCATCCGCTCGCTCGATCTGCTGCTGCGCGCCTCCGACGCCGGCCGCTGCGTGTTCGTCACCTCGGGCGCCGCGCATCGCATCAAGCCTTATTGGGGGCCTTACGCGGTCTCCAAGGCGGCGCTGAACGCGCTCGCGCGCACCTATGCGGCCGAGACCGCCAATACGACCGGCATCAAAGTCATGCTCGCCAATCCCGGGCCGTTGCGCACGGCGATGCGCGCCGCCGCCATGCCCGGCGAAGACCCGCAGACGCTGCGCACGCCGCAGGATTTCGCGCTAAAACTCGCGGCGCTCGTCCGGCCGGAGTGGCGCGAGACCGGCAAGCTCTATGATTTTCCGACCGACCGCGTCATCGATTTCGAGGCGTGAAGCGCTCCCTCCCCGATCGAGAAGGGAGCGCTCGGCGCATACGGACGGCCTGAAAGCGTGGAGGCGTCCGTCAGTGGCGAACCCGCTTGTGACGCGGTCCGTGGAACGGCGGAGGCGGCGTCACCGGCATATATTGCAGGCTGACATTGCCGATGCCGGCCGACACATTGAGCCCCGTTCCGATCTGGACCGAGACCGGCTGCAGCGAGACGGTCTGATCGGACCCGCCGACCAATACCGCCCCGCCCGGCCCGGCCCCGATGGAGACCGAACCCTGGGCGCCGGCATAGTCCCCCGCCAAGGCGCCGGGCCCGACGACGCCGGTCGCCGCCACGACGGCCCAGACCAGCTCGCCCGGCCCGCTGACGCCGATATTCGCGCCGACATTGGTCAATCGGCCGATATAATGCGACGGCGGAGCGCCGGATTCGTCTTGATAGACGCAGTCGAGCGCCTGATTTTCGACGATGATCATGCCGACCCCGCCCGACAGGCTGCATTGCAGCACGCCGACCCTGGATTGAGCCGAGGCCGGGAACGGCGTCGACGCCGCGAACGACGCCGCCGCGATCGCGATCATGCTCAGAGGTCCTCGCGTCCTCGAAGCGAGCGAGCTTATAAATCTCCCCATCGAACCCTCCCCTGCTCTCCATCCGCGATTTTTCCGCGAATAAGGATACGAAAGCGGCGCCCCCGGCGCCGCTCCCGCATGAGAAGCACCTATTGCTTCGCAGTCAGAAAACAATAGTCCAAGCTTTTCGGCCGCGCGCCGGCGCACAGGGCGGCCGTCGACCCTTGCAAGGCTCCTCGATTCATCCGATTTCTACGAGCGAACGCCGACGACGACGAAGGGACGAAGAGCGTGGCGCATTTTCTGCCGCAAGTGATCGACCGACCCATGACCGACGCCGACCGCGCCGCATTGCAGGCCGCCGTCGACGTGTTGGAAACGACCAGCTTCGCACAGCGGCTGGCGGTCCTGGCGGGACGGCAGATCGGCTTCGCCGGCCGCATGGTTCCGGGAGCGTTGCAGGAGGCCGCCGCCGCCGCCGCGCGGAAAGGGCTGAACGCCGCGCTGCGCGTCGCCATTTCCAGCCTCGCCAATGCGCCGGCGAGGGACAGCGTGCGGCTGCATCGCCGGCTCGCGGCGGCGAGCGGCGCGATCGGCGGCGCGATCGGCCTCGCCAGCCTGCCCGTGGAGCTGCCGGTCTCGACGACGATCATGCTGCGCTCGATCGCCGACATCGCGCGGCTCGAGGGCGAAAATCTCGCCGAACCGGAAACGGCGCTCGCCTGCCTGCAAGTCTTCGCGCTCGGCGGCCATGCCGAGGAGGGCAATATTCTCGAAGGCGGCTATCTGGCGATCCGCGGCGTGCTCGCCAAATCCGTGACCGACGCCGCCCGCTACATGACGCATCGCACGATCGCCGAAGAGTCGGCGCCCGTGCTCGTCAAGCTCATCGGCCTCATCGCCTCGCGCTTCGGCGTCGTCGTCTCGCAGAAGGCGGCGGCGCAGGCCGTGCCTCTGTTCGGCGCGATGAGCGGCGCGGCGATCAACCTCGCCTTCACCGAGCACTTCCAATCACTGGCGCGCGGCCATTTCACCGTGCGGCGACTGGAGCGCGCCTATGGGCGCGATGTCGTGCAGGCGGAATATGTGCAGATATTGGAGATGGCGGGGTTCGAGGCGCGGCGGACGGCTTGAAGCGCGCGCGGACGGCGAATGTGTCAGGTCGTGTGGACGGACCTGGCCGAGCATTTAAAGAAGCACAATCCCCCACGCTTGCGCCCCGCCCGCATTCCCCGTAACACCCTGCCCCATGTCCGACGAATTCCGCCCCAAATCCGAATTTCTGGCCACGCTCATCGAGCGCGG
>PQAN01000133.1:6784-8022 GCA_003105285.1 Methylocystaceae bacterium
GGCAAGCCGCTGCCGCTCGTCGGCGGCGGCACGACGCGGGTCGGCGATCCGTCCGGCAAGGACGAGAGCCGCAAGCTGCTCACCGTCGAGACGATCGACGCCAACAAAGCGTCGATCAAGACGGCCTTCGAGAAATTCCTGACCTTCGGCGCGGGCAAGACCGACGCCATTCTGCTCGACAACGCCGAATGGCTCGCAGGACTCAACTACATCGATTTCCTGCGCGACATCGGCCGGCATTTCTCGGTCAACCGCATGTTGTCGATGGATTCGGTGAAGCTCAGGCTCGAGCGCGAGCACGAGCTCTCCTTCATCGAATTCAACTACATGTGCCTGCAGGCCTATGATTTCGTCGAGATCGCCAAGCGCTATGGCGCCGTGCTGCAGATGGGCGGCTCCGATCAATGGGGCAATATCGTCACCGGCATCGATCTCGGCCGGCGGCTCGGCACGCCGCAGCTCTATGCGCTGACGGCGCCGTTGCTCACTACCTCGTCGGGCGCGAAGATGGGCAAGACGGCGGCCGGCGCTGTCTGGCTCAACGCCGACCAGCTCTCGCCCTACGACTATTGGCAATATTGGCGCAACACCGAGGACGCCGACGTCGCGCGCTTCCTGAAGCTGTTCACCTTCCTGCCGCTCGACGAGACCGCCCGCCTCGGCGCGCTCGGCGGCGCGGAGATCAATGAGGCGAAGAAGGTGCTGGCGACCGAGGCGACTGCGCTCGTCCACGGACGCGAGGCGGCCGAGCTCGCCGCCGAGACGGCGCGCCGCACCTTCGAAGAAGGCGCGCTGGCGCTGACGCTGCCGAAGGTCGCCGTCGACGCGAGCGAGATCGCCAGCGGCGTCGGCGTGCTCAGCGCTTTCGTGAAGGCCGGCCTCGTCGCCTCCACGGGCGAGGCCCGCCGGCAGATCAAGAGCGGCGGCCTGCGCGTGAACGACACTGTGGTGACGGACGAGCGCGCGGCGCTTCGAGAGGCGGACTTCGCGGAAGGGGTCGTGAAGCTCTCGCTCGGCAAGAAGCGCCATGTGCTGCTGGAGCGCGGCTGAGCCGACGACGCGGGCCGGAAGCCCGATCAACGCGGCTGCGGCGCCGCGTCCGGCAGTCGGCCGGTACCGTCCAGGATTCCGAAGACTTTGCGCAACAGCCCCGGGGCGATCACCGACAGCGGATTGACGGTGAGCACCGGCGCGCTGAACGGGCCCGTCACGCGAAAGCTGACGGCGAAGACGCCCTC
>PQAN01000134.1:0-9483 GCA_003105285.1 Methylocystaceae bacterium
AGCAACAACCAGAATTCTCGTCGTTGCTCTGGATTCCCGGTCAGGCCTTCGGCCTGCCGGGAATGACAACGGCAAGGGCTCTTGGTTTTCGTCCGGGCTCTGAAGGCTCGCTCTCCATCGAGCGAAGGCTGGAGCGTTTCCGGCCGGCGCCGGAAAACGAGCGCTTTCGCGCCGAGCCGAAACGGGTTAGTTGCTGACCGGATCGGCCTATGAGCGTCGCGCATCGGCGCGCATCGCTGCGATTCGCCGCGCCCAGTTTGACGAGACCTGCCGCCATGATCGACGTCGCGGTCCAGATGGACCCTCTCGAAAAAATCAATTTCGCCGGCGACTCGACCTTCGCGCTGATGCTCGAGGCGCAGCGGCGCGGCTGCCGGCTGTGGCACTACACGCCGGACAGGCTGTCGCTCGACGGCGGCGCGCTGAAGGCGGTCGCACATTACATCACCGTCTTCGACGATCCGTCGCGCTACTACGAACTCGGCCCGTCGCGCGAACTCGATCTCTCGGCGGTCGATGTCGTGCTGTTGCGCCAGGACCCGCCGTTCGATCTCGCCTATATCACGTCGACGCATTTTCTCGAGAAGATCCAGTCGCGCGTGCTGGTCGTCAATGACCCGGCCAATGTCCGCAACGCGCCCGAGAAAATCTTCGTCATGGAGTTCCCCGACCTCATGCCGCCGACGCTGCTCACGCGCGAACGCGGGGCGATCGAGGCGTTCCGCGCCGAGCACGGCGAGATCGTCATGAAGCCGCTCTACGGCCACGGCGGCGCGAGCGTCTTCAAGGTGGCGACGAGCGACCCGAATTTCGGCTCGCTGTTCGATCTCTTCAGCACGACCTTTCGTGAGCCCTGGGTCGTGCAGCAATTCCTGCCGGCCGTGAGCGAGGGCGACAAGCGCATTCTGCTCGTCGACGGCGAAGCGCTCGGCGCGATCAACCGCATCCCGGCCGAAAACGACATTCGCTCCAATATGGTGCGCGGCGGAGCGGCGGCCGCGACGGCGCTGACCGACCGCGAGCGCGAGATTTGCGCGCGGCTCGGCCCGGAGCTGAAGAGGCGCGGCCTGCTGTTCGTCGGCATCGACGTCATCGACGGCTATCTCACCGAGATCAACGTCACCTCGCCGACCGGGCTGCGGGCCTTGAGCCGCCTCGGCGGCCCAGATCTCGCCGCGCCGATCCTCGACGCCATCGAAGCGAAGCTGCGCAATCTACGAAAAAATGCCTGAACCGCGCATGACGAGCGCGCCGCCCGCGCGCGACGAGAGCCAGGCCGTACGACGCCGACGCGCGCCGAGCGCCGCGGGCGTGCGGGCGGAGCTCGGCGAGAAAATCGCGGCGGCGAGCCTCGAGGCGAAGTCCAACGACAGCCTGCGCGCGAGCGTCGTCGAGCTATTGCGCGCGACGCTCGGCGAAGGCCACCTGAAGGCGCGCGCCTATCTCGACGCGAACGGCAAGGGAATGGCTTGCGCCGGATATTTGTCCGACCTCGAGGACGAGATCATCGGCGCGATCTACGACTATGTCGTGCGCTACGTCTATGTCGCCGACAATCCGACCTTCGGCGAACGCCTGACCATCGTCGCGGTCGGCGGATATGGGCGCGCCACGCTCGCGCCGGGCTCCGACATCGACCTGCTGTTCCTGCTGCCCTACAAGCAGACGCCCTGGGGCGAGAGCGTTGTCGAGGCGATCCTCTACGTCTTGTGGGACCTGCGCCAGAAGGTCGGGCATTCGAGCCGCTCGGTGGCCGAATGCCTGCGTCAGGCGCGCGCCGACATCACCATCCGCACGACGATTCTCGAGGCGCGATTCATTCTCGGCAACGCCGACCTCTTTCGCGAATTGCTCGCCAGTTTCGACCGCGAGATCATGCGCGCCGACACACGCGAATTCGTCGCGGCGAAACTGGCCGAACGCGACCAGCGCGTCTCGCGCGCGGGTTCGTCGCGCTATCTCGTCGAGCCGAATGTGAAGGAAGGCAAGGGGGGATTGCGCGATCTCCACACGCTGTTCTGGATCGCCAAATATGTCTATCGCGTGCGCGAGCCGAAGGAGCTCGTGGCCGCCGGCCTGTTCACGCGCGCCGAATATGCGCTGTTCGAGCGCTGCGAAGAATTCCTGTGGCGCGTGCGCTGCCAGATGCATTTTTCCACCGGCCGCCCCGAAGAGCGCCTCACCTTCGACCTGCAACCGACCATAGCGTCGAAATTCGGCTATCACGATCGCGGCGGACTGACGCGCACCGAGCGCTTCATGAAGCACTATTTCCTCGTCGCCAAGGACGTCGGCGATCTGACGGCGATCGTCTGCGCGGCGCTGGAGGAGCGCCAGGCCAAGCCCCGCGCCATGCTCGATCGCGTGCTCGGCCGTTTGCGGCGACGCACGCCCAAAATGCCGGCCGGCGACTTCGCGATCGACCATGATCGCGTGAGCGTCGCCGACGAGCAGATTTTCGAGCGCGATCCGGTCAATATCGTCAAGCTGTTCTGGACGGCGGACCATTATGGATTGGCGATCCATCCGGACGCCGTCCGCGCCGTCACGCGCTCGCTTCGCAAGATCGACGCCGATCTGCGCGCGAACACGGAAGCCAACCGGCTGTTCCTCGATATTCTGCTCTCCCGCAACACGACCGAGACCGTCCTGCGGCGCATGAACGAGACGGGCGTGCTGGGGCGCTTCATTCCGGATTTCGGGCGCATCGTGGCGATGATGCAATTCAACATGTATCATCACTACACCGTCGACGAGCATCTGCTGCGCGCCGTCGGCGCTCTGTCCGATCTCGAATCGGGCCGCGGCCCCAAGCAGGCCGCGCTCGCCAGCGACATCCTGCCGACCATCGTCAACCGCAAGGTCCTCTATCTCGGCTTGCTGCTGCACGACATCGCCAAAGGCCGCAAGGAGGATCACTCGCACGCCGGGGCGCAGGTCGCCCATGCGCTCTGCCCGCGGCTCGGCTTCACTCAGGCGGAGACCGACAGCGTCGCCTGGCTCGTCGAGCATCATCTGCTGATGTCGAGCATCGCGCAGAGCCGCGACCTCTCGGACCGGCGCACCATCGAGAATTTCGCTTCTGTCGTGCAGACGATGGAGCGCCTCAAAATGCTGCTCGTCTTGACGATGTGCGACATCAACGCCGTCGGTCCGAATGTCCTCGACGCCTGGAAAGCGCAATTGCTGAGCGTGCTCTATTGGGAGACGGAAGTGGTGCTCGGCGGCGGCCATTCGGCGGCCGACCGCAAGAGCCGCGTCGCGCTGGCGAAAGACGAGCTGCGCGCGGCGCTCGCCGATTGGAGCGAGGACGAATTCGCATCCTACGCGCAACGTCATTACCCGCCCTATTGGCTGAAGACCGATCTCGCGCGCAAGCTGCGGCACGCGAAGCTGTTGCGCGAACTGAACCACGCAAAGGCGCCGCTCGTCACCACGGTCGATCTCGACACGACGCGCGGGGCCGTCGAACTGACGGTCGTCGCGCAGGACCATCGGCGTCTTCTGTCGATCATCGCCGGCGCCTGCGCGGCGAGCGGCGCCAATATCGTCGACGCGCATATCTTCACCACGGCGGACGGGCTGGCGCTCGACACGATCTTCTTCTCGCGCGCCTTCGAGCGCGACGAGGACGAGCTGCGCCGCGCGCGCCGCATCGCCGATTTCATCGAGAAGGCGCTGCGGGGCGAGATCGTGATTTCGGACGCGGTCCAGGCGAGAAGCGCCAATGCGCGCTCCTCCGCCGCCGCCTTCGAAATCGTCCCGGACGTCGTGCTGGACAACAGCTTCTCGAATGTGGCGACGGTGATCGAAGTCTCCGGCCTCGATCGCGTCGGCCTGCTGTTCGACCTCACCAACGCCATCTCGAAGCTCAATCTCAATATCGGCTCGGCCCATATCGTGACCTTCGGCGAACGGGCGGTGGACGCCTTCTATGTAACAGATCTCACCGGCGGAAAAATTCTGTCGCCCGCCCGCCAGGCGGCGATCAAACGCCAATTGCTCGAGGTCTTCGCGCCCGCCGAGGGCAAGCGCGGCGAAGGCTCGAGGGCCACGGGCCCGCAGCCGACTTGATTTCCGGCGCCCCAGCGCTGATATCGGGGACATTTCGAGGTCAACGGAAGAGATCATGAGCGACGATAAGAAAAGCGAGACGACGCCCGAGCAAAATGCCGAAGACGCCCGACTCAAACCCGCGCGGGCGGGGGGCGGGAAGGACGCCGCCTCCTCGCTGGCTCAACCGGGAGCGGAGTCCGACATCGCCGAGCCGGAGCCCTTCACCGAACTGGAAAATCTCTATGCGGAGAATGCGAGCCTCAAGGACAAGGTGCTGCGCACCCTCGCCGATATGGAGAACCTGCGGCGGCGCACCGAGAAAGAGGTCGCCGACGCCAAGATTTACGGTGTCGCCAATTTTGCCCGCGAAATGCTGACATTCGCCGATAATCTGCGCCGCGCCGTCGAGAGCGCGCCCGCGGCGGCGCGCGAGAATCTCGACCAGAGCGTCGTCACGCTGATCGAAGGCGTGGAGCTCACCGAACGGGACTTTCTCGCCCGCCTCGCGCGGTTCGGCATCAAGAAGATCGAGGCGCAGGGCCAGCGCTTCGACCCCAATCACCACGAAGCGCTGTTCGAAATCCCCGACGAATCCGTCGCGCATGGGACGGTTATGCAAGTCGTCGAGCCCGGTTATCTCATCGGCGAACGCGTGCTGCGTCCGGCCAAGGTCGGGATATCCAGAGGCGGGCCGAAGGGGTGAGCGCCCCGCCCTTCGTCATTGCGAGCGAAGCGAAGCAATCCAGAAGCCGTGGGGCGGCCCCTGGATTGCTTCGCCTTCGGCTTGCAATGACGGGGCCTCGGCGACAGCTCACAACCACCCGTTGCGGCGGAAACGCCAGTAGAGCGTGACGCAGACCGTGACGATCGCGCCGAGAACGAAGAAATAGCCGTTTCTCCATTCGAGCTCCGGCATGTTCTTGAAGTTCATGCCGTAGATGCCGGCGATCGCCGTCGGCACAGCGAGAATCGCCGCCCAAGCCGCCAGACGGCGCTCGATATAAGTCTGCTGGATCTGTCCGTTCATCATACTCGCCTCGAAGGCGAAGGCGAGGACCTCGCGCAATGTGGCGATCCCCTCGCGGACGCGGAGGATATGGTCGGTGACGTCGCGAAAATGCGGTCGCATTTTCGCGTCGATGGGCATGACCTCCGCATGCTCGAGCCGATGGCAGACGTCGACCAGCGGCGCGACGGCGTTGCCGAGCCGCAAAAGATCGCGCCGCAACGTGTAGAGGCGGTCGATCTGCCCTTTTTGCGGCGGGTTGGTGAGAATATCGTCCTCGATCGCCTCGACCTCCGCATTGATCGTGGCGAGCACGGGGAAGTAGTTGTCCACGATGAAATCGAGGATGGCGTAGACGATGTAGTCCTCCCCCTCCGACAGGCCGACCGGCGCGGCCTCGCATCTTTCGCGCACTTGCGCATAGGATTTCGAGGCGCCGTGCCGGATCGACGCCACATAGCCCTTGCCGACGAACAGATGCGTCTCGCCGAAGGCGATGCGGCCGTCCTCCATCTGCGCCGTTCGCGCGACAATGAACAGACCGTCCCCATATTGCTCGAGCTTGGGATATTGATGGGCCTTTTCCGCGTCCTCGATGGCGAGCGGATGCAGATCGAACTGCCGCTGCACGCGCTGAAGCAGGTCGCGCGAGGGTTCATAGAGGCCGATCCAGACGACATGGCCCGCGCGCCTCGACCAGGCGCCGGCGTCCTCGATCGCGATATCGGCGAGCCTCTTGCCGCTGGCGTAGACCGCGGCGGCGACGACGCCGGGCTCGACGCCCGCCCGGTCGAAAGCGATCGATTTGTCCATGTTTCGCCCGCCCTTTTCCAGCTTTCGCCCCTTCACGAGCGCTACCTTACGAAAGTTTCATCCGCCCGCCACTGTGGCGTAAGCCGCGCGACCCCATCTTCAACGTCGAAAGGCGGACAGCCCGCCTCGCCCTCGCGCTCTCTCTGAGAGGAACGGGCAGAGGGAGATCGATGGAGATGGTTCACATGACCTTTCCCCTAGTTTCGCGCCACGCTCGCGCCCTGACGCAAACGGCGCGCTGGCGCCGGCCGCAGGGTCGTCCGTTCCGCATGGCGCTGATGTCCACGGCGGCCGCCTTCGCGCTCGGCGCGACGCTGACGACGCCTTTGTTCCCCACCCTCGCGAAGGCGGAGGCGCCGCTCGCCCAGAGCCAGGCCGCGCAGCCGGCCGCCGGGCCCGCCTCCTTCGCCGACGTCGCGGAACGCGTGAAGCCGGCCGTCGTCGCCATCAAGACGAAGGCCGTCGAAAGCGGTCCCGAGGACGGCTTCGGTCCGCCCGACCTGTCGCCGGACGACCCCCTCTATCGCTTCTTCAAACGCTTCGGCGAAGTTCCCGGCGGCGGCCGTCGCGAAAAGCACGTCACCCAAGCGCAAGGCTCGGGCTTCGTCATCACGGCTGACGGCTATGTCGTGACGAACAATCATGTCGTCGAACATGCGACCCAGGTCGAGGTGACGTTCGACGACGGCCGCACGCTGCCGGCCAAGATCATCGGAACCGACAAGCGCACCGATCTGGCCCTGCTGAAGATCAACGACGGCAATAATCTCCCCCATGTCGACTGGGCGACGGCGAGCCCGCGCGTCGGCGACTGGGTGCTCGCCGTCGGCAATCCCTTCGGCCTCGGCGGCACGGTGACGGCCGGCATCGTCTCGGCGCGCGGCCGCGACATCGGCGCCGGCCCCTATGACGATTTTCTGCAGATCGACGCCCCGGTCAATCGCGGCAATTCCGGCGGTCCCTCCTTCGACAATCGCGGCCAGGTGATCGGCGTGAACACGGCGATCTATTCGCCGTCGGGCGGCTCGGTCGGCATCGGCTTCGCCATTCCGGCGGAGGTCGCCAAGGATGTCGTCGCGGCGTTGAAGGAACGCGGCGTCGTGGCGCGCGGCTGGATCGGCGTGCAAATCCAGCAGATCACGCCGGAGATCGCCGACAGCCTCGGGCTGAAGTCGACGAAGGGCGCGCTCGTCGCCCAGCCCCAGCGCGGCGGACCAGCAGAACAGGCCGGCCTGAAATCGGGCGACGTCATCACCGCCGTCGACGGCGCCAAGATCGACGGGCCGCGCGAACTGGCGCGCCGAATCGCCGCTCTCGGCCCCGGCAAGACGGCCGAACTGACCTATCTTCGCGGCGGCTCGGAAAAATCGGCGAAGCTGAAGCTCGGCACGCTGCCCGCCGAAAAGGAGGCGGCGCTCGAGAACCACGATGACGTCGAACAAGGCTCCGCCCTCGCCTCTTACGGCCTCGAGATCGCGCCCGCCTCCGAACTGCGCGGCAGAGAAGCCGAGGGACTCATCGTCGTCGGCATCGATCCTTCCGGCGTCGCCGCGCAAAAGGGTCTGCGGCAAGGCGACGTGATCCTGGAGGCGAACGGCCAAGCGTTGAGAGCGCGCGGCGATCTGCAGGCGGCGATCGAAGCCGTCAAGAAAGAGGGCCGCAAATCGGTGCTGCTGCGGGTGAAATCGCCGGAGGGCACGCGTTTCGTCGCGCTGTCCGTCAATCCGGCGTCTTAACGGCTCGCGTCGCGTCAGTCGAAAGGCCGTTGTCATTCCCGGAAAGCCGAGCGCCTGACCGGGAATGACGCTCCGGCAAATTAATCGACGCGGTCCAAAAGAGCTTCTTGCGCGGGGCGTCGCCCATGCCCCACACCCCCGCCAGCGGCGGCCCCGCGCATGGAAGAGAGCGCCGGGAGACGACACCCCTGCTCCCGGAGGCCCGGCAGGCCGGCGCATTTCGCCGGCCTGCCGTTTTTTGTCGAGGCGCCGTATATGACGCAGATGCGCATTCTCATCGTCGAAGACGACAACGAAGCCGCCGCCTATCTGGTGAAGGCGTTCCGGGAGCAGGGCCATGTCGCCGATCACGCCGGCGACGGGCTCACGGGCTATGCGGCGGCCACGGAAGGGGCCTATGACGTGCTGATCGTCGACCGCATGTTGCCCAAGCTCGACGGACTGTCGCTGATCTCCGGCTTGCGCGAACAAAAGATCGAAACGCCCGCGCTGATCCTCTCCGCGCTCGGCCAGGTCGACGACCGGGTCAAGGGCCTGCGCGCCGGCGGCGACGACTATCTGCCGAAGCCCTACGCCTTCTCGGAGCTTCTGGCGCGCGTCGAGGCGCTGGCGCGCCGCCGAGGCGGCGCGAAGCTCGAGGAGACCGTCTATCGCGTCGGCGATCTGGAGCTCGACCGGCTCGCCCATAAAGTCAGCTCCGGCGGCCAGGAGATCGTCCTGCAGCCGCGCGAATTCCGCCTGCTCGAATATTTGATGAAACATGCCGGTCAGGTGGTGACGCGCACGATGCTGCTCGAAAACGTCTGGGACTATCATTTCGATCCGCAGACGAATGTCATCGACGTCCATATCTCCAGACTGCGCGCCAAGATCGACAAGGGACGGGAAACGCCGATCCTGCACACGATTCGCGGCGCGGGATATATGATTCGTGAAAGCGCTCGCTAGACTGTTCCGCGTGACGGCGTTCAAGCTGTCGCTGGCCTATCTCGTCCTGTTCGCGATCGGCGCCGGCATCGTTCTCGCCCGTCTCGAAACCCATGTGGAAGACCTGCTCGACGAGCAGACGGCGGAGACGATCGACGCCGATATTCGCGGCCTTTCCGAACAATATTCGGAAGGCGGCATCCGCCAATTGGTCGAGGTGGTGGAGCGGCGCGTGCGCGCCCCCGGCGCCTCGCTCTATCTGGTGACGACCTTCTCCGGCGAGCTCGTCGTCGGCAATATCGCCGCTCTGCCGCCGGCTCTGCCCGAGCGCTCCGAACTCGTCGAATCGCTGTATCAGCGACGCGGCGAGACGGCCGCGCGGCATCGCGCCTTGATGCGATTGTTTATCCTGCCCGGCGGCTTTCGCCTGCTCGTCGGCCACGACTTGAGCGATCGCAAGCTGCTCCATCGCATCCTCGGCAAGGCGCTGATCACGTCGCTGTTCTGGCTCGTCGCCATCGGCACGCTCGGCGGCCTGTTCGTCGCGCGGCGCATTCTCGCGCGGCTGGACGTCTTGTCCGCCTCGGCGCGGCGGATCATGGCCGGCGATCTCAAGCAGCGCCTGCCGCTGATGGGCGCCGACGACGAACTCGACAGGCTGGCCGGCAATCTCAACGCGATGCTGGAGCGTATCGACGAACTGATGACCGGCTTGCGCGAAGTCTCGGACAATATCGCGCACGACCTCAAGACGCCGCTGACGCGGCTGCGCAATCGCGCCGACGAGGTGCTGCGCTCCGATGCGACGAACGAGCAATATCGCGAGGCGCTGACCGACATGATCGAGGAGTCGGACGGCCTCATCCGCATCTTCGACGCGCTGCTGATGATCGCCCGCGCCGAAGCCGGCTATTGCAGCGATTTTCTGAACGAGTTCGACGCGGG
>PQAN01000134.1:9648-12294 GCA_003105285.1 Methylocystaceae bacterium
CGGTCGAAATCGAAGTCGCCGATCGCGGTCCCGGCATCGCCGAGAAGGATCGCGATCGCGTGATCGGCCGCTTCGTGCGGCTCGAGAATTCGCGTTCGCGTCCCGGCTCGGGCCTCGGTCTGTCGCTCGCGTCGGCGGTGGCGCGGCTGCATGGCGGGACACTGAGGATCGAAGACAATGAGCCGGGGCTGCGCGTCGTGCTGGTCCTGCCCTCGCGCGCGCCCGCAACGGGGAGCGCAGTCGCGCCCCCGTCCCCGGCGATCGCCGCGCCGAGCCTCGCGTCGCACGAATCTTCGGCCAACTGATCGTTTTCGCTACGTTTTCGCCCGCCCTGCCCCCAGCTTTGCATATCGTCAATCCGGCGGCGCTGGCGCCAGCGGACTTCCGGGTCTCGATCTGCGACGAAGGCGTTTCCCCCGTCGATTACGACCATCCGGCCGATTGGATCGCGCTCACCGGCGAGGTGAGCCGATCGGGCCGATTGGAACGGCGCATCGCCTGTCGAATCCGAGTTGCGCCGATCAGGGCGTCACAGCGGTGAGATGAAAATTCGACCAGCTGCTTTCGCCGCGTACGTCGCCCCAGATATTCTGGCCGAGATAGACGCCGGCCAGCACCCAATGCGAAGGATCACGGTCGATCTCGCCGGGTCCGGTTTCGATCACCAGTCTGAGTCGAGGCAGAATATCCATATCGATGTCACGGATTTCTCCGGGCTTCAAATAGCCCTGCCCTGTCAGCGGCAGTTGGTCGTTGGAGCCGAACGGATTTGCGGTAAAATATGGCGCGGGCGCCGTCACCTGCGCGTTGCAGATCGCGAGGCGCTCCGGCGGCCCAGCGCCGCAGAAGCGTGACAAGATCATTTGATAGAACATCGTCTGCTGCGGTTTCGCGACGAAATTGCTCAGCACGACGCCGATCAGCGATCCGGCCTGATTGACGACGCAGCCTTTGTCGGTCAGCGCTCGCGCGAAGGATGCGCTGGTCGTCACACGCAGCCTCAAGCGCATCATCGCCGTCAGCGATGGCGCGTCGGGACGCGCGGGCGCCATGCCGAGTTCGACATTTCGCAGATTGTCGCCGTTGGGGCCGAGGAACAGATCGGACTCGCGCGGTTTTCCGTCCCTGAGACAGGGCAACACCGCGCCATCCTGCCGCAAGCCGACTTTTTCAGCATCGTCGCCACGGACAATGATCACTTCGGCTTCAGGCGCTCGCGCCTGAAATACGGTCGACGATACAGCCTCGAAAGGCGACAGCACGCCGCCCGGAATGTCCCATTGCGCGATGCTCCATGTCGGATTGGCCGCAGTTGCGCCGTAGGTATCGAGCAAACCCGGCCGTGCGTCGGGTTCGACGATCGCGAAGTCGCCGATCGGCGAAACCAGCTCGGTTTCGGCGGCAAAGGCCGGAGCCGGCGCCGCCAGCACGGCCAAGACAATTGCGCATCGCACAATGGCGCGACGCATGGCGCGTGACGAAAATCCGAGAGGCATGTGACCACCTGGACGACATACGCACGATGCGCTGCGGTTCGGGTCCGACGATGCCTCGATTTTGTGTTTTCGACAAGGCGGAGCCTTTCCGGCGATCTGCCCGCGAGATCGAGGCGAGCCGCGCCCATGAGCCGACCCGACGGTCGACGTTCCGAGGTCTCGCTGCCGAGGTCTCGCATGCGCGTTTCAACAACGCAGAGCGACGTTCACAGCTTCGTTCGGCGCGATCGACGCCGATTGGGGCCGCGTCGTCGGCGTCATCGGAATGCGCAACATCACGATCGTGCCGACGCCGACCTTCGAGCGAATGCGCATCGCGCCGCCATGCAGGGCGACGAGCGAGCGCGCGATCGCCAGCCCGAGGCCGGAGCCCTTCATGCCGTTCTCCATGACGGCGGTCGGTTGTTCGAATGGCCGACCGAGCTTCGGTATGGCCGATTTCTCTATGCCGCAGCCGTCGTCTTCGACGAAAATATCGACGGCTCCGGCGATCCGCCGGGCGCGCACGCGGATATGGCCGCCGTCGCGCGTGAACTTCAGGCTGTTGGAGACGAGCACGCCGATCGCCTTCACGATCGCGTCATGATCGCCGAAGCAGCGCAGGCTGTCGCGCGAGTCGACGACGACATCGATTTGCTTGCGCTCGGCGCTGTGGCGAAAGCGCTCCACCGTCGCACGCACCGCGCCGGACACATCCACCTCGCGCTGATCGAGACGCACGCGCCCCGCCTCGAGCCGCGACATGTCGAGAATATCCGTCAGCACATCGTGCAGATAGTTTCCGCCCTGATGGATGTGATTGCAATATTCGACATATTTTTGCGACCCCAGCGCGCCGAACACCTGCGCCTGCATCATCTCCGAAAAGCCAATGATGGCGTTGAGCGGCGTGCGCAGCTCATGGCTCATATTGGCGAGAAATTCGGACTTTGCGAAATAGGCGGCTTCGGCCTCGCCCTTCTGCAGATGATATTGTTCGGCGAGCGTCGCGAGCTGTTGCGCCTGCGCCTCCAGCGCCTGCCGGGACTTTGTGAGATCGGCGACGCTCGCCGTCAGGCGGCGCTCGGAATCGAGCAGCTTTTCCTGGTTGCGCTTCAACGCGGTGATGTCGGCGCCGACCGACACATAGCCGCCGTCCTTGGTGCGCCGC
>PQAN01000135.1 GCA_003105285.1 Methylocystaceae bacterium
CTCGCGCTTCTCGCGGCGCGCAATACGACGCCGAACCTCGCCCTCTATCAGGCGGCGCGCTTCGTTCTGAACGTGCTTCGATCCATCCCCGAACTCATCATGGGGATCGTCTTCGTCGCCATGGTGGGCTTCGGAGCGCTGCCCGGAGTGCTGGCGCTCGGCATCCATTCGATTGGAATGGTGGGCAAGTTCTTCGCGGAGAGCATCGAGCACGTCGATCCGAGACCGATAGAGGCCGCGAATGCGACCGGGGCCACTCGTCTCCAAGTCGTCTGGCGCGCCGTTCTGCCGCAGGTCCTGCCGCAGCTCGCCGATACGGCCGTATATCGATGGGAATATAATTTCCGCGCCTCGACCGTGCTCGGAGCGGTCGGCGCCGGTGGAATAGGTTTCGAGTTGATGGCTGCGCTTCGTGTCCTCGAATACGCTCAGGTCTCCGCGATCCTGATCTGCATTCTGCTGTGCGTGACGGCGGTCGACGGTCTCGGCGCCGCGATGCGCAAGTCTTTGGAATAAGGACGGGAGGGTTCTGCCTTACTTTCTGTTGCGCCCTTGATCGAGCGCGGATCGAGTCATGGCTCGAGGCGTGCGGAGAAAGTCGAGATGGGCCCTCGGGCAGGGCATACGAATATCGGGCGAGGATCGGCTTCCTCGGTCGGCAGGCCGCCCGTGTGCGAGATTGTCGGGAGCGTGCGCCTTGTGCGAAAGCGAGCGCCGACCCCATAGCCATTCGCCGAGCGCCGCCTGCGAACCATTTCGATAGTGGTCTCAAATTATAACGCAATGTAAACGTTGCGATTGCGCAACAGCTATCGAATATTTGCGCCGTCCCCTCGCTCCTCGTTGACTAAGTAATTCCTCTTATCCTACCCATGGATTCATGGAGGGTGTCTACGTAACAGCGAGAAAGCCGGTCCGTGAGTTGCTCGCGGGCGCCGTCGCTTGGTTGTTCTTGCTGCAAAGCCTCGCTTTCGCCCTCTCGCCCAGCGGCCGCACGGTTTCTTCAAACGACCCCCAAGGCGCCGCCCTTTCGATGGTGGGCGAATTCTGCGACGTCGAGGCGCATGCCGACGACAAGGCGCCGTCGCAACATCATCACCATCATCAACAGTGCGCTCTCTGCGTCGCCGACAATCGTAATCTGTCGCTGGACGACGCTGTCGCCTTTGTTGCGACGGTCATCGTTCTGGCTCTGCCGCAGTCGCGCGCGACGCCCGCGTGGGTTTGCCGCGACGAATCGACGCCGCCCCCTCTCGGCTGGACCAGTTCCTGGTCCTCGCGCGCGCCGCCTTTCTTTTCCTGACCGATCGAACGCGGCCCGATAGGCCGCATCCCTTCGTCCCGGTTCCGCGAGCGCATAACGCCGCGTCAGGAGAATGTCAGATGCTTTATTCCGCTTTGTTGCGCGGCGTTTCCGCCTGCGCGCTCACACTCGCATTGTCGTCGTCTCACGTCGCTGTCGCGCAGGAGAAGCTGCCGCCGATCGAAATCGGCGCCGAGCGTCACTCGAGAGAAGCACAGCCTAACGAGGATATCGGCCAACCCGCCGGCGTCTCGACGACCGCCGACAATCTCGTCGCCACGCGAGCGACGACCAACGATACGGCAAGTCTTCTCCGCGATGTGCCCGGCGCTTTCATTCAAGGCGCGGGGGGAGTTTCCGGCCTTCCAGTGCTGGATGGTCTGGCGGACGACCGTCTGCATATAACCGTCGCAGGCATTCCCATATTGTCCGCTTGCGCCAATCACATGAACCCGCCGCTCTCCTATATCGATCCATCTCGCGTCGGCAGGATTCAGGTGTACCCAGGCGTCGTTCCGGTGAGCGTCGGCGGCGACGCCATCGGCGGCGCCATCCACGTCGAGCCGCCAGCCCCGGTGTTCGCAGCGCCCGGACAGCAAATACTCGCCAAAGGGGAGGCCGGTTCGTTCTATCGAAGCAACGGCAACGCTTTCGGCGGACATCTATCTGCGACCGCCGCTACCGAGAATGTCAGCGTGACCTACAATGGTTCGTTCTCGCAGTCCCAAAACTATAGGGCTGGTGCGAACTTCCACCTTGCCGGGCCGGCCTTTCTCACGCCGCCCTCGCCGTTCCCGATTACGCGGCTCGGCGCTCTTACGCCGTGGCTCAGCGGAAACGAGGTCGCTTCGACTGCCTACCAAACGCAGAATCATGACGTCGCCTTCGCCTGGCGACACGAGAATCATCTGTTTCAATTCAATCTCGGATTCCAGCACATTCCATATCAATGGTACCCCAACCAACGCATGGACATGACGGAGAATCGCAGCATCCAAGGCAATATTCGTTATACAGGAAAATATGATTGGGGCTCGCTCGAGGCGCAGGTCTATCATCAGACCGTGCGCCACAACATGGATTTCGGCGAAGACAAGCAATTCTTTTACGGAAGCCTCAGAACGATTCTCGCTCCGGGCATGCCAATGGACACCAAGGCGCAAAACACTGGGGCGAAAATTAGCGCCAACATCGATCTGTTGGATCGACACGTTCTCAGAGTCGGGGGAGAATATCAGCAATACCGCTACAATGAATGGTGGCCGCCGTCTCCCGCCGTGCTTCCTGTCGGATGGGCCGTCGGAGGGATGGCGCCGGATACATTCATCAATATCAACAACGGCCGACGAGACCGGTTCGATGTCTTTGCCGAACTGGAGTCGCATTGGAATTCTCAGTGGACGACCCAGCTCGGCGTCCGCAGCGACACCGTCGTGATGAACGCCGGTCCGGTACACGGCTATAACGCACTCTACGACACGCCGTTATTTCCGGTCACCAGATTCAACAGCGCGGACCGGGGCCGTACCGATCAGAACTGGAATGTGACGGCGCAAGCGATCTACACGCCGAGCGCTACGCAGACCTATTCGTTCGGCTATTCGCAAAAGAGCCGTTCGCCAAATCTTTTCGAACGCTACACGTGGTCGAACAGCTTGATGGCGATGGAAATGATCGGGTGGTTCGGAGACGGGAATTTCTATATCGGCAATCTGGACCTGAAGCCGGAAGTCGCTCACACGGCCAGCGTGACCGCGGACTGGCACGACGCCGCCGGGGAGACGGGCCTGAAATTCACGCCCTATTTTACCTACGTCTCCAACTATATCGACGCCCAGCGCTGCCCGCCATTCGTCTGTGGGACGTCGTCGATGCATAATCTGACGGGAACGACAGGATTCGTGTCTCTCCAATTCATCAACCAGAACGCCCGCATCTTCGGCGCCGATCTTTCCGGACACGCCCTCCTGGCGAAGGACACGGCGCTCGGCGACTTTACCGCGAAAGGCAGCCTCAGCTATGTCAACGGCCAGAACACCACCACGGGCGGCAATCTTTATCAGATGATGCCGGTCAATGCGAAACTGTCGCTGGAACAAAAGCTCGGCGGATGGACCAACTCGGTCGAGGCGCAATTCGTCGGCGCCAAGAAAAATGTCGAGCAGGTCAGGAACGAAGTGAAGACCGGCGCCTATGCCGTATTCAACCTGCGCAGCAGCTATGAATGGAAGAATATTCGCGTCGATTTCGGCGTAGAGAATCTGTTCAATACGTTCTACTACTTGCCGCTGGGTGGCGCCTATGTCGGTTATGGCGCGACCATGTCTGGTCCCCTGCCCATAGCGCCGCCATGGGGCATCGCAGTCCCCGGAATGGGGCGTACGTTCTATGTCGCGACGAATGTGAAGTTCTGACATTCCCGCATTTCGATCCGGCGGCGCATGCGCCGCCGGATCGAGCGTTCTTCCAGTCGCAATATTGCCGATGAAGGCGCCCGTGGATAACGGGTTATTCCGCCCGGGGATTCCAGGATGACGCCGCTCCCCTGCGAAGCGAGGGTTCGATGAGCTGGGCTCAGAACGTCGCTTTAGCCGCGAAATATATGCTGCGTCCCCTTTCCGGAAAACCGTCGGTGAGCGTATAGGCCGTGTCGAAAAGGTTACGCGCGCCGGCCGTGAGCTTCAGATATTCGTTGACCTGATAGTCGGCGTTGAAGTTCGTCAGGAAGTGAGCGCCTGTTCGGTAGTAGACGGCGCCGTTCGTCGTCGACGTCCATCGATTCCCTTCCATCTCTATGCTCGGCGTCAATGTGACGCCGGGGAGCGGGCGATAGCCGGCGAACAGGAACAGCTTCACGTCCGGCACGCCGACAGGCTGGAATTGCGGGGTTGTGGGCGCCTGCACGCGGCGGTGCATGATCGTCAGATTGCCGCCGAGCGAAAAGTCGTCCCTCACGAAATAGTCGGCAGAAACTTCGCCGCCCCAGAACCGGCCGTCGCCGACGTTCTGGGATTGCGTCACATTGACGCCGAACTGCGGCGCGGGCACGCTCTGAATGAGATCGTCGACGATGCTGTAGAACAGGTCGACGGCGACGCGGCTCTTCGGCGCGAAGGCGCTGGCCCAGCCGAGGTCGAAATTGGTCGCGCGCTCGGGCCTCAGATCGGGATTGGACGTCGCGCCGCCGAAACGCGTGCTGAAGCGCTCGAACAGAGTGGGATAACGCACTCGACTCGAGGCGTTGAAGTGAACCTCCTGGCCTTCCTCATAGCGCCAGATCACCGCGCCCTGATAATTGGGGGCTTCCGTATCGCTCACGCGATAATCGGTGGTCCCTTGCGGGACCGCGAAGCCCTGCGCCTGACGCAAGTGCCGCCAGTCGTAGCCGAAGCCCGCGACGATATCGATGTCCTTGATCGGGTGGAAAACATTTTCGAGCGCAAGCGAATAAGTATCCTCCATGCTCGTGATCAGCGGCTGCGTGTTGCACGGGACATTCGTGACGCAGCCGGCGCGTGTGCCGAGCGCGTTCTGCCCATAGTTTTCCTGCCATTCCGAATGATTGTCGAGGCGATAGAAGAACAGCGCTTTCAGCGTATCGACATCCGCGAAATTCGTCGCCGCCTCGAGTTCCGCGCCGAGCGCATAGTCGGCGTAACGGCTGTTGAAGGATTTGGGGAAAGCTTGGATCAAATGTGAGGGATCGTCGAAGGAGACGAGCGAATTGTCGAACTTGCTCCAATAGAGGCGCGTCTTGACGTGAGAGGACTCGCCGATCTGCGTCTTGGAGAGAAAATAGAGATTTTGCACGCGCCAGTACGGCCATTCCCAGAAGCGCTGGGTGGCGATCGGATCGGTGACGTGCAGGGGCGCGCCTTTGAGTCCTTCCTGACGGATGAAGTTCAACGAATATTCGTCCGTCGCGTTCGGCGTCAGGCCGATCTTGGCGTTTAGGCTATGGTCCTGCGTATAGGATTGGTCTCGAAAGCCCGAGCCCTGGTTAGGCGTCGGCGTATAGCTCGCCGGCAGCATCCACCCATCGAACCCCTGCCACGCGCCGCTGAGCTGGGCGTAATAGAGGTCCTGTCTGGTTCCGACGAGGCCATAGGTCCGAACGCCTTGGTAACTGCCGTCGCGGCCGAACTCGACCTGTGACCGGATTTCGCTTTCCAACTCCCGCGTCGGCTTGCGCGAGACGAGATTGATCTGGCCGCCCATGCCGCCCGGCCCGTCGAGCACCGAGACATAGCCCTTGGCGATCTGCACTTCGGCGATGTCGGGCGTGAGAAATCGCGCGAAGTCGAGCCGGTTGTCGACCGGAAGATAGACGCGCACGCCGTCGACCGTCAGAGGAACCTGCCAGCGGTCGAAGCCGCGCACATAGATGTTCTGCTCGTTGCGGCCGCCGCCCGTCGAATGGCTGACGACGCCCGGCGCGATGTCGACGGCGCGCTCGAGCGTGTCGCGCGCGAAAGTCTCCGTCTGGCGATTGGAGATGGTGTAGCCGCCGAAGGCGTCGGTTCGCTGGCGAGGCGTCGGAGCGCTGTCGACACGCGCAGATGCGGCGCCGGCGCTGTGTTCGTCTTTCTGAGCCGTTCCGACCCGCTGTTCGCCGACCTTGATCTTGCCGAGCTCGAACGCTTGCACGTCGATCGGCGGCAGGGCTTCCTGCGCCGAAAGCGGAGCGCAGAGCGCAAGCAGCATGCCGCCGGAGAGCGCCGTCGATGTGAAAAGTCTCGTCATTGTCAGCCCCCACGGCTTTTAGAGAGAGTCGAGAAACGCGAGCAGTTCGTCGCGCTCCGTCTTGGAGAGAGTCCGAAAAGCGTCCGCTGCGGATTGCGCCTCGCCGCCGTGCCAGAGAATCGCCTCGGCGACCGTTCGAGCGCGGCCGTCGTGCAGATAATCGGCGCCATCGCCATATCGGCCGACGAGGCCGAGGCCCCATAGCGGGGGCGTTCGCCAGTCGCGCGGACCGGCTTCGTAATCCTCGCGGCCATCGGCGAGTCCGTCGCCCATGTCGTGCAGCAGAAGATCGGTGTAGGGATGAACGGATGCGCCGCTCAGCGTCGGCGCGAGCGGGAATTCGCCGAGCCGCAAGGTCTCGCGATGGCAGAGCGCGCAGCCGATGCGCGCGAACAGCGCTTCGCCGTGGATGACGCGCGGATCGTCGAGATTGCGTCGCGCCGGGACGGCGAGGCCGCGAATATAGGTGAGCGTCGCGTCGAGTTGCGCCGCCGTGAGTTCCGCGCCGGATGCGCCGCTCGCTGCGCCGAGACAGGCGGTTTGCGAAGGCGTGCAGCTCTCGCGCGGAAACAGCGCCGAGGTGACGCCGATATCTTCCGCGAAGGCGTTCGCGATCTGCTGCTTCAGACTCGGCTGATTGGCCTTGACGCCGAAGCGCCCGACGACGCGCCTTCCGGTCTCGATGTCGAAAACACGATTCGGCCGGCCGCGGCCTGGAGCCGCGTGTGCGAGAATATCGTCTTCGCGAACGGCTTCGAGCAGACCGAGACCGAATACCGGAGGCGCATTGCGCACCGACGTCTTCACCTCGGATTCGATCGGGCCGTAGGCGAGATCGCGAAACGACAGACGCGGGCGCCGCATCGGCACGCCGGCGCCGTCACCGAGCGTCGTTTCGAACTCCTCATATGTCAGAATGGCGCGGCCTTCGCCCGGCACGCCGGGAACGCCGTCCGGATTGAGCTGGGCTCCGTAGACGGGATGCGGAAGCGGTCCGCCGTGAGCGTCCTCGCCGGCGACGCCGAGACGCACGACGATCGTTCGCGCGACGCCGTTTTCCGAATCGGGCGC
>PQAN01000136.1 GCA_003105285.1 Methylocystaceae bacterium
GTCCGACCGAAATCCAGCACTGTCTGCGACACATTGAGCGACGCGCCACGCGGATAGCCGACGAATTTGTCGCCGTAGTACTGGCGCTGGTTAGTGGACTGGTTGCGTCCCGCAGGGATGCGGATATCGGAGTATTCGACCCCGTAGCTCGCCTGGATGCCGGCTCTCGGCCTCATCCCCGCGAGCGCTTTCGGCGCGTCCTCGTCACGCGCACGCACATTGGCCCGCTGCTGATTGAGGTCGGGATTGCCATAATAGGCGCGCGACAGAGCCGACATGATACTCTCTGCTCGGGCAGAAGAAACAAGCGAGAGGCAAGCCGCGACCAGGACGACGCCGGCCGCCGGCCATCTCGAATATCCGCTCATCAGCGGGCGCTCAAAACGCCGCACCCGGCGCATAACCGAGCTTCTTCAATACAATCGCGAGCGGACAAAATCCGGTGAAAGCCGCCTGCAACAAATTAACTCCGACGAAAGCCGCGAGTAGCAGCCACCAGGGACTGAAGAGCTGCGACAATCCCAGGCTCATCAGGATCACGGTTCCGGCGAAAGCCATCACAATGCGATCTATGGTCATCTCGAACATCCACCCGAGGTCATTATCCAGGCGCGCGTTTCGCGGCGTTCGGTTTCCTAATTTCATGTTTGCTAAATTAGATTTTACGCATATATATGTCAAGACATTCGAGAGAGGGACTCGATGCGACGACACTCCAAGCCAATCGATCTGCTGCCCTACGTCCTGAGCACGTTCGCAGAGCTCATCGGGACGAGTTCGTTCGCCGCGGAAATCACGGTCCGGACGATGTCGGTCGAGGACCGCAAAGCGGTCATCGCCACCGTGGAGCCGCTCCATCAACTCGCTGCGAGAGCGCGCATCGGCGGATCGATCGTGTCTCTCGGCGTCAAGGAAGGCGATGTGGTCGCTTCCGGCGCCAAGCTCGCCGTCATCGCCGACCAGAAGCTGCTCATCCAGATGCAGTCCTTCGACCAACGCATCA
The DNA here is from genome assembly GCA_003105285.1 of Methylocystaceae bacterium. GTDB lineage: Bacteria > Pseudomonadota > Alphaproteobacteria > Rhizobiales > Beijerinckiaceae > Methylosinus. Next base: position 1,004 of record PQAN01000136.1, read on the forward strand.
AGTCGTTGCAAGCGCAACGCGACAAGGCGAAGGCCGATTTCGAACGCGCTCAGGAGTTGCTGAGGCGTGGCGTGACCACGAAGGTGCTGTTCGATCAGGCCAAGACCGCTCTCGACGTGACCGAGCGCAATCTCGCCGCTCTGCAGTCCGACCGAAGCGTCGTCGAGCAGCAGGCCGCGGAGGGCGCCGTGCTCGCTCCCGGCGCCGGACGGGTGCTCTCGGCGCCCGTTTCGGTCGGTCGTGTCGTCATGCCGGGCGAAACGGTGGCCACGATCGCCGAAGACCGCTACATTTTGCGCCTGCAATTGCCCGAGCGGCACGCCAAATTCATGCGCGCGGGGGACGTTGTGACCATCGGCGCGCGCGGATCGAAAGGCGATGCGGACGAAGGCCGCAGGGATGGGCGCGTGCATATCGTCTATCCCGAAATTCAAGGAGGGCGCGTAATCGCCGACGTCGAGGTCAAGGGCCTCGGCGACTATTTCGTCGGCGAACGGACGCGCGTCTTTGTCCCGACTGGGCGGCGCGACGCGATCATCATTCCTTTCGACGCCCTCTACCGCCGCGCCGGCGTCAATTACGTTCGTCTCCAGGACGGCTCCGAGGTCGTCGTGCAACCCGGCGAGCGCCGCCCGGAAGGCGTGGAAATTCTTTCCGGTTTGCGTGACGGCGACGTGTTGGAGACGAAATGAAGACCAATCTCGGCATTTCCGGCATGCTGACGCGCGCCTTTGTCGATTCGCCGCTCACTCCACTCCTGCTTCTGGCGGCGCTGTTCGTCGGCCTGATCGCCCTGCAGTCCCTGCCCCGCGAAGAGGAGCCGCAGATTTCAGTACCGATGGTCGATATTTTGGTGACGACCAATGGCTACAAGGCGGACGACGCCATCGATCTGGTTACGCGTCCGCTCGAAGACCTCATCAAGGGCGTCGCTGGCGTCGAGCACGTCTATTCGCAGACGCAAGACGACCACGTGATGGTCACGGCGCGCTTTTATGTCGGCACCAGCCAGGACAACGCCGTTCTGCGCGTGCACGACAAGATCAGGTCCAATATCGACCGCCTGCCCAAGGGAATTCCGGAGCCGCTCATCGTCGGCCGCGGCATCGACGATGTCGCCATCATCGTCCTCACTCTGTCCCCCAAGCCGGAGCGCGCGTCGGCATGGACGGAGAACGGCCTCTATCAGGTCGCCGAAGAAATCCAGCACGACCTCACCAAAGTCGAGAATGTCGGCTCGAGCTTCATCGTCGGCGGGCTGCCCACGCAGATCCGCGTCGAGCCGGACCCCGAGCGCCTTTCGCTCTACGGCGTCACGCTGAATCAGCTCATCGACAAGCTGTCGAACGCCAACCGCTCCTTCCTGGTCGGCGCGTTTCGCGAGCGCGATCGCGCGCTCCCCGTCGTCGCGGGGCAGACGCTGCAGGGCGTTCCCGACATCGGCCTGCTGCTCCTCACCTCGCGCGACGGGCGCCCGGTGTATGTGAAGGACGTCGCCGACGTTCGAGTCGGCGCGGCGGAATTGGATCGGCGCTCCTGGACGATGACGCGCGGCCCGGAGGGCGAGCTCGACAAGCGCCCCGCGGTCAGTGTGGCCATCGCCAAACGCAGAGGCGCCAACGCCGTCGTGGTGGCGGAAGAGGTTTTGAATCGCCTGGAGACGGTCAAGGGACGCATTCTACCGGTCGATCTCGACGTCGACGTCACACGCAATTACGGCGAGACCGCCACTGAAAAGGCCAATGAGCTGCTGTTTCACCTCGCGCTCGCGACCGTGTCGATCGTTCTGCTCATCACGGCGATGGTCGGCTGGCGTGAAGGCGTCGTCGTCTTCATCATCATACCGACCACCATTCTGCTGACCCTCTTCGCCTCGTGGCTGATGGGCTACACCATCAATCGCGTCAGTCTGTTCGCGCTCATCTTCTCGATCGGCATTCTGGTCGACGACGCGATCGTCGTGGTCGAAAATATCGTGCGTCATTGGCAGACGCGCGGCGATCGCGACATGACGCAGACCGCGGTGGAAGCGGTCGCCGAGGTCGGCAATCCGACCATTGTCGCGACGCTCACCATCGTCGCGGCGCTCTTGCCGATGATGTTCGTTTCCGGGCTGATGGGGCCCTATATGAGCCCCATTCCCGCCAATGCGTCGCTGGCGATGCTGTTCTCCTTCTTCGTAGCCATGACGATCACGCCGTGGTTGCTGATGAAGATCGCCGGGAAGCGCTTCGCCTCCGCCGAGGGTGGAGACGACGAGAACGCGCATGGCAAGGGCGCAATGGGCCGCTTCTATTCGCGCATCGCCAGCAAATTATTGCAGGGCCGGAAACGGTCGAGACGTTTCCTCGTCGGCGTTGGCGTCGCAACGCTGGCCTCATGCCTGCTATTCGCGACCAAGACGGTGCGCGTGAAGCTTCTGCCTTTCGACAACAAGTCGGAGATCGCCGTCGTCGTCGATCTGCCCCGCGGCTCGTCGCTGGAGGAGACCGATCGGATCTTGACCGCCGCCGCCGAGCGATTGAAGGATCTGCCCGAACTCACATCTTTGCAGGCCTATGTCGGCACGGCGGCGCCTTTCAACTTCAACGGGCTGGTGCGCCATTATTATTTGCGCCAGAGTCCCGAGCTCGGCGATCTCGCCGTCAATCTCCTGCCGAAAAGCGACCGTCGGCGCGCCAGCCACGCCATCGCGCTCGACATTCGCAAGCGGTTGGAGAGCCTTCCCATTCCCGCGCACACGGCCGTGAAGGTCGTCGAGGTTCCGCCCGGTCCTCCCGTGCTCTCCACTTTGCTCGCGGAAGTCTACGGCCCGAGCTCCGAGGAACGGCGCACGCTGGCGACGAAGATCAGGACTCTATTCGCCTCGGTCGATTTCATCGTCGACGCCGACGATAGCTTCGGCGTGCAGAACGAACGCATGCGTTTCGCCATCGATCAGGAGGCGCTGGAGTTCCACGGGGTTCAGGAACAAGCCGTCTATGACACGATCGGCGCTCTGCTCGGTGGAACGAAGATCGGCTTCTCGCAACGCGGCGGAGGTCTGAAGCCGATCGATATCGCGGTCGCGCTGCCGCGGTCGGCTATGACGCCCGGCGAGCGAATTCTCTCCACTCCCCTGCCGGCCGGCGGAACGGCGCGGCAGGGCGCCAATGTGGAGCTCGGCGATGTCGTGAAGGTCTCCCGCGAACTCGCCTCCTACCCGATCTTCCGCCACAATGGCCGCTTCGTCGAAATGGTGAGCGGCGAGGTGGCGGGACGCTACGAGGCGCCGATCTACGGCATGCTCGCCGTGGAAGGCGCAATGCAGCAAATGGATTGGGGACCGGGCGGGCCGCCAGCGATCGCGTATCACGGCCAGCCGAGCGACGATTCGAAGCCGACGCTGCTGTGGGACGGCGAATGGGAAGTCACTTACGTGACGTTCCGTGACATGGGCGCCGCCTTTATGGTGGCGTTGCTCGGCATCTATCTGCTGGTGGTGGCGCAATTCGGATCGTTCCGGCTGCCGCTCGTCATTCTCGCTCCTGTGCCGCTGACGCTCGTCGGCATCGTGCTCGGCCATCTGCTGTTCGACGCCGCCTTCACCGCGACCTCGATGATCGGCTTCATCGCGCTCGCCGGCATCGTCGTGCGCAATTCGATCCTCTTGGTCGACTTCATCCGCCATCTACGCGCACAAGGAATGCCGTTGCGCGCGGCTTTGATCGAGGCCGGCGCGGTTCGCTTCAGGCCGATCTTCCTCACGGCCGCGGCGGCGATCATCGGCGCGGCTTTCATCCTGACGGATCCCATCTTCCAAGGCTTGGCGGTCTCGATGGTGTTCGGGCTCGCGTCCTCGACCGCCCTGACGCTGCTCGTCATTCCGGCGATCTATATCGTCCTGCGCGATGATGAGGCGGCGACGGCGGAGTGATCCATTCGCAAAGGAGGCATGCCCTATGATGACGACCAATTGGCCTGAGCTGACCAAGCTGCTCAACGCCGACCTTCGGGATCTGCGCGGCGGCGCGCCCGATGTGATGAAGGCCTTCTCGTCGATCGCGCAGGCGGCGGTCGCGCCGAAGACTCTCGACGCCAAGACCAAGGAACTGATCGCACTCGCCGTGTCGGTCTCCATTCGCTGCGACGATTGCATCGCTTTCCACGCCAAAGCGGCTGTCGATCGCGGCGCCTCGCGCGACGAAGTCCTAGAGGCGCTCGGCATGGCCATCTACATGGGCGCGGGCCCTTCGGTCATGTATGCGAGCCACGCGCTCTCCGCTTTCACGCAGTTCGAAAACGCGAAGGCCGGGCAATCCGCCGCCGGCTGAAACAACGACGTCAACGAAGGAGCGAACCATGTCCCTCTCGAACATCCTCGGCCTCGGCGGAAGCGTCCCTCTGCCCACGATCGATCACGACGCGCTGGAGCGCGCCGTCACCCGCGGATCCTGCTGCATCGTCGATGTGCGCGAGCCGCACGAATATGCCGAAGGCC
>PQAN01000137.1 GCA_003105285.1 Methylocystaceae bacterium
CTAGAGTCTCTCCGAGTTTCGGTAAAACGCGGAGAGACTCCAGCTTATTGTTCTGACGCGTTTCCAACGCCGAACCGGCATCCGCTTCGGCTGGAAGCGCCCTCGCGCCGCGCTTCGCCCGGTTTCCTCACGAGCGCTCGACGATACGGCTCCCTTGACGTCCGTGCGGCTCGCTCGATTTACCATGAATCGGCCGGGAAAGCGGCGGCCGCCGCCGCAGATGACGCGCCGCCGCCAGGCCTTCTGATTGCTGCTCCGCGTTCTTCGGGGAGGAGCGGCGAGGAGGACGACATGACTTACAAACAGCTCAGGACTCTCGCCGCAGCGGCCGTATTTTCCGCTGGCGCGCTGGCCTTTGCCGGCGCCGCGCAGGCGGTCGGCGGCCATGGCGGCGGCTTTCACGGGGGCGGCGGCTTCCATGGCGGCGGCTTCTCGGGATTCCACGGCGGCGGCTGGCACGGCGGGGGATGGCATGGGGGATGGCATGGCGGCGGGTGGCCGGGCCACTCCGGCTTCCGGGCCGCCGCGCCTTTGTGGGGATACGGCGGTTATGGCGGCTGGGGCTATCCCTATTCCTACAGTGGCTATGGCGATTGCTATCGCCAGCAATGGGTGTGGGGCGCCTATGGCTGGCAGTTGCGATGGGTGAACGCCTGCTACGGCTACGGCTGGTGAGCGACGTTTCGCGACACCTGTCGTCTCGGAGCCTTTCCGGGGAGGTCTGATCACGGAAAGGCTCCGACTCTCGTCTCTCGACGCGCGACGAAATCGCGCGCGGACGAAGAATTCGAGTCGTCCTTCGCAAGGGTTCCGAGCCCTTCACGGCGCGAAAGCGGATGTCGATCTTCACAGATCGGCCAAAAAGCCGCCCCAATACAGCGCCATCTCGACTGGCAAGGCTTTTCCTCAGAACACCGGCGCGGGCGCCTCGTGTGGCTCTCGGGACCGGTCGGTCGCGCGTCGCGCGAGACGCTCCACCCGAAGCGGACGCCGTTTCGGCGTGGGAAGCGCGCAAAAAAACAAAAGCGACGGTCTTAACCATGTTTCAACGAAACACGGTAAAGATCCAGGAAGCGCGCCCGGTCGAGGCGCAGGTGAGTAGCCAGTTCGGAAAGTGGGGTTGAATGATACCGAAGATCGGCGCACGGCAGGTTCTCGCGTCATTCGGCAGCCGTCGTTCTCGGAAAATTTTCCTTCAGGCCGTTCTCGCGGCCAGCGCTCTCTCCTCGAGCTTGACGGCGGGAGTGTGGATGCTGAATCCGTTGTCCGCCTCCGACTCCACTCCAGCGCCGGCCGCCGTATCCGCGCCGGCGGTCGCTTCGAATCCCTTCGGCGCGCTGCTGGTCGACATGCGGCTTCACTCGCGCCTCGCCCCGGCTCCGGTTGCGCAGACGTCTGCGCCCGAGCCGAGGCTCCAATCGATCGCGCCGCCATCCTCCGTCGCGCTGCTACAGCCGGAGAGCGTTTCGCCGGCGCCGGACGCCGATCGGCAGACGCCGCCGCCGCCGCCGCGTCCCGCCGAGTTTCGGCAACCGGCGAGCCACGGCGGATCGCTGCAGGCCCGCGCTCCCGGTCTCGTCGGCCCGCAGAGCGGCAAGGCCGCTCCCGCAGCCGCTCAGCCCGACAGCCGCAGCCTGTTCGAGAAGGTTTTCGGCGCGCTGGAGACGCCCGAGGCGAAGCCTTCCAGATCCGCGCTCGCATATGCGGCGCCGGAAAGCGACATTCTCGACCGCGCGCGACGGATCATACCGGGTCCGCAATTCGGCTATGATCGAGAGACCGCCGTCTACGATATTTCCGCTCACACCGTCTATCTGCCGGACGGAACCAAGCTGGAGGCGCATTCGGGCCTGGGCGACAAGCTCGACGATCCGCGTTACGTGCATGTGCGGATGCGCGGGGCGACGCCGCCTCACGTCTATGAGCTTTCGCTGCGCGAGCGGCTGTTCCACGGCGTTCAGGCGCTACGCCTCACGCCGGTCGGCGACGGCAATGTCTTCGGGCGGTCGGGTCTCCTCGCCCACACCTACATGCTCGGGCCGAGGGGCGACTCCAACGGATGTGTGGCCTTCAAGAACTACGACGCATTTCTGCGGGCGTTTCAGAGCGGCGAGATCAAGCGCCTGGTCGTCGTCGAACGTCGCGGCTGAAGTTGGAGAAGCCGAATCGGCGCCGGCGCCGGGACGGCGCCGAGGATGACGAGCGTCTGTAGACCGATCGCCGCCGGCAGCGCCGCGACAATGCGCCGTTTCATTTCGTCGAGCTTCGCCTCGACGCGAAAGCAGGTCGGCGTTGGCGTCAATGCCCGGCCCCGGCCGGCAAATAGCGGATCGCGGCGAGGATGACGCCGGTCGCCGCGACGATGAGGCCGCCGAGCTCGACGGTCATTCGCAGCTCGAGCTCCCGCAAGTCGGACTTGCTCGCGAGCTCCTGACTCGTCGCCTCGGCGAAGGCCTCGGCCGCCGCCTTGGCCTGCGCATGTGTGAATCCGCCCGCTTCGAGCTTCTCGGCAAACTTCAGTATGTCGAAGGCGACGACGGTCACGGCTTTTCCTTTCTGGACGCGCCCGCAATATGGCGCGGCTCCGCTCCCGCGTCCAGAGCGGCGCCCTTCCTCAGCCGCACGCCCGGCCCTTCGCCGTTCTCCTCCACGAAGATGACGCCGGCCAAGGCCGATCGCGACTTCGGCTTCGTCAATGTGACCGTGTTCGGCAACTACAGGCGACGCCGGCCGCCAGCAGCGTCACGGGCAAGAGCAGCAGTGCGTAGCGATCCGCCATCCTGATGAAGGGAGACTTTGCAATCTGCGCCGTAGTCACCAGTCCGACGATGCCGGCGTAAGTGCTGTCGCCCGGCGCAGCGGCCGCCTGCATTTCGAAGGTCTCGCCGGCGTTGACCGTTCCACTCGACGCCGCTTCTCCGCTTCGTCGGGCGACAGGTAGCGGCTCGCCGGTCACCGCCGATTCGTCGAGCAACGCGCTCGGACCGATGATCCGCCCATCCACCGGGACGCCCTCGCCGGCGCGGACCAGCAGTATGTCCCCGACCGCTACGTTTTCGATCGCAATATCCTCGATCGCATCCGCGACCCTCCGATGAGCGGAACGAGGCGCGCGATCGATCGACGCTCTCAGGTCGCGTTCCGTACGGCCGACTGCCAAGTCTTCGATGACACCGCCGCCGGCGTACATCACGGCGACGGTCACCGCGGCCAAGGTCTCGCCGAGCGCCAACGCCGCCGACATGGAGAGAAGAGCGATCGCGTCGACGCCCGCCCGCCCGGCGAGCAGATCGCGCAGTATCGACACGGCGAGGCTCATGGCGACCGGCGCCCGTCCCCGCCGCCCAAATCCAGCGGGCGGGTCCCGGGCGGCCGAAAATGGCCGCGCAAAGCCCCGCGGCGAGAGCGAGCAAGGCGAATAGGATCAGAGCGCGGCGCCAGATCCGTTCTTTCTCTGTCGAGTTCATCGTCTCTCCGCCGGTGGCCGCCATCGGTGTGGAGCCGAAAGCAAGACGCGCGACCGTCGTTCAATGATCGTGCCTGTGGCGCATGTCCGGCATGTGAGGATGCGCGTGAAGCAGCGGCTTGTGCTCATGCCAATGGGTATGCGGCTCGTCATGCTGGTGGTCGACGTCGTCGGCGTGTCGATGATGCTCGTCGTGAACATGGGAATGGGAATGCGCGACGGCCTCGTGGACATGTTCGTGTTCGTGGCTCTCTGTCAGATGCAGGGCCGCGCCGGTTTGAGATTGCAGCGTGCGCTGCCGGACGCCCGTATCGTCTATGTCTCCGCCACCGGCGCGACCGACATGCGCAATCTCGCCTACGCCGATCGGCGCGGCTTCAGGCGCTCAGCGTCTTCTGAAGGACATCCGCGAGCCTTCGAAACTGTGCTGGACCATCGCGGGTCGCAAGCACCAGTCGAATGTTTGGCATGTTTGGAAGACCGCCTCCTTCGGGAAGGATTGCATGGTCGGGGCCGGCCGCGCTCTTCGGCAGAATTCCCACCCCCAACCCAGCGCTGATCGCGGATCTCACATTTTCGTAGGATGCGCTCGAATACGCAATCGTATATTTGACCCCGATCGCCTTCAACATCCGAATTGCCGCGCGGCGATAAGCGCATCCGTCCGGAAATGTGACGAGTGGCAGCTCGCGTTTCGGATCGAAAAGGAATCTGTCGCGCGCTACCCATCGCAAGGGGTCCTCGCGAATGATGCGTATCTTGCAGTCACGCTCGACGCTGTCGTCGTCAGCCGTATCCTTGTAAAGAACTATATCGAGCGCGCCTCTGAAAAATCGTTCTTTCAATTGCTCCGACAGCGCGGAGACCACTTCGACGCGGAGCCGGACGTCCTTCTGGAGCGAGCGTGCGACGAGCGAATTCAAATTTTCGACCCCGAAATCGTCCGGGACGCCAAGCAAAATCCGACCGGGCGCGTCCGAATGTCTCATAATTCCTACCGCGTCATCGAGCCGCATGAGGATCTCATGGGCCGGCCCAATGAAACGATGACCGTGCTCGGTCAATCCCGCAAAGTGGCCATGATGGCGCGTGACGAGCACGCATCCGAGAATGATTTCCAACCGCCTCAAGCTCTGCGTGATCGCGGACTGTGAACGCGCGAGTTCTTCGCCCGCCCGCTGAAACCCACCATTGTCGCTGATCGCCACGAAAGCTCGAAGATGCTCGAGGGTGATCCTCCGATCTCCCAACATTGCGTCTGTTCCCGCTTTATCATCCCGTAAGTTGTCCATCTCGGCCTCCAGAGGCAGCATATTAGATCGTCTAATATAGTCTTTAAATTATTAATTTTACGGCGAATGCCTGTTCGTCGATAGTCCCGCGAAATTCATGGGGCTCGTGATGTTGCGGATAGCAATCTCCGTTCTAGTGCTCATCTTCAGCGCGATTTGGAGCTCGGCCTTTATCGCCGCAAAGGTTGCCGTCCGCGATTATGATCCTTTCACGGTGCTGGCCGCGCGCTTCGCCATCGCGGCGCTCGTTCTCGGCGCCCTCGTCGGCGTCGCGAGGGGGGAGGCCAGTAGGGATACCGTCGAGACTGGTATTCTTCTCGGACTGCTGAATAACTGCGCCTACCTGGGTTTGACGTTTTACGCGCTGAACTACATCTCGCCCGTTCTAGTCGTTGTCATTGTTAGCTGCGCGCCGTTCCTAACGATCCTGATATCTCGGTTTTTTGCAAGCGATACGATGTCGGTCCGGCAAACCGCTGGCGTGGCGCTCGGATTCTTAGGCGTACTCGTCGTCACCGGCATCGACCTCGGAGCAATCTCGAATCTCGAAGGCGTAGCACTCGCGCTCTCGGGGACAGCGTCCTTTTCATTAGCGACGGTGTTGTTTCGAGCGCGCGCGCAGCATTACGCGATTAATCAACTGAATCTCTGGCAGTCGGTGACGGGCGCCGTGGTCCTTACGCCCGCAGCCTGTCTTTTTGGACGGCCTTTGATCGCGCCCACGATCGAGAGCGCTACGGCCATCCTATATCTCGCGATCGTGGTGACGATCGGCGGCATGGGGCTGTGGCTACTGCTCATACGGCTGACCGGAGCCGCGAAAGCGTCCTCCTATCACCTCCTCAATCCGTTCTTCGGCGTCCTTCTATCCGCTGTCGTGCTCAAGACGCCGTTGCGAATCCTCGACTTCGCCGGCGCCGCAATCGTCGCGAGCGGTCTGGCTCTTGTCATTTCAAGTCCGATGAAAAAGGAGTGAGGTAATGACGATTACGGCTATAGATTCTCGTATCATCATTTCACCCACCGAATTCTTCGAACTATCGAGCGTGAACCGCATACGCGACCCGCTCGAGATCGGCTTGACCAATCGATCGTATCTCCCCAAGTCGAACGATCTTCGTAGCGACTGGGTAGCGAGCGTCGCGACCCCCGCGTTCAAAGCCCTCGCTCAAACGGGTGTCTTCGCCCCCCGTTTCTGTACGATCGGTACAGGAGTTGGCTTGGACGCCCATTGGATATGCAAAATCTATCCGAGTTGGGCCTGTATGCTCATCCCCCAATTGATGGCTGCAAAGCAATATGCCGACAGAGCTGCAAGACCGTGACGATCGACAGCCTAACCGCCGGGTGCGGCATCCTCATCACCTACAAAGACAACGACGAGCGCCTGCGCCATACGCTGTGGTGCTTTCTCGCCTGGACAAACCGCGACAGGCAGCGAGTTGCATTACATTCATCTGCATTCGCCCGTGCTTACGCCCTGGGTAGATTTCTGCTGCCTTGTGGTGGTTGCGCTCGTCAATCTCTGGATCGTCATCAAGCCCGTGCAACTCTGTCGCACCATCGAAACCCTCAGAAACACAAACCCACTACGAGGCGGGCTTCATATCCGGCAAGGCCGGGGAAATTCGTAGACCTGATAATCGCGAATTTACACCAGCCCCTCGACAACCGCCTCGGGCGCGAGGAACCGGCCCCACGGCGCTATGATCCGCCACAACCAGCTCTCGCCGCCCCAGGGGCGGTGATCTCCTCCGTGAAGCTGATACAGCCGCGTGACGCCTTGCCGCTGGCAGCCCACGGCTTCAATCCGCGTCACCAATGCCGCGCCTGGACGGCTTGCTGCAAGCGGCCGACGAGCGAAAGCCACGCAGTCCCGCTCCTTGAGAAGCCGGTCCCCGAGCTTGTTGAAGCCCATCACTGGCCCCAGCGGCAGCGTCCCATCTCCGCCGAGGAATGGGAACACCGGATCGCGATCCCCATTGACCACCACCATCCGTGAAGGCAACGCCGGACATTCAGGGGCGAGCCCTTCGGGCATCGCCGCGTTAATGAGACCGAGGCCCGCGAAAAGCTCGGGAAAGCGGCAAACCAACTGCAACGCCAGCAGACCGCCGTTCGACTCTCCGGCGATATAGGCGCGGGTCGCGCCGGCGCGGGCCTGTACGGCGCTCAGAAGCTCCCATACATAGGCTTCATCGCTGCGGTCGTCGCTCCCGTTCAACCCCTTAAACCGCCATACACCGTCGCGGCTCTCGCCAAAGACGACGCTAAGTCCGTGACGACGGGCGGCCGTGGCGAAGCCCGATTCTTCGATAGCGGCTCTTGCGCTGCCCAGGGCCGCGTGCAGCACCACCAGCACCGGCGCACCAGGCGGGCCGAGCACGAACAGACCAAAGCGGCCGTCGCGCAGTTCGATACGTTCCGTCGCCGGCGGCAGCGCCCGAGAGATGGCTAGCGCCAACGGAGTCGCCAAAGCCAGCAAGACATAAGTCAGACGAATTACACGCGGATAAGCAAGTAGTGTCGAATAAAATGTCGACATCTGAGGCAGCCCAGCAGGAAGTGGACTGAACAAAATTCCTCATTTTGTTTGCTCTGACGGATTCTGTTGGCAGGATTGACTTAAAAGTCTCGGCGTGTGATTTGTTACGGACGCCGTGCGCCGCGAGAATCCTTAGCAGGGCGATGCGGACGGGGCGCCTGAACAAAATGAGGAAAAATGTTTATTCCCCCGCGCTGCTGCGCGGCGCTCACGCCTCGCGTCCCTTCCGCGATTGGGGCCTTCATGCCCCCTCGGGGCAACGCAAATATCTGACGCCGCACGAGCGCAGGCGCTTTATCGCCGCTGCGCGCCGCCAGCCGCCTTCTTTGCAGACTTTCTGTCTGACGCTGGCCTATACCGGCTGCCGCCTGTCCGAAGCTCTCGCGCTCACCGCAGGCGACATCGAAATCGAAGACGGCCTTGTTTCAATCCGTTGTCTTAAAAAGCGCGGCCGGCTCGTTGTGCGCCAGGTGCCGGTTCCGCCGGCCTTCTTGCAGTTGCTCGAAAGAATGCACTCAGACGCTTTTCGTCCGGAAGCGCTTACGCGCCGCCTTTGGCGCTGGCGTCGCACGCGCGCCTGGCAGCTCGTCAAGGAAGTGATGCGCGCGGCGCAAATTTATCAGACCGCCGCTTCGCCAAAGGGTCTCCGACATACATTCGGCACTCACGCCATCCTGTCCGGCGTC
>PQAN01000138.1 GCA_003105285.1 Methylocystaceae bacterium
TGAATGTCCACGCAATAGCGCAGCAGATAATCGTCGAGCACGGTCCACTGCGCCGCGACGCCCGCCAGACGCTCAAGCGCCTCGCGCGCCTCGGCGAGCGACCAGACATTGCGCTGGCGCAGGGTGACGCGCGATTGCGCGTGCTTCTGACGCTGGCGCGCATAGGCCGAGAGCAGGTCATAGAGGCTCGCCTGATAGGTGGAGGCGGTCGTCGTCTCTATGCCTTCCGGCCCGCCGCGCAGAAACATGTCGCGTCCGAGCCGCGCGCGCTCCTGAAGCGGTGGGACGCGGCGCGAATGGCCTCGAGCCGGCGCAGCCGCTCGGCCAGCGCCGCCGCGAGATCGGCCGCCGAGGGCTCCTCGCCCTTGGGCGGCTCGGGGAGCAGGAGTCTCGATTTCAGATAGGCGAGCCACGCCGCCATCACCAGATAATCGGCCGCGAGCTCGAGCCGCACGCGGCGCGCCGCCTCGATGAAGGAGAGATATTGCTCGGCGAGCGCGAGGATGGAGATGCGCGCCAGATCGACCTTCTGGCGGCGCGCGAGCTCGAGCAGCAGGTCCAGCGGCCCCTCGAAGCCATCGACATCCACGAGGAAGGCGGGGTCGGCCTCGGCGCGGTCGTCCTTGCCAGGAATTTCGAAAGCCAGTTCCTGCGCCATTTCCCGCTTCACGCGCCATGCGGCCAGCGCCGCGAGCTGGCCGCCGCTCCCCCGAGCGGCGTCAGATTGGGCTCATTAGGCGGCCATCGCAAGTGCGCCGTCGAATTCCCGCGCCCCATCCACAGGATCGAAGTCCCGAGGCGCGACGCGCTTCGCCAGCGCCGCGCGCGCCCGCTCGAGCGCCCGGCCCGTGAGTTCGCCCGCCCCTTCCGCCACGGCGCGCGCCTCGGCCAGATCGCCGTTGCAGTGGAGAGCCATGTCGCAACCGGCGCCTATCGCCGCCTCGGCACGCTCGCGAAAGCCGCCGGAGAGCGCTTTCATCGACAGATCGTCGGTCATCAACAGGCCGTCGAAGCCGATCTTGCCGCGAATGATCTGCTCGACGACGATCTTGGACAGAGTGCCGGGCAGACCGCCGTCGATCGCCGTAAAGACGACATGCGCCGTCATGGCGAGCGGCAAATCGGCATTGGCGCGGAAAGGAACAAAGTCCCTCATCTCCAATTCGGCGAGCGTCGCCTCGACGACCGGCAGCTCCAAATGGCTGTCGGCTCGCGCCCGGCCGTGTCCGGGAACATGTTTGATGACCGGCAGCACGCCGCCCGCCAGCAGCCCTTCCGCCGCCGCCCGGCCGAAGCGCGCGGCTTTTTCGGGGTCGCGGCTATAGGCGCGGTCGCCGATGACGTCATGGGCGGATTCGACCGGCGCATCGAGGACCGGCAGGCAGTCGACGTCGACGCCCGCGTCTCTCAGCTCATGCGCTATGAGTCGCGCCCCGAGCCAGGCGAGGCGCGCCGTCGCCGGCTCGTCGAGTCCGAGCCGCTCGAAAGCGGCGGCGGGAGGATAGGAGCGCCAATGCGGCGGCCTCATCCGCTGCACGCGGCCGCCTTCCTGGTCGATCAGAATAGGCGCGTCGGCGGAGAGTTGCTCGCGGATATCCGACGTCAGCGCCCGCAGCTGCGCGGGCGACTCGACGTTGCGCTTGAACAGGATCGCGCCCCAAGGCCGCGCGTCCCGCAAAAAAGCCTTCTCCTCCGCGGTCAGGGCAAGGCCGGCGCAGCCGCAGATGAAAGCGCGCGTCACGACGCGGCCGTCAATTGCCGGCGACGAAGCAATTGCCGCCCGCGGCCTTGACCTTCTCGCAAATGCCGACCGCCGTTTCCTTGCTCATTCCGGCGACCCTCACCCGATAGACGGATTTTTCGCCGACCTTGGCGAGACGAAAGCCGAGGCGATGGCCTCCGAGCTGCGCATTATATTTTGCGGCGACACGCTGCATGAGCTGCCGGGCCTCGGCCTCGGAGCCCGCCGCGCCGAACTGCACGGCGAAGGCGCCCGCCGCCGCGGCCGGCGCATAGTCGTCGCCGGCCGGAGTGTCAGCGGCTGGAATCCCGGCGGCGGCCGTCTGTTCGGGCACGGCCTTCTCGACCGCCGGTCTCTCGGGCTTCGGAAGAGGCTGCTGGGCGGCGCGCGGCGTCGTCGCCGGCTTGGCCGGACTCTTGGGCGTCGCCGTCGGAGGCGAAGCGTCCTCGCCCGCTCCGGCGCGCGGATTCACGCCGAGCGCCGCAGGGCGCGCAGGCGGAGGCGCGAGGGTGGGCGCGGGACGCACGATCGCCGGCGGCGGCGCGTCGCGATCGATGACCGTGCCGTCGGGCCGGACGGACACCGTCTTCACCCTTTTCGGCTCGGAAATGAAAGACGGGCTCTGGCCGCTGGGCGCGGGCTCATGCGGCGCGTCGACCGGTCCGTCGCCGAGCCGCACGACGCGGACGGCCGCCGCCGGATCGACCGGCTGCTCTTCGTTCGAGACGACCTTCTTGACCGGCGCGCTCTGATTGCGATCGAGGATGGCCGCGCCGCGCTGAGGAGACGCGGCCTCCGCGACAACGCTCGGTTGAACCTTCGCCGGCCCCTCGGGAGCGTTGATCGTAACGATCTCGCGGGGCCCGGCGACGCCGCCACGATGCGCGAAGCTCCATCCGACGCTGACCGCGCCGAGCGCCACCACGCCGGCGACGGCGTGCCAGGGCTTCAACTTCGACCGGATCGTTCCGAACACGCCTCTTGGGGCTTCGTCTTCCGCATATTGCGCGCGCTCGTCCGCCCCGACGCCATAATCGAGATAATCCTGCGACTCGGGATGCGACCAGTCGGCCGCCGGGGCCTGGCTGGCCTCATAGTAATAGGCCGAATGCTCCTCCGCCGCGGAGGACGGCGGCAACGTGCCGCGAAGATCGGGGCTGCGGAAACCGTCGTGATGAGCCGCGCCGCTCGGCTGCGGCGGCGGTGGAGCGGGCCGCGAAGCGGCGGCTTTCGCCGGCGGCTCGGCGGCGAACATCTGCCCATAAGGGTCGGCCGGCGGCGCGGTCTCGTCGCCATGCAGCAACCGGGCGAGTTCGGCGAGCGGATCCTCCGTTCGCTTCTCGTCGGTCTTCCCGACGCCGCGCAAGCGACGTTCGAATTCGCTTATGTCGATCGAAGGCCCTCTGGCCGCCGCTTCGCGCATGATGCACCTCGCAATCACTTCTCGACGAACGCTCTATTCGCGTCCGGTGCGAGCGTCCAAGGGCTCCTTCGAACCCGCCGCGATCACCGCATCTCGTCGGGGGCGCTCACGCCGAGGAGTCTCAGTCCCGACGCCAGGACGCATGTCGATGAGACGACCAATGCGATCCGCGCATAAGTTAAATCTCTCTCATCCGCATTAACAAAGCGTAATTGTGGCCGATCTTTGCCTTTGTTCCAATGGGCATGAAAAACGCTCGCGAGTTCATAGAGATAAAAGGCGATACGATGCGGCTCATGAGCCGCGGCCGCAGCGTCGATCAGCCGCGGATATTGGGCGATCGCCTTTGCGAGCGCAATCTCGCCTTCGTCTTCGAGCAGCTCGAGACGGGCGGAAGCGAGCGCCGGCGCCGAAACATCGAAGTCCGGAAAGGCGGCAAGAGCCTGGCGCAGCGCGGATTTGGCGCGCGCATGGGCATATTGCACATAGAAGACCGGATTGTCCTTCGACTGCTCGATGACCTTGGCGAGATCGAATTCGAGCGGCGCGTCGTTCTTGCGATAGAGCATCATGAAACGCACGGCGTCGACGCCGACTTCGTCGACCACCTCGCGCAAGGTGACGAAATCGCCGGAGCGCTTCGACATTTTGACCGGCTCGCCGCCGCGCATCAGTTTCACGAGCTGGCAGAGCTTCACATCGAGCGCGACCTTTCGGTCCGACAGGGCGGCGACCGCGGCGCTCATGCGCTTCACATAGCCGCCGTGATCGGCGCCCCAGACGTCGACGAGGGTCGTGAAGCCGCGATCGATCTTCGACTTGTGATAGGCGATGTCGGCTGAAAAATAGGTGTTGGAGCCGTCCGACTTCTTCAGCGGCCGGTCGATATCGTCGCCGAAATCGGTCGAACGGAACAAGGTCTGCTCGCGATCCTCCCAATCGTCCGGCAACTGGCCTTTAGGCGGCGGCAGACGCCCCTCATAGACGAGGCCGTGCGCCCGCAACTCGTCGATTTCCTTGTCGATCTGCGAGACGCCGTTCGCCTTCTCGTGCAGCGCGCGCTCCGAGAAGAACACGTCATGCGTGATGTTGAGCGCCGAAAGATCGTCGCGGATCATCGCCATCATCGCATCGATCGCGGCGCGCCGAACCGGCTCCAGCCATTCGCTCTCGGGCTTGTCGACGAGCGACGCGCCATGCTCGTCCGCGAGCGCCTGCCCCACGCCTTTCAGATAATCGCCGGGATAGAGCCCGTCGGGGATCGTGACGGTTTCGCCGAGCGCCTCGCGATAGCGCAGATAGGCCGAGCGCGCCAGCACATCGACCTGCGCGCCGGCGTCATTGATGTAATATTCGCGCGTCACCTCGGCGCCGGCGAATTCGAGCAGATTGGCGAGCGCGTCGCCGAACACGGCGCCGCGGCCGTGGCCGACATGCATCGGCCCGGTCGGATTGGCCGAGACATATTCGACATTGATCTTGCCGGACGCGCCTCCCCGCCCCTTCGGCGCGCGGCCGAAGACGGCGCAATTCGTCAGCACCGAGCGCAGCACCTCGGCGTAGACGGACGGCTTCAGGCGAATATTGATGAAGCCAGGTCCGGCGACCTCGGCCTCGGCGACGTTCGGCGTCTCGGCGAGAGCGGCTGCGATCTCGGTCGCGAGCTGGCGCGGATTGGGGAAATGGGGCTTCGCCCCCTTGGCGAACACCATCGCCGCATTGGTCGCCAGATCGCCGAGCGCGGCGTCCTTGGGCGGCTCCACGACGAAGCGCGAATAGTCGAGTTCCGGCAGCCGGCCGGAGGCTTTGATGGAGTCGAGAATGGCGGCGACGTTTGCGTGAAAGGCTGCGAAGATGTTCATGATAATCCGGGCCGAAGGGTTTTCGACCGGCGGTTTAGCAGACAAGAGCCCGGAGCGCATCTTTTCCCCGCTACCTGGCTGCCTGGATCACGACCCTAATCTTTTGTCAACTTTGCGTTCCGCTTCGGCTGTTATCCCCTGACAATTGTTTCGTGCCGCTTGCCTCACGAAGGAAAACGAGGCGAAGGTGACATCGCTCGCCATCAATTTGTCTAGACATAGGCGCCAGATTTGTTCTGTGTTTGTTCTCATGAAAACTGAACGCATTCGAGACCCCGTTCACGACCTCATCACATTCGACAACAGTGGTCTTGTCGATGAATTCGTTTGGAAGCTTCTCAAGACTCCAGACCTTCAGCGTCTCAGGCGCATCAAGCAACTGGGCGTATCCGAATTCGTGTTTCCCTCGGCTTCCCACTCCCGTTTCGCGCATTCCGTGGGCGTATTTCACAATGCGCGGCGCCTGGTGAAACTCATCCAACGAGAGATCGGGCTCAAACGAGTAGAAGGCATATTCAACGTGGAACGCGCGAAGGTCGCTCTTTTTGCCGCGCTTCTGCATGATATCGGGCACGGTCCGTTCAGCCACGCCTTCGAGGAAGCTCGAAAGGCGCTTGCAGCCGAACGCGGCGAACCCTCGTCTACGAAAGCGAAAATTCGAAAGCATGAGACATTTACGGCAGATATGATTGAAGATTCGGCCAGCGAAATCAGGTACATTCTCGAACTCGCTGGAGTGCAGGCCGGAGAAGTCGCGGACCTGATACGAGCCGAAACACCGACTGATATGTATCATGCCGTCGTGTCGAGCTCATTCGACGCCGATCGACTCGATTACCTTGTTCGTGATCGATATATGACCGGCACAGGAGCGGGAGCCATCGATCTCGAATGGCTCATGGATAATGTCCGTGTGGCGGAAGTGGACTTTTCCCCTCCGGGCCCTGATAGCGCCGATCACATCTATGAGCACAGCTTCTGCCTCGGATACAAGGCCAGAGACGCGGCGGAAGATTTTCTGCTCGCGAGATACCGTCTCTACACGAATGTTTATTTCCACAAAACGACACGTGGGATCGAGCAACTCGTTTCCGCGTTCTTTCGGTTCGTTGCACGCGAAATTGCGGCAAGCCAAAGCGTCACAGGCCTTCCCGACGATCACCAGTTGGTGCGCTTCTTTCTTCCCGGAGGAGAAACCACCGCCAATTATCGATCCTTGGACGACGCAGTCGTCTGGGGCGCTCTTCATGCAATCGCGGCGTCGGGCACGGGACCAGCAAAAGAGATTGCAACACGCATCCTTAACCGAGGAAAGCCGATCTGCCTCGACGTGCAGCAATCTTTCCCGGAAGACGCTGAACGGCAGCGCCGGCTGAAGCACCGCTTGGATGCGACATTCAAGAATAGACTGGGAGAAAGCGTATTTCGTGACGCGACCAAACTCTCGATCTACGGCGAAATAGGAGCCGATGACGGACGAGCGCAAAAGCGCCTCATGATCCAAATGTCCGATGACAATCTGAAGGAGATCACAGACTTTAAGGATGCAACCATAGCGGATTCAGGACGACAGCGTTCCTTCGAAAGATATTATTTTCTCAACGACTCGGAATACAAGATGGCTGAGAATACGATTGATTCGATCAAAGGGAGGCGCGCATGACCATAGACGTTCCGAGCCTCATTGTGGCTGCCGGAGGAGAGCTCGTCGGAAAAATTCGGCTTCAGAAGGTCGTCTACCTACTGGATCAGATGGGCTTAAGCAGCGGATTTTCCTACGAATATCATCACTACGGGCCCTATTCCGAGGACCTTGCCGACAAGGTCGAGGACGAAGTCGTATTTCGCAGGATCGAGGCGGCTCAAGGCCGGCGTCTAAGTGACGGCGTTCCCTATGTCATCTACCGCGCTAACGCACCAGGCAGCGGAGAGCGATTGGATTCGCATATGACGGCAGGCATGGTGAGAGATGCGCTCCAGGAGATGCAACGCCGGTCCGCCACTGTGCTGGAGCTAGCGGCGACGATGCATTGGCTAGCGGTAACGGAGGGTTTTGCCGATTGGTCAACGGAATTGGTTCGGCGCAAAGGCGCAAAGACGCTGAATGGTCGCAAGGAGGAGGCGTTCGAATTGTTAGGAACGCTTGGGCTCCCTCCGGCTGTCTATCGAGCCGCCTGATAAACCAAAGGCTTCGGTCCGCCTTCAGCTATCGTCTATGCTCCAGCTCGCGACCTCCGCACCGGCGCTGTCCAATATGCGGAA
>PQAN01000139.1 GCA_003105285.1 Methylocystaceae bacterium
TACATGTCGCAGGGCTTTTCGCTCTATTCGGAGCTGACCGTGCGGCAGAATCTGAAATTGCACGCCGAGCTTTTCCAAGTGCCCACCGGGACGATCCCCAGCCGCATCGTGGCGATGGCGGAGCGCTTCGGGCTCTCGGGGAGCATGGATGCGCTCCCCGACTCGCTGCCGCTCGGACAGCGCCAGCGCCTGTCGCTCGCCGTCGCGATGATTCACGAGCCGGAGATGCTCATCCTCGACGAGCCGACCTCGGGCGTGGACCCGATCGCCCGCGACGCCTTCTGGCGCGCCCTGATCGAGCTCGCGCGCCGCGATCGCGTGACCATCTTCATCTCGACGCATTTCATGAACGAGGCCGAACGCTGCGACCGCGTCTCGCTGATGCACGCGGGTCGGGTGCTGGTCAGCGACGCACCCGCCGCTCTATGCGAGACGTTCGGCGCAAAGACATTGGAGGACGCGTTCATCGCCTGTCTGGAAGAGACAACCGAAGTCCGGTCGGACGAGACGCTCCCGCCTCCGGAAGACCGGATTTCGACCATCGCGGCCGAGCCTCTCCCGTCCCACGCCGCGGCTCGCAGCGACCGGCGGGGCTTCGATCCCCGGCGAATGCTGAGCTACACGCGCCGCGAAGCGCTCGAACTGCGCCGCGACCCGATCCGCCTCGTTCTCGCGCTGCTCGGCAGCGTCATACTCATGTTCGTGATGGGCTACGGCGTCAGCCTCGACGTCGAAAAGCTGACGTTCGCCGTGCTCGATCGCGACCAGACAGCAACCAGCCGCGACTATGTCCTCAATCTCGCCGGTTCACGCTACTTCGTCGAGCGCCCGCCGATCGCCGACTATGCCGATCTGGACCGGCGCATGCGTTCGGGAGAACTGAGCCTCGCGCTGGAAATTCCGCCAGGCTTCGGTCGCGATCTCGCCCACGGCAGATCGGTTCTGATCGGCGCCTGGATCGACGGCGCGATGCCACAGCGCGCCGAGACCGTGCAGGCCTATGTGCAGGGGATGCATGCGCAATGGCTGAGCTATATGGCGTCGCGCACGCCCGACCAGGCGCAGCCGGCCGCAGGGCTCTTCAACATAGAGACGCGCTTTCGCTACAATCCGGACGTCGCCAGCCTCGTCGCGATGGTTCCGGCGATGATCCCGTTGCTGCTGATGCTCATCCTGTCGATGCTGACCGCGCTCAGCGTCGTCCGCGAGAAGGAGCTCGGCTCGATCGTCAATCTCTACGTCACGCCGGTCACGAGGCTCGAGTTCCTGCTCGGAAAGCAGTTACCTTATATCGCGATCGGAATGCTCAATTTCGCGACGCTGTTCCTGTTGGCGATCACCGCGTTCGGCGTGCCGATGAAGGGGAGCCTTCTCGCCCTGATCGTAGCGTCGCTGCTCTATGTCACCGTGTCGACAGGCATCGGATTGCTGATCTCGACCTTCATGCGCAGCCAGATCGCGGCGATATTTGGAACCGCGGTGCTGACAATACTACCCGCCATACAGTTTTCTGGGATGATCGATCCTGTCTCCTCGCTCGAAGGGATCGCGAGGCTGATCGGACACATCTACCCCACGACGCATTATCTGATCATCACACGCGGCGCCTTTTCCAAAGGACTCTCTTTCAGCGACTTGCATGCCTCGTTCTGGCCTCTCCTCGCGGCCGTGCCGATCCTGCAAGGACTGTCTCTCGCTCTGCTGAAGAAGCAGGAGGTCTGAGCGTGCGGATCGCCAGCATTCTTCGCCTCGGCGTCAAGGAACTGCGCAGCTTGGCCCGAGACCCGATGATGCTGATGCTGATCGGTTACGCCTTCACCTTTTCGATTTATGAACACGCGACGGCGATGCCTGAAACGCTCAGCAGGGCCTCCATCGCCATAGTCGACGAAGATCGCTCGCCATTGTCCTTGCGCATCGCTGCCGCCTTCTACCCACCATACTTCCTCTCGCCAGCGACGATCTCTCAGGCGGAAATGGACGCTCGAATGGATGCTGGGCGCGACACGTTCGCCATCGATATCCCCCCGCAATTCCAGCGCGACTTGCTCGCCGGCCGCAAGCCGACGATCCAGGTCAATGTCGACGCCACCCGCATGACCCAGGCGTTCACCGGCAGCGGCTACATACGCACCATCATCACCGATGAGGTGAACGCCTTCGCCAAGCGGTACCGCACGATTACGACGTTGCCTGTCGATCTTTCTCTCCGGGCTCGGTTCAATCCGTCACTGACCAAATCTTGGTTCGGGGCGGTGATGGAGGTAATCAACCAAGTGACGATGCTGTCCATCGTTCTCACTGGCGCCGCACTGATCCGCGAGCGCGAGCACGGCACGATCGAGCATCTGCTGGTCATGCCTGTCACGCCTTTCGAGATCATGGCCAGCAAGATTTGGGCGATGGCGCTCGTCGTGCTCTTTGCGTGCGCGTTCTCTCTCATCGTTATCGTGCAGGGACTACTGGAGGTTCCGATCGAAGGATCGCGAGTGCTGTTCCTAGTGGGCGCGGCGCTGCAGTTGTTCGCGACCACTTCTCTCGGTATCTTCTTGGGCACTATCGCCCGTTCGATGCCGCAGTTCGGCTTGTTATTGATGCTGGTGCTGCTACCCTTGCAAATGCTTTCCGGGAGCATGACGCCACGCGAGAGCATGCCCCAGCTCGTTCAGCATGTCATGTTGGCGGCGCCGAACACGCATTTTGTAATGCTGGCGCAATCCATTCTCTACCGAGGGTCTGGCCTCGACGTGGTGTGGCCTCAGTTTCTCGCGCTCGTCGCGATTGGCGTCGTATTCTTCGCCTTTTCACTAAGTCGTTTTCGTAGTTCATTGAAATAGMTGCGTTGCRGCGAACATGCAGATCACCAAAGTAAGTATCCCCCRGMAAAGCYGGGGGCTTTAAGATGTGAGCCGCTCATAGCGGCTATCGGGACGCTGACGCGCGCGACCATTCGCTAAATTCGCACCACAACCGGAGATCGAGCCGACGATGGCGAATAACGCATCTACTCAGTCCGGACCACTCGCGGGGCCGGGATGGATTTCTCGAGAATTCGCGCGCGAGGCTCTCGCTCTCGCGCAACTTCTCTGGCGCTCGCCTGCGCGCGGCGCTCTGATCGCGATATGGGCGGCGCTCATCGCCGTCGTCGGCGCGACCGCCTATGGTCAGATCGAGCTCAACGCCTGGAATCAGCCCTTCTATGACGCGCTCGCCCGGCGCGATACGAATGGTTTCACGCATCAGCTCGGCGTCTTCGCCGTCATCGCCGGCGCATTGCTCGTTCTCAATGTCGCTCAGACATGGCTCAATCAAATATCGCGCTTCGAATTGCGGAAGAGACTGACGCGCGATCTTTTCGCGCAATGGCTGGTGCCCAAACGCGCCTTTCTGCTCGCCGGCGCCGGCGACATCGGGGTCAACCCGGATCAACGTATTCACGAGGACGCCCGTCATCTGTGCGAACTCACCACCGATCTCGGCGTCGGCCTGTTGCAGGCCGCGCTGCTGCTCGCGAGCTTCATCGGCGTGCTGTGGGGCCTCTCCGCGGGCGTGACGCTCCATATTTGGGGGGAGAGCCTCGTCATCCCCGGCTATATGGTGTGGAGCGCTCTGTTCTACGCCGGCGCCGCCTCGCTCGCGAGCTGGCTCGTCGGCCGCCCGCTGGTGGGCCTCAACGCCGAACGCTACGCGCGCGAATCCGACATGCGTTTCGCGCTCGTTCACGTCAATGAGCACAGCGAAGGCGTCTCCATCTATCGCGGCGAAGCGGAGGAAGAAGAGAAGCTGAAGCTGACCTTCGATCGCCTGCTCGTCGTGCTGCGCGACCTCGTGCGCGCGACGACCAATTTGACTTGGGTGACGGCGGGATATGGCTGGTTCACCATCGTCGCGCCCATCATCGTCGCGGCGCCCGCCTTCTTCAGCGGCGATCTCACGCTCGGCGGCCTGCTGATGAGCGCGGGCGCCTTCACCCAGGTTCAGCAATCGCTGCGCTGGTTCGTCGACAACGCCGGCGCGATCGCCGATTGGCGCGCGACATTGCATCGCGTCTGCGCCTTCCGTCTCGCGCTGCTCGAAGTCGATAAGATCGGCGAGGCCACGAGCCGGATCGAATTCGCCGGATCGGCGAACGAGCGATTGATTCTCGACGAGTTGAGCGTGTCTCTTCCTGCCGGGAGCATTCGATTGAACGAAAGCCATGTGGAGCTCGCGCGCGGCGCGCGTATCCTCATCGTCGGCGCGGCGCGCTCGGGCAAGACCTGCCTGTTTCGCGCCATCGCCGGTGTCTGGCCCTGGGGCTCGGGCCGCATCGAGCTTCCCTCCCCTGCTGGCGTCATGTTCATGCCCAAGCGTCCCTTCATTCCGGACGGCGACCTGCGTCATATCCTCGCTTATCCCGGACCGCCGGACATTTTCCTGGACGAGCAATTGCTCGCCGCACTGGCGCGTCTCGGGCTCGGCTATCTCGCTCCCGATCTTCATCGCTCGGCGCGCTGGGACCAGGAGCTCGCTCATGAGGAGCAGCTCGGCCTCGCCTTTGCGCGGCTGCTGCTACACAAGCCCGAATGCGTCGTCGTGGACGAAGCGATCGAGGCTCTCTCACCGGAGAGACGGGATTTGCTCTTCGACGCGCTGGCCAATGAGCTCCCATCCACATCGCTGCTCGCCATCGGCGGCCCACACGCCGAGGCCCAGCGTTACAATCGGGTCCTGCGACTCGTCTTCGACCCGCAGGGGCCGCGTCTCGCGCGTCTCGGCGAAACGACGGAGGCCGCATGAGCGGCGCTCCCATGAAATTTGAATGCGCATGCGCCTCGGAGGGCGAAGGATGAGCGGCGACAATGGCCTTCTCGGATGGACGACGGAGCAGCATCGCTTTTGCGCGACGGCGATGTCGCGCGCCGTTTCTGCGACGCATCTCGTGAAACATCGCCCTGCCCTGGGCCAGACGATCCACCCCGCGCCGGGCTCGATCGTGGCGTCGATCGAAATGGCGTCATACGACCCCGATCCGGATTATTTCTTTCACTGGCTCCGCGACTCCGCCCTCGTCGCCGACGCGCTCCGGGAAGCCGTCGAAGACGGAACGCTCGCGCCGTCCGCGATCGAACATCTCGCCGATTTCGTCGCCTTCAGCCTCGATCTCTGTCGACTGGACGGCCCATCCTTCTTGCGGCGCGGCGGCTATCCCGAAACCGTCGAGCCTTCCTTCCGGCGGCATTTGCGCTCGCGCGAGGAGATCGCCGAGATCACCGGCGACAGGGCGCTCGGCGAAACGCGCTACAACGCCGACGGAAGCGTCGACCTCATGAAATGGGCGCGACCGCAGAGCGACGGCCTCGCTCTGCGCGCGCTCACCGTCATGCGATTCTTCTCTTTGGACGCCTTTCGCGAGCGAGCCGACGAAGCGGCCTCGACGCTGCTGCGCTACGATCTCGACTACACGCTCTCGCATTGGCGGGAGCCTTGCTACGATCTCTGGGAGGAAAATCTCGGCTTCCACTATCACACACGCCTCGTCCAGCATGCGGCTCTCTCCGCAGGCGCCGAATTTCTGGCGAAAAAGGGCGACACGACGCGCGCAGCCTCTTGCGCCGACGCTGCGCGCGAGCTGCTCGCCGCGCTCGACGCGCATTTCGATCCGCAGGACGGCGTCTATCGCGGCCGTCTCCCCGATGCGGCTCCGCCGCCGGAGGCTCCGCCGCCTCGACGCCTCGACATC
The DNA here is from genome assembly GCA_003105285.1 of Methylocystaceae bacterium. Taxonomy (GTDB): domain Bacteria; phylum Pseudomonadota; class Alphaproteobacteria; order Rhizobiales; family Beijerinckiaceae; genus Methylosinus. The sequence goes on from PQAN01000139.1 coordinate 5,723, forward strand.
GCAGTGATCCTCGCGGCGGTCCAGGCGGGCCGGCGCGCGGGGGCGCATAGCGTCGTCGATCCGAAAATGCTGGCGACATTGGCCGCGCTCGAGCGCCTGTTCGAGCAGGACTATCCGATCAATCGGACGCGCCCCGCCGATTGCGCGCCGGCGCTCGGCCGCTACGCCGGCGACAGCTATTTCACCGGCGGCGCCTATTACTTTTCGACGCTGGGCGCGGCGCAATATTGCTTTCTTCTCGCGCAGGCCGCTGCGGAAGGAGAGGAAGTCGTCGTCGCCGAGGAGAGCCGCAGGCCGCTCGCCGAGCTGTTACAGATCTCGACCGAATCGCTGCCGCAAGGCGCGCTCGCGCCGACACTTCGCGAGCGGCTGGCCGAAGCGGGGCTTCGACGCGGCGACATGTATCTCGCAATGGTGCGACGACACACGCCTGCGTCGCGAGAGATGGCGGAACAATTCAGCCGATACGACGGCGCGCCGACATCGTCGCGCAACCTCAGCTGGAGCTACGCCTGTTTCATCTCCGCCAATGCGGCGCGCCGGCGCGCCGTTCGCGCGATGAACGAAAGGCGCAGCAGCTGATCCGGTCGTTCCTGCTCAACCGAGCTTTACCGACAGGCGGTTCACGCCGTCGATGATCCGACCGAGCAAGGATTCGATCGGGATTTCGGCGGCTCCGAGACGATAAGGGTTCTCGCGGCGAAGGAACGGCAGATCGACGCCGTTGAGGCTCGCCCCGATCGGTCCGCAACCGGCCCGCCCGACCTCATAGGTCACCTCGAAAGGATGGCCGAACAGATCGAGCTCGACGCGCAAGCCGTCGAGGCTCGGCGGGATCGCCGGATCGAGCGCGAGCGCCGATTTCTCCTGCGTCAATCCGAGAAAGCAGCAAATGATCAGGCGAACGGCGACGCCCGGTCCGCTGGAATAGACCCTCCACCCGCCCTCCGTCGCGATCGTTCCGCGCATGACGCGGTCGTAATGGTCGCGCGCCTCGTAGCGATCGGCGAAGGCGGCGTCGGAGCTGGTATAGTAGCAATTCGCTTGGCGCAGCGCCGCCGCGGGCGCGAGGTCGCGAACGCCGATGGGGTTCGCGAGGCAAAGCGCGCGGAAAAACCCGTCGGCGTCGCCATAGCGCCACAGGGCCTCCGCATAGCGCAAATGCGCATGCGCGTACATCAGACCGATCTCGCGGCCGAAGAAGGCGGCGCTCTCCGCCCGCTGGAAATATGTCTGCGCGCCGCCGCGATATTCGATCGGCCGGTCAAACAACCTCGCGCCATCAGGCGCCAGCAGATGGCGCTCGATCAGGGCGAGATGCTCGCGCGCTTGCTCCGGCGTGAATAGGCCGCCGATGATCGCATGGACCATCGGAATGAGGCTATAGGAGACGCCCGTCTCCGCATCGCGCGGATGCAGCAGATAATCGATACGATCGGCGTCGCGGAACGAGGCCAGCCCGGCGACCACGCCGTCGACGATCAGAAGGCGTTGGAAGTCCTCCCGCGCCTTCTCCGCGCGGTCGCGGAGGTCCGCGGCCTGCGCTGTCAGGCCTTCGCCGAGATAGGCGTCCGCGAGCGCGATACAGGTCTGGTGATGCAGCGTGACGGTCCAGGCGCTGCAAAATGCGTCGCGCATATTCGGGTCGGCGGGCTGAAGCGTGTCGTTCCAGTCGCCGCGGCCATAGGCGGCGAGGCGCGTTCCGCGGATCACGCGCCTGTCGATGAGAGAGAGCGCCCGCTCGACATGGTCCTCGATCGTCGCCGGCTCGGCCGCATCCTCTCGTTCCGCGAAAAAAGCAATGCGCTCGGAGAGGATCGAGCGATCGTGCGAAGCAGCGAGATACCGCGCGAGCGCCAGCAAGGGCCAGAAGACGATGTCGCCATGGGAGTCTTCGGCGCGGTCGCGCCTCTCCCGCTCGAACACGCCGAAGAATTGCGGCCAGTCGCCGTCGGGATTCTGCTGCGCGAACACGCGGCGCAAAATGTCGCGCAGCGCGTCGAAACGGCCGAGAGCGAGAAGCATTTCGACGGGCCCCTGCGCGACGTCGCGAACGCCCCAGCTGCCGCCGGAATATTGCTCGAGTCCCCTCGGAGCGAGGTAATGGACGAGCGCATTCTGCGCGAACCAGGGCAGAATCTCGCCGAGCCGCGCCACATCCCGCGCCTGAGGAGCGTCAGAGGGCGCGCGCCATCGCAATCCGAGTGACGCCCCGCGCCAGTAGCGATCGGCCGGCATCCCCGCCGACGACTGCGGCGGCGCAAGTCGGCCGAGGATGCGAAAGCCGATCGATCGCGCGGGAGAAGCGATCAGACAGAGGAAAGGCTGGCGCCGCGAGAGGCCGTCGGGAAAGAGCGCTTCGTCACCGGCGACGCTTTCGATGATCGTTCCAGGCAGCGGATCGATGCGAAAGCCGCCGCCGGGAAAGCGTCTCCCGACCTCGCTTTCGGGAGCCGCGCGAATGAATACGCCCTCGTCGTCGCGAATATAGGAGAGCGACGACTCGTCGGCGCCGTCGTCGCCATCGAGGGCGATGTGGTTCGACAAAAGGCAGCGCATCGGCGAACCGGACAGAAACTCGACGGAAAGTCTCAGCTCGTGGCGCTCCGTGAACGCCCGGCTCTCGACGAGGATCAGTCCAGCCTCATGCCTGTAGAACCAACGGCAGCTCTCCGGCGTCATCTCGAAAGCCGAGGGTTCGTCGAGCAGTCGCCAGCCGCCGTCGTCGACGAACAATCGCTGGCCGTGCGAACGAAAAAGACCGAGATAACCGCGGCTGCCGGAAAGGAAACGATCGACGCCGACATGGCCTTGCGTCAGCTGCGAATGAAACACGCCGGACATCCAGACCGTCGAGGTCAGCGCCGCCTCCTCGGGGATAGAGCCGCCGCCGGTGCGCAGGATCTGGCCGTGCGGCCGCAGCGTTCGGAGTTCCTTCGCTTTCAGCGCCACATGGCTGCGTTCGCCGCAGAAGAAGGATAGAAGCCGTCCGTTCTCCCGCTCCACATGCCGAAGGTTTTCGCCGAAGAGCTCCGCGATCTCTCCTTCGGTCGGCTCCAGGGCGTCGAAGAGAGGCGCGGAACAAAACAGGCTCGGCGGGTTCGTGACCGCAGGCCCGTTCCCGCAACAGAACCAGGCGGCGCGGGCTTCGGGCAGCGCCGAGGCCCGATCGACGAAAGCGAGGTCCGCGTCCGAAGTCGGCGCCGGATGATCGGGCTCGAACCAGCCGAAAAAGCCGCGCTCGACTCGCTCTCCCGGCGCGAGCAGGAAAGGCGCATCCTGTATGGCGACCAGCGAATGCTCGTGCTGGAGACGCCGGCCGGGAAGCCCCCGCGTCATCGTTTCCGGGGAGCCGCAGGCCCGCGTGGAAAGACCGTGGAGCTGCAAGGCGTCGGTGGCGAAGCCGACGCCCTGCCCCAGCGAGCCGATGACGCACCAGAGATGGCGGCCGTCGACCTCCTGGTTTTGGCGCGAGGCGACGACGACGCCGCGCTCCGGATGAGGTAGCGGCGCATGATCGACATATTGGCTGACGTAATATTCGTTGGACCGCGCCGCGCCATAATCGGTCAAGCCCAGGTCCTGCGCATAGACGAGATCCAGGCGCAGGTCTCTGTCGCCGCGATTCTCGAGCGCCAAGCGCCAGAACCATGCAGGGGCGGATCGGGCGAGAACGAGCGTCAGGGAAAAGCGAATGTCTCGCCACGCGCCCTCGATGGTCATTCCGCGATCGTCGAAAGTCGCGGCCGCGCCGCTGCGAGGCCCGAGCAAGCCGAGCGCGTCGCCGCCATCATCGAGGCGGCGCAGATAGACGTTGACGGGGCCGCCCTCGACCTCATTACCGAGGAACAGGTTCAGCAGAACCCCATGGCGCCGCATACGCCGAATCGAGCCATTGGCGTTGGCTTCCACGATCAGCCCCGACTCGTTTTTCAAGAGGCGGGAAGTCATCGGAGGAGGACTTGCTGCCATGCGGGCTATTTTCCTCGTCTGTCTGGCGCGCGTCAGAATATGCTCCCTCGGCGGCTCTTTCCAAGCGCCCTGCCCCCGACAAGCCGCGCGCAAAGGGGCGGGCTTGCCTCGGGCGCGGCGTCGGGAGTTAATCCGCGGCGGGGACGCGCCGACGTCCGTCGGAAGCGATAGATGAACGTCCCGCCGAAAGCCTTATGGAAAGCGACCGCCAGCAGCGGCGATCCGCGACGGGCGATCGACGACCGTTATTCCACCGCATGGTCGGCCGAACCATCGCAAAAGCCATGGCTCCAGATCGACCTTGGCGAGGCGGTTCCGCTCGGCGGGTTGGAAATCTATTGGGGCCGTCGCGCATCGAGCGAATATGAGTTCGAAGGCTCGCGTGACGCGAAGCAATGGACGCGCCTCTGCGGTTCCCGACATGGCGAAGGCGGCCAGGAGCTTTTCGCCTTTCCGCCGACCTTGGCTCGCTTCCTGCGCTGGAGCGGCGAGAATCCAGAGCGCCGGCCAGGACCGGACATCGTCGAGATCGATCTCCACGGCCCGACCGAGGCCGCATCGATATTGGAAGAGGATCGGATCGCCGCGCTCGGCCAGTCGCCGATCCGGCTTCGCGCCGGCGAAAGCATTACGGTGGATTTCCGTCGCGTCAGAGATGTGGTCGGCGCGCTCATAGAATGGGGCGAGGCTTATGGAACGGATTTCTCCGCCTATCTCTCCGATGACGGCGAAAACTTCCGTGAGCTCGGCCGCATAACGGCCGGCGGCGGAGGGAACGGCAGCTTCTGGTGGCCGCGCGCGACGGGCCGCTTTCTTCGCGTAACGCTGCACGAGGCGAGCTCGCCCGAAGGCGCCGTCGTCGACGAGCTCAAGCTCCGCATCCTCGACACGGATCGCATGCCCATCGGCCGCCTGGAGCGAGCGGCGCGGACCGGGCGGTCAGAACTCTACCCGCAATCGCTGATCGGCCGTCAAGTCTATTGGACGGCGGTCGGAGAATTCGATCGAGAGGGAGAGGCGCTCTTCGACGAATATGGCGATCTCGAACCCCAACGCGGGTCGCCGCAGATCACTCCGCTGCTGCGAATGGGCGACAGGCTGCACGGCGCGCCGGCGAGCGATGACATCCGCCACTCCCTCCTCGGCGGCTCGCTGCCGATCCCGAGCGTCGCATGGTCCGTGGATGGCCTGGAAATTCGCGCGACGGCGCTCGCGCAGGCTGGCCGGGCGCTCGTCGAGTATCGGATCGTCAACACATCTCGCGCGCCGCGAAAAGGAGCTCTCGTGCTGGCGGCGCGGCCCGTGCAGATCAATCCTTTCTGGCAGCACGGCGGCCATGCGCCGATCGACGCCATCGCCGTCGTGGGATGCGAAGCGCGGATCAATGATCGGCTCTACGCCGCCTTTTCACGCGATCCGGACGCGGTGACCATCGCGGATTTCGACGACGGCGACGTCGTGAGGCTGATCGAAAACGGCGCAGCTACGACGGAGCGCGGCCTTCGCTCGGACTCGGGGCTGCTCAGCGCCGCTCTCGAATTCGCATTTTCCCTGCCGCCGGCAGCGAGCGAATCCGTCGTCGTCGCCGCGCCGCTGCGCGACAGCGTCACGCCCGACGCAGGCGTGACCTTCTCCGCCGTGCGAAAGAATGTCGCACGTCGCTGGCGCCATAAACTCGGCCCCAGGAGGATCACGGTCGGCGACCCAGAAATCACCGAGACGGTCGAAGCGCAGACCGCGCTGATCCTCGTGAATGCGACGCGATCCGCCTTCAAGCCCGGCCCCAGAAACTACGACCGCATATGGATGAGGGACGGCTCCGCGCAGGCTCTCGCCTTGCTGTGGGAGGGCCTCGCCGAAGAGGCCGAGGCCTTCGTGCTCTGGTATTCGAAGCGTATCTATCCGAACGGCATGGTTCCGCCCATTCTCGACGAGGACGGCGCGATCGACAGAGGCTATGGAAGCAATATCGAATTCGACGCGCAGGGAGAATTCRTCTGCATCGCGGCGGAGGCCTATCGGATCACCAAGAACCGCGCCTTCCTGGCCGCCGTTCTCGAGCCCGTCTTGCGGGCGACCCGCTTCATCGACGAGCTTCGCGCGCGAACCAATGCACAGCATGGCCCCAACTCCCGCTTCCACAGCCTCTTGCCTCCGTCCCTCAGCCACGAGGGATATAGCGAGCCGAGCTACAGCTATTGGGACGATTTCTTCGCATTGCGCGCCTATCGGGACTGCGCCTTTCTCGCCGAAGAGGCGGGCGAGACGAAGATCGCCGCGCAAGCGCGAGCGAAGGCCCGGGAGTTCGCCGCCGATCTCTCTCATTCGCTCCGCAAGACCTGCGAGCTCATGGGGAATGGGCTGATCGCCGGCTCGGCCGATCGCATGGATGTCGACCCCACCTCGACCTCCATCGCTTTCGAGCCGTGCCGCGTCGACGACATTCTTCCACAGGATTTGCTGACCGCGACCTACGATCTCTGCGCCGCCGATATGAGGTCGCTCGGCGCCCCGGGCTTCGACGGCAGCTTCACGCCCTATGTCTTGCGCAATCTGAACGCCTTCGTGTCGCTCGGCCGGCTCGATGACGCATTCCGTCTGCTCGCGCTGATGCTCGAATGTCGGCGGCCCGAGAATTGGCGGCAATGGGCCGAGGTCGTCTGGAGCCCGCTTCGCGCGCCGCAATATATCGGCGACATGCCGCACACATGGATCGGCGCGGAGTTCGTCGCTGCGATCCGAAGAATGCTGCTTCGCGAAAACGGCGACGTGCTGGAGCTGTTCCGCGGCGCGCCGGAGCATTGGTGGGACGGAGACGGGATCACGCTGCGGCGCCTGCCCACCGCCTTCGGCGTCGTCGATCTGCGGGCGCGCCGAACGAAATCCAGAGCGACGATCGAACTCGCCTCGGCAGGTCCGCCGACGCCGACGCGCGTCACCTTACGCTTCCCAGGCGCCAAACACGCGCATGCAGACGGAAAACCGTGCGCCATAGACGGCGACGTGATCTCCTCGGCTAATTTCAGGCGGATGGTCATCGACTATTGAAGGGATTGCGCCCCGATCAACTCTCCGCCGCCGCCACATGGCGCTTGACGACGACGAAACTGTCGGGCGTCACCGAGATGGAATCGATCCCGCATTCGACCAGAAATTCCGCGAATTCGGGATGGTCGCTCGGAGCCTGCCCGCACAGCCCGACCTTGGCCCCCGCGTCGCGCGCAGCGCCGATGACGGTGCGGATCATCCATTTCACCGCCTCGTCCCTTTCGTCGAACAGATCGGAGAGTTCCGCCGAGTCGCGGTCGACGCCGAGCGTGAGCTGCGTGAGATCATTGCTGCCGATCGAGAAGCCGTCGAAGCGCTGCGCGAAGGCGCGGGCGAGAATGACATTCGAGGGAATCTCGCACATGACATAGACCTGAAGCCCGTTCTCGCCGCGCTTCAACCCGTTGGCCGCCATGACGTCCAGCACGCGATCCGCCTCCTTGACCGCGCGGCAGAAGGGGATCATCACAATGACATTCGTAAATCCCATTTCTTCGCGAAGTCGGCGAATGGCGCGGCATTCGAGCGCGAAGCCTTCCCTGTAGCGCGGCGAATAATAGCGCGACGCCCCGCGGAAGCCGATCATCGGATTTTCCTCTTTCGGCTCGAATTCCGCGCCGCCGATGAGATCGGCGTATTCATTGGTCTTGAAATCGCTCATGCGCACGATGACCGGCCGCGGATGAACCGAGGCGGCGATGCGGCCGAGCGCCCGCGAGAGCCCTTCGACGAAATAGTCGGTCTTGTCCTCGTAGCCGATCGTCGCCTCGGCGATGATCTTCTTGGCCGCTGCGTCCTTCAACGAATCGTAATGGACGAGCGCCATCGGATGAATCTTTATCTGATTATTGACGACGAACTCCATCCGCGCGAGGCCCACGCCGTCGGACGGAAGACGCCACCAGCGAAAGGCTGCGGCCGGATCGGCGAGATTGAGCATCACTTTGACGCGCGTCGTGGGAACGGCGCCGAGATCGAGCTCCTCGACCTCGATCTCGGCGACGCCGTCATAGACGAATCCCGTATCGCCTTCGGCGCAGGACAAGGTGACGATCTGCTCGTCGTGGAGCAGCCGCGTCGCGTCCGGCGCGCCGACGATCGCCGGCAGTCCGAGTTCGCGACTGACGATGGCCGCATGAGAGGTGCGCCCGCCATGCTCGGTCACGATCGCCGCCGCCCTCTTCATGATCGGAGCCCAATCCGGATCGGTCGTGCGCGTGACCAATATGGAGCCGTCGACGAAGCGGCCTATGTCGCGGACATCCTCTATGACGCAGACCTTGCCGGTCGTCGCTGCATCGCCGATCGCCAGTCCCGCTAAGACGGTGCGGCCTTTTTTGCCTATCCGATAGGACTTCAGCGCGCTCGCCTCGCGGCGCGATTGAACCGTTTCCGGTCGCGCCTGGACGATGAAGAGCTCGCCGGTCTCGCCGTCCTTGGCCCATTCCATATCCATCGGCCGGCCGTAGTGGTCCTCGATCAGGCAGGCCCAACGAGACAAGGTCAGAATATCGTCGTCGGCGAGAACGAAGGAGGCGCGCTCGGCCTTGGATGTCGGGACATTGCGAGTCGGCTGCTCGCTCTCCTGCGCATAGATCATCTTCACGAGCTTGTCGCCGCGCTTCTTCTCGATGATCGGCGACAGGGACGCATCGGCGAGGAATGGCTTGAAGACGACATATTCGTCCGGGTCCACCGCGCCCTGCACGACATTTTCGCCGAGGCCCCAAGAGGCGTTGATGAGCGTGACCTTGTCGAAGCCCGTCTCCGTATCCAGAGAGAACATCACGCCCGCGCCGCCTGTGTCGGAGCGGACCATCAGTTGCACGCCGACCGACAGCGCGACTTTCATATGGTCGAAACCCTGCGTCTTGCGATAGCTTATGGCGCGATCCGTGAACAGCGAAGCGTAGCAGCGCCGGCAGGCGTCGAGCAGAGCGCGCTCGCCGCGAATGTTGAGATAAGTCTCCTGCTGCCCCGCGAAGCTCGCATTCGGCAGATCTTCGGCGGTCGCGCTCGACCTCACGGCGACGTCGGGCTCGTCTTTGCCGGCGCGGCGACCGAGTTCGCGATAGGCTTCGACGATAGCGCTCGCCATTTCGCTCGACCATTCGCCGCGTAGAATGGCGTTGCGGATCGTTCGACCGGCGTCGGCGAGCGCGACGTGGCCCGATTCGAGATCGTCGAGCGTCACGGCGATGACATTCCGCGCGCCATTGCTCTCGATGAAGAACCAAAAGGCCTGCGCCGTCGTCGCAAATCCAGAAGGCGTCCTGACGCCTTTTTCCGTGAGACGGGCGATCATCTCTCCGAGCGAGGCGTTCTTGCCGCCGACGCTCGCAACATCGTCGCGCGTCACCTCCTCGAACCAGACGATATTCTGCGCCGCGTCGATCATGCGCTTCCTCCCGCTTCACATCTCATCTGCTCATCGTCGGACGATCGAATGTCCGCGATGATCATCTATCGCTCAATTCTAGCGTGCGCGGGCTCTGGTGCAAACCGCGTGAGCAAGGCATAGTCTGGGGTGAGGGAATTTCCGAGGCGATGGGGTTGCGACAGTGCTGAGTATCGATGATCAGGGTCGGCATTTCGATCGGGAAGTCATCACTCTCTGCGTGCGCTGGTATCTGCGATACGAGCTCAGTTACCGCGACCTCATGGAAATGAGGCATGCGGGATAGTCCGGCCAGTCAGGAAATGCTTCGCGCAGTTCGGCGCGCGCGGCGGCTATTCCCACCTGCAATGCCTCGCGCTGCGACTTGTGATGCTTCGCGACTCCCGGCACCATCGCGTCACGAGCGCCGCCATTCCCGCGCCATTCCATGCGCGCCACCTCGTCGCGCTCGGCCGTCTGGCGCTCTGCAAGCTCCCGGCAGCGGCGCTCGATGTCAGCGTCCAACGTTGCGCGCGCTTCGCGCCGCGCCTGCGCATGCCTGTCGCGCTCGTGACGATCGACCATGAAAAAGAGCGGGTGTCCTGGGCGAACACGCCTGATGACGTCCGCGCGTTTCGACTCTACAAGGCCGACGATTTGCGTCGGCTCGTCGGGTGCGATGCGCCCGGATGGGAATCGCGCGACGGCGTCTGTTTCCCACGGGCGGACGCGCAGCAACAGATTCACGGCTGGCGTCTACGCTAATGAGCGCCTCGCGCTCTGCTCCCCGGATCCCCTTCCGGATCTGGCGCCTCGGGCAACGTCTTCAATCGTCGGCGGATATCGTCAATTGAGACAGGCGCGTAATCCCAGCAGTCGGCGCCCGCGTCGAGAGACATGGAGTTTCCCGGCAGGCGCCCGTGCGAGTGGCCATAGAGCGAAATCGCTTTCTCGTTCACGCCTTCGTTTCGTCGAGTGGGCGCCAGAGCGCGCCGATCGCCGCCCCGAGGAGGCAGAGCGCCATCATGTAGTGGAAAGGAGCGGAAACCAGCCCTCGTCCGCCAACGAGAGCGGC